>JBBQJN010000051.1:0-16781 GCA_038325945.1 Burkholderiales bacterium | reverse complement strand
AAGAAGTCCCGTGTCCACCAGCAGATCATCCCCATCAAGGACATCTGGCTCTACCCACTGCGGCAGAACTTCAGAACCGTCCTCTGCGCCTGACGCCGCCGCGTGCGAACCCAGCATACGGGTTCACCGAATGTTTACGCTGTCGCCGTAAGTATTCGTTGAGTCCGTGGATTCGTTTTGCGGTTGCGACAAATTCGGCCATAAGCGAGGCGATCACGGCGCCGTTTGCCGATATGTACGTGGCGCTGTAAGCGGCATTGGCGCAGGCACAGCAAGCGGCCACGCAGCGCGCAGCGCCGCTTCTTACTGGGCTCGACGGGCCTCCGCCCAATTCAGGCCAAGCCAGGCCAAGGTTCGCAATCTCCAGCAGCGTCTGTCTGGCCGCAACAGCGCGGGCAGTAAGGGCGCGGGTGAACCCCAAGCTCGTCCCGGTTTCCAACCTGCGCTTCGAGGACGGCGCTGGGCCATGGGGGCCACGCCACATTGCATCGCGCTGTTGACTTGATGCGGTTAGGCCCGCGCAGATCACTTCGGCGCCAGCCTGATCGCGCCGTCCAGCCGGATCACTTCGCCGTTGAGCATCTCGTTTTCGATGATGTGCTTGACCAGCTTGGCGTAGTCGGCCGGGGTGCCTAATCGGCTGGGGAAGGGCACGCCGGCGGCCAGCGCGTCTTGCACCGCTTGCGGCATGGTGAACAGCATTGGCGTGCCAAAAATGCCGGGCGCGATGGTCATGTTGCGGATGCCGTTGCGGGCCAGGTCGCGGGCGATCGGCAATGTCATGCCGACAATGCCGCCCTTGCTGGCGGCATAAGCCGCCTGGCCGATCTGGCCGTCGTAGGCGGCTACGCTGGCGGTGCTGATCAGCACGCCGCGTTCGCCGGTGGGCTCGGGCTCGTTGCGGCACATCGCCTCGGCGGCCAGCCGGATCATGTTGAAGCTGCCCACCAGATTGACCAGGATGGTCTTGCTGAAGCTGTCCAGCGGGTGCGCGCCGTCCTTGCCCACGGTCTTCACCGCCGGTGCGATGCCGGCGCAGTTGATCAGGCCGAACAACTTGCCCAGTGCCAGTGCCTCGGCCACCACCATGCGGCCGTCGGCCTCCTGGCTGACGTCGCAGCGCACAAAGCTGGCGCCCAGTTCAGCCGCCAGCGCCTGGCCCTTGTCGGTCTGCAGGTCAGCGATGACCAGCCGGGCGCCTGCTTCGGCCAGCATGCGGGCCGTGCCTTCGCCCAGCCCGGATGCGCCACCGGTGACGATAAAAACCTTGCCTGCGATGTCCATGATGAGTCCTTTGAAGGGTGGGGAGGGTGAACGTCGTAAACACCAACGGCCACGTTGTGCGTGGCCGTCAGAGGGGAGGGTGAAACGCTTGGCGGCCGCAGCGGCCGCCAGGCTTCAGGCGGCGAGTGCGGCCATCACCCGCGCTGTGATCTCGTCAACCGTGCCGAGACCAGCGATGCACGCATAACGCGGCGCCTGGGCGTCGCCGGTGGCGGCCCACTCGGCGTAGTAGGCGACCAGTGGCCGGGTCTGGCTCTTGTAGACATTCAGCCGTTTGCTCACCGTGGCCTCGCTGTCGTCGTCGCGCTGGATCAGCGGCTCGCCGGTCTCGTCGTCCTTGCCGGCCACCTTGGGTGGGTTGAACTGGAGGTGGTAGCTGCGCCCCGAGGGCTGGTGCACGCGGCGCCCGCTCATGCGCTCGATGATGGCCTCGTCGGGCACGTCAAGCTCCAGCACCAGATCAAGCTTGACACCGGCGGCCTTCATCGCATCGGCCTGCGGCAGGGTGCGCGGGAAGCCGTCGAACAAGAAGCCCTTGATGCAATCGGGCTGGGTGATGCGCTCTTTGACCAAGCCGATGATGATGTCGTCGCTGACCAGGCCGCCGGCGTCCATCACCTGCTTGGCCGCCAGGCCCATGGTGCTGCCGGCCTTCACCGCAGCACGCAGCATGTCGCCGGTTGATATCTGCGGAATGCCGTATTTCTGGCAGATCTGCTGGGCTTGCGTGCCCTTGCCGGCGCCAGGTGCGCCCAATAGGATCAGTCTCATCCGTGCCTCGTCATTGGTGTGAATTTGGGCAGTGCGCGCCATCAAGCCTGACAGCGCGGCGTGCGCACAGTGAAATCGAGAATAGCATGCCGCTCCCTGCACAAAGCTGACGCCGCAGGGCACGGCGGCCGAGTCAAGGCCTCGTCAAGGCAGGGTCAAGAGGGCTGTTGCGCGGCGAAGATAGCCCGCACCCGCGCCAGGTCTTCGGGCGTGTCGACGCCCGGGCCAGGGCGCTCGGCGCTGACCCACACGGCGATGCGCTCGCCATGCCAGAGCACGCGCAATTGCTCCAGCGATTCCAGCGTTTCAAGTGGCGCCACCGCCAGCTGAGGGAAGCTGCGCAAGAAGCCTGCCCGGTAGGCGTAGAGGCCAACATGGCGCAGCGGCGCGGGCGTGCTGGGAAGGGCGTTGATGCCTTGGGCAAAACCGTCGCGCCACCAGGCGATCGGCGCGCGCGAGAAGTACAGCGCGCGGCCGGCGGCGTCGAGTACCACCTTGACCACGTTGGGGTTGCTGAACTCGGCCAGGGCGTCGATCTCATGGGCCACGGTGGCCATCACGCAGTCGGGCCGCTGGCGCAGCAGCGCGGTGCAGGCGTCGATCATGGTTGGGGCGATCAGCGGCTCGTCGCCCTGCACATTGACCACCAGCGCGTCGCCGTCGAGGCCCAGCAGCACGCAGGCCTCGGCCAGGCGGTCGCTGCCGCTGGGGTGATCGGAGCGGGTCAGCACGGCCTCGATGCCATGGCTGAGGCAGGCCTCGACGATGGACGGATGGTCGCCGGCCACCACCACCCGCGCCGCCGCGCTGCGCGCTGCGGCCTGCGCTACCCGCACCACCATCGGCAGGCCGGCGATGTCGGCCAGCGGTTTGTCGGGCAGCCGGCTGCTGGCCAGCCGGGCCGGGATCAGCACTGTAAAACTCATGCCTCGCCGGGCATCGGCAGCGGCGAGGGCGGCGGCGGCGGAAAGTCTTCGAGCACGCGGGCCTCGGCTTCGAGCATCACCGGGATGCCGTCGCGCAGCGGAAAGCCCAGCCGGTCGGCCGGGCAGATCAGCTCGATCGGCCGCGACTGCTCGTCACGGGCCAGTTGCAGTGGGCCCTTGCACAGCGGGCAGACCAGCAGGTCGATCAGTTTGTGATCCAGGCTCATGGCGAGGTGTTGTACGAGGTCTTGAAGGGCGCGCACCAGGTGCGCAGGGCGTCGGCCAAAGCCGGCTCGGGCTGGAAGTCTAGCCGCGCTACCCACACTGCGGTGCCGCCGGCGCGTTCGGGCCGCAGCTTGACGGCGTCTTTCTCGGTCAGCACCAGCGCGTGGGTGTCGGCTGGCCAGGGCAAAGGGTCCAGGCGGTGGTGGTCAGCCAGCGGCAGGCGGTTGATCTGCAGGCCTTGGGCTTCCAGCATGGCGAAGAAGGGCTCGGGCCGGGCCAGGCCGGCAGCGGCCAGCAGCGGCCGGCCGCGCAATGCCGCCCAGCCGCCGTCGGCCGGCGGCGGCCGGCCGGCCCGCCAGTCGGCCAGCGGCTGCACGCTGTGCAGGCGGCGGCTGGCGGTAAAGCCCGGCAGCGGCGTGCTGGGCGCGGCGGCGTTGTACAGCACCCGCTGGTGTGGGCCCAGCTGTGCCGGCAGCGGCTCGCGCAGCGGGCCGGCGGGCAGCAACAAGCCGTTGCCGGCGCCGCGCTCGTCAAACACCAGCAGCGCCAGGTCATGGTGCAGGCGGTGATGCTGCAGGCCGTCGTCGGCGATCAGCAGATCAACCTCGGGGTGGGCGAGGCACAGTGCCTGCGCCGCCGCTGCCCGGTCGGCGCCCACCATCACCGGCGCACCGGTGCGCCGGTGGATCAACAGCGGCTCGTCGCCGACCTCGGCGGCAGCGCGGTCAACCCGCACCGCCTCGACGCTGCCGCCTCGCCGGCCCTGGCCACGCGAGATCACGCCTGGTGTGAAGCCCTGCCGGCGCAGTTGGTCTACCAGCCAGATCACCGCCGGCGTCTTGCCGGCGCCGCCGGCCACCAGGTTGCCCACCACCAGCAGCGGCACCGGCGCGTGCTGCACACGCAGCAGCCCGCTGCGGTAGAGGCCGCGGTGCAGCGCGGCCAGCGCGCCGTACAGCCAGGACAAGGGTTGCAGCAGCCGCGCGCCGACGCTGGGCCGTGGCCCGGCCCATTGCCTGACGATCCAGGCGCTTATCCCGCTTATCCCGCTTATCCCGCTGAGCCCGCTCATCCCGCCGATCCCGCGCATGCCGCGCATGCCGCGCATGCCGCGCATGCCGCTTTGTGCGCGGGCCAAGGCAAGCGCTGCGGCTGGCCGCTCACGCGGTCAGCGCGCCGCGCCGGGTGTTGGCAGCTGGGTGGCAAAGGTCAGCCGTGGCAGGTTGGCGCGGCGTGCCGCGTCCAGCACATTGATCACCGACTGGTGCGCCGCCAGCGCATCGGCCGAGACGATCACCACCGGCTCTTTGCCGGCGCGCTCGGCGGCGGCGCCGAGTGCGGCGGTCAGCAGTTCGAGGCTGCGGCCTTCCAGCGGCTGGCGGTTGATGGCATAGCGGCCGTCGGCCCCGACGCTGACCAGGATCTCGCCGGGCCGCTCAACCAATTTTTCGGCGTTGGCGGTCGGCAGGTTGATCTGCAGCTCCGAGTAGCGGCTGTAGGTGGTGGACAGCATCAGGAAGATCAGGATCACCAGCAGCACGTCGATGAACGGGATCAGGTTGATCTCGGGCTCTTCGCTGCGGTGGCGGCGAAAGTTCATCGTGCTACCGGTGCGCTGCGCACCGCAAAGCGCATCAGGTGCGGCACCATGCGCTCGGCGGCCTGTTCCAGGTTCAGCAGGTGCAGGTCAACCAGGCCGCGGAAATAGCGGTAGAACATCAGCGCCGGGATCGCGATGATCAGGCCAAACGCAGTGTTGTAGAGCGCGATCGAGATGCCGTGCGACAGCGCAGCCGGGTTGCTGGCGCCGGTGGGTGCCTGCGAGCCGAAGATCTCGATCATGCCCACCACCGTGCCCAGCAGGCCCAGTAGCGGCGCGGCCGAGGCGATGGTGGCCAGCGTATTGAGGTAACGCTCGAGCTGCTGCGCGGCGACGCGGCCGGCGCTGTCAAAGATCTGGCGCAGCGAGGCCTCGTTGATGCGAGGCTCGACGATCACCGCACGCAGCCCGCTGGCCAGCAACTTGCCCAGCACCGAGTTCTCGCCGAGCTTGTTGACCACGTCCAGCGCCGGCAGGCTGGATCGGCTCAGGCCCAGCACCTCGTCGAGCAGCGTGGCCGGCATCACGCGGGCGCTGCGCAGGCTCATCAAGCGTTCAATGACCAGTGCCAGCCCGACGACGGAGCACAGGATCAGCGGCCAAATCGGCCAGCCAGCGGCTTGTATGATCGACAGCAAATCAGGGCCTTTCGTCACAGGGCAGGGCGGCGGCCCGGGCGCCAGATTATGGCCCGCGACGCCAGGCCCGCCGGCCTGGGTTACCGCAGCGGCTGCGGGCCTGGCCACGCCACCAGGGCTGATCGGCAATCCATCCACCGCTGCTGTGGATAAGCATGTGGGTAAGCCGCCCGGCGATCTCAAAAAACCACGGTTTCCGGGCCTCTGGCCTGGATTGCCGCACTTTTAAGCAGCACTTTTCCTTTTTATATCAATCACTTGCAACATGATGACAGCTTCATGACGCTGATTTTCGCCGCGCCTGTGCCGTGCTGCAGCGCTGTGGATTTCTCCAGCGCGGCCAGTCCCGGAGGTGCTTTGCATGGCCGGGGCTGACAGCCTCACCGGGCTGCCGGCCCCACGTGCCTGGAGCGTGGCCGCTCTGCTGCTGGCGGTGGCCGACGCGTTGGCCTCCAGGCTGGGCGCGGTGACGGTGCGCGGCGAGATTTCGGGCTTCACCCGCGCCGCCAGTGGCCACTGCTACTTCAGCCTCAAGGACAGCGAAGGCCAGGCCGCGCTGTTGCGCTGTGCGATGTTTCGGCGCTCGGCCAGCCTGCTCGACTTTCGCCCGGCCGATGGCCAGCAGGTTGAACTGCGCGGCCGCCTCGGTGTCTACGAGTCGCGAGGTGAGCTGCAGTGCGTGGCCGAATCGCTGCAGCGTTTGGGCGACGGCTCGCTCTACGAGCTGTTTCTGCGGCTGAAGGCCCGGCTGGCCGCCGACGGTCTGTTTGAGGCCGATCGCAAGCGGGCGCTGCCGGCCTATCCGCGCGTGCTGGGCGTGGTCACCTCACTGGGCGCGGCGGCGCTGCACGATGTGCTGAGCGCGATTGCGCGGCGCGCACCGCAGCTGCGGGTGCTGATCTACCCCAGCAGCGTGCAGGGCGCCGAGGCGCCGGCACAGCTGGTGCAGGCGATCACGCTGGCCAATGCGCGCAACGAGGTTGACGTGCTGATCGTCTGCCGCGGCGGCGGCTCGCTGGAAGACCTGTGGGCCTTCAACGACGAGGCGGTGGTGCGCGCCGTGGCGGCCAGCCGGCTGCCGGGGGTCTGCGGCGTCGGCCACGAGACCGATGTCACGCTGGCCGAACTGGCGGCCGATCTGCGCGCGCCCACGCCCACTGCGGCGGCCGAGCTGGCCACACCACTGCGCGCCGAAGCACTGGCCCGGCTGCAGGCGCTGGCCACCGCGCTGCGGCATGCCGCAGGCCGCAAGCTTGACCAGCAGGCGCAGCGGCTGGATCGGCTGACGCTGCAGATGGGCCGGCCGGCGCGGCTGCTCAACCAGCAATCAGTGCGGCTGGACCGGCTGCAGGCGCGCCAGCGCCAGGCGCTGTCGCTGGGGCTGGTGCAGGCACAGCGCAGGCTGGCGGAACTGGCGCTGCGCCTGCACCAGGCCGGCCGCCAGCAATTCCAGCGCCGCGGCGAGCAGCTGGCGCGGCTGCAACTGCGGCTGGCGGCCAATGACCCGCACCAGGTGCTGGCGCGCGGTTACGCCTGGCTGGCCGACACGCAGGGCCGGCCGGTGACCCGCGCCGCCGGCCTGCTGGCGGGCAGCGAGTTGAGCGCGCAATGGGCCGACGGCCGTGCTGCGGTGAAGGTGCTGGGCGTCAGCCTGGGACCGGCCGACAGCGCCTTGGTGCCAGCGGCGGCTGGCCCTGCCGCCAGCCCATCTGCCAGTCCATCTGCCGGCCCATCTACCAGCCCATCTACCAGCCCATCTGCCAAAGCCGCCAGGCGCAAACGCCCGGCAAACCCCTGAACCGCGACGCCGGCGGGCGCGCTGCCTACAATGGCCCGCAGACGATCTTCGCCACCCAGGCGCACCGGTCACAACCTGGCGCCGCTCCTGCAAGGACCCCCACCATGACCCATACCCTGCCCGCTCTGCCCTATGCCAACGACGCACTGGTGCCGCATATCTCGGTCGAGACCTTTGAGTACCACTACGGCAAGCACCATCAGGCCTATGTCACCAACCTGAACAACCTCGTCGGCGGCACTGATTTCGCCGGCAAGTCGCTGGAGGACGTGGTCAAGTCCTCATCGGGCCCGATCTTCAACAACGCCGCCCAGGTCTGGAACCACACTTTCTTCTGGAACAGCATGAAGCCCGCAGGTGGTGGTGAGCCCAGCGGCGCGCTGGCCGCGGCGATCAACGCCAAGTGGGGCAGCTACGCCGCCTTCAAGGAAGCCTTCACCAAGAGCGCGGTGGGCAACTTTGGCGCCGGCTGGACCTGGCTGGTGAAGAAGGCCGACGGCTCGGTTGACCTCGTCAATACCAGCAACGCCGCAACGCCGCTGACCGGTGCTGACAAGGCGCTGCTGACGATCGACGTCTGGGAGCATGCCTACTACATCGACTACCGCAACGCGCGGCCCAAGTTTGTCGAGACCTACCTGACCGCGCTGGTCAACTGGGACTTCGCGGCGGCCAACTTCGCCTGATCCTCGCCACCCGCGAGCCCAGATCGGGCCGGTCAGCATCAACGCTGTCCGGCCCGATCTGCATTGGGGCCGGCTGGCCTCAGGGCTTGAACGGCACCCCAA
Source organism: Burkholderiales bacterium (assembly GCA_038325945.1). Classification (GTDB taxonomy): domain Bacteria; phylum Pseudomonadota; class Gammaproteobacteria; order Burkholderiales; family Burkholderiaceae_C; genus Pseudaquabacterium. The sequence goes on along the minus strand of JBBQJN010000051.1, from coordinate 8,751 downwards.
CCAGTTTGAAGCCGGCCTGGATGCCGCGCTTCTTGAACCAGCCCTGGTTCATCTCCAGCACATAGCGCACCGGCCTGGCCGAGCAGTGCGAGTTCTCGTCGAAGGGCTTCATGTCGGCCAGATTGACGATGCTGCCGTCGTCGGCCACAAAGGCGATGGTCAGCGGCGTTGGCGTGTTGCGCATCCAGAAGCATTGCTGAGTAGGCGCCTCAAAGACAAACAGCATGCCTTCGTGCTGTGCCAGGTCGCGCCGGTACATCAGGCCCATCTGACGCTGCTCGGGCGTGAGCGCCAGCTCGGCGCGGATGTTGTGCATGCCGGCGCTGAGGGTGATGGCCTGCAGCCGTTGCGGCTGGCCGTCGGCGGCGGCCCAGGCGGTTGCTGCGGCCGCCAGCGCAGCCGCGCCTATCATCAGCCGAGCGACGGCTGCCGCTCGCCTCGGCGCAGGGCCGAGCCGGATCGAACTGAACGTCTTGACATAGATCATGTGTAAACCTCGGCAAGACCACTAGATTAAGGCGCTTCGGCCGGCAGGCTCATTGGCCCTGCCCGAGGCCCCGGCTTTACCCGATTTCACCATGCCCTCTGAACTCACCGCCGAGCCCACGCTGCCCAGGCCTGTTGCGGCCATCGCCGCTGGCATGGCGGTGCTCGACGACCCGGTCGAACTGCGGCGTTTCACCCGCTACAGCAGCGCCGCCGATGGCACGCCGCAGGCCGAATCGTCGCTGCGCATTGGCGGCATGCACTGCGCGGCCTGCGCCGGGCTGATCGAGCAGGCGATGCTGCGGCTGGCCGGCGTATCGTCGGCGGTGGTCAGCGCCGCCGGCGAGCGCGCCAGCGTGCGCTGGCAGCCGCAGCGCACGCGCATGGCCGACATCGTGGCCGCCATCCAGGCCGCCGGTTACCAAGCCACGCCCGACACTGCCCAGGACGCCCGCGAGGCGCGCAAGCTTGAGCATCGGCAGGCGGTATGGCGCTTCTTTGTGGCGGCCTTCTGCGCCATGCAGGTGATGATGATGGCCACGCCCAGCTATGTGGCCAGCGCCAACGAGCTGGCGCCCGATCTGCGGCAATTGCTGAACTGGGGCAGTTGGCTGCTCAGCCTGCCGGTGATGGCCTTCTCGGCGGGGCCGTTTTTCAGCGGCGCCTGGCGCGGCCTGCGGGCACGCCGCATCGGCATGGACATGCCGGTGGCGCTGGGCGTGCTGGTCACCTTTGTTGCCAGCACCGGCGCCACCTTCGACCCCGGCGGTGTGTTTGGCCACGAGGTCTATTTCGACTCGCTGACCATGTTTGTCAGCTTTTTGCTGGGCGGTCGGCTGCTTGAAACCCGCGCCCGTCACCGCGTGGCCCAGGTGCTGGAGGCCACGTTGGCCGGGCTGCCCGAGACCGCGCTGCGGTTGGATGCGCAGGGCCAGGCCGAAGTGGTCAGCGTGCTGCGCTTGCAGCCGGGGGACCGCGTGCGCGTGCCGGTAGGCCAGGCCTTTGCCGCCGATGGTGTGCTGATCGAGGGCAGCACGCGGGCCGACGAGGCGCTGCTCAGCGGCGAGAGCGCGCCGGTGGCCAAGCCAGCCGGTGCGGCGGTGGTGGCCGGCAGCCTGAACCTGGGCGCGCCGGTGCTGATGCGGGTTGACCGCGTGGGTGCCGATACCCGGCTGGAGGGCATCGTTGCGCTGATGCGCGACGCCATGAGCCAACGCCCGGCGATGGCGCGCGCCGCTGATCGCTGGGCCACACCTTTTCTCTGGGTGGTGCTGCTGCTGGCCGCTGGCGCTGCGGCGGTGTGGAGCCTGATCGATCCCAGCCGCGCCGTCTGGGTGGCGGTATCGGTGCTGATCGTCACCTGCCCCTGCGCGCTGTCGCTGGCGGCACCGTCGGCACTGTTGTCGGCGGCCAGCGCGCTGGCCAAGCGCGGTGTGTTGCTGCAGCGGCTGGACGCGCTGGAGGGCATGACGCGCATTCAGCGCATCTACTTCGACAAGACCGGCACGCTCAGCGATCAACAGCTGCAATGGGTGGGCCAGCAATGGGTGGGCCAGCAGTGGCTGGGCCAGCAGGGGTTGGCCACGAGCGCCGCGCTGAGCGAGCCGCCGGGCCGCCCTGACGTCGATCATGAGCGTGCTGGCACAGCGCTGGCCTTGGCGGCGTCGCTGGCTGCCTGGTCGCACCACCCGTTGTCGCTGGCCCTGGTGGCTGCGGCGCAGGCCGCTGGCGGCGGGGCTGCCACCGAGGCCTGGCACGAGCTGCAAGAGCGACCCGGCGACGGCCTGCAGGCGCTGGACGCGCAAGGCCGCTGCTGGCGGCTGGGCCGGGCCGGATTTGTTGCGCCGGCGGGTGGGGCTGTCGCTGCGCTCAGTGATGCCGCTGCCGGCAGCGCCGCCGCCGAAGGCCGCGCGGCAGTCTTCTGGGGTGTCGACGGCTGTGCCCTTTGGCGCTTCGACTTCGACGAATCGCTGCGCCCCGATGCGCTGGCGGCGGTGGCCGCGCTGCGCCGGCGTGGGCTGGCGGTGGTGTTGTTGTCGGGCGACCGGCCCGAGCATGCGCAGCGCATGGGCCGCCGGCTGAAGGTGGACGCGGCCATCGGCGGCGCCACGCCCGAGAGCAAGCTGGCCGAGGTGGCTGCGGCACAGGCCAGCGGCCTGCGTGTGGCGATGGTCGGCGACGGTATCAATGACGCACCGGTGCTGGCACGCGCCGACGTCAGTTTTGCGATGGGGCAGGGCGCGCTGGTGGCGCGCGCGCAGGCCGATGCGGTGGTGGTCTCCAGCCGGCTGACCGATCTGGCCCAGGCGTTTGAGCTGGCCGGCCGCACGATGCGGGTGGTTCGCCAGAACATGCTGTGGGCGGCGGGCTACAACGCCGTCTGCATCCCGCTGGCCCTGGTCGGCTGGTTGCCACCCTGGGCGGCCGGGCTGGGCATGGCCAGCAGTTCGCTGTTGGTGATCCTCAATTCACTGCGCTTGGCGCGCTGAGCTGGGATTGCCCCTCACACTCTGACACCAGCCTGTCATGGAAATCCTTTACTTGCTTATTCCGCTGTCGGCCGTGTTGGTGCTCATGATCGTGGCTGTGTTTGGTTGGGCCTTGCACCGCGGCCAGTTCGACGATGTCGAGCGCGAAGGGCTGAGAATTTTTGAGAACGATCCGCCGCCGATTGACTTCGATCAATCAGCACCTGCGCCAGCGCCAGAACAATCGCGTCGCACACCAATTTGAAACATCGGGTTCCCCTGGAAGGAGGCGTTTTCATGGCAAGTAGCTCCACATCGACCGCAGAGGTCTACAGCGATACCGTCGTCCGCGGTTTTGCGCTGATGGCCGTGGTCTACGGCATCGTGGGCATGCTGGTGGGCGTGATCATCGCGGCCCAACTGACTTGGCCCGAGCTCAATTTCGGCATCCCCTGGCTGAGCTATGGACGCTTGCGCCCGCTGCATACCAACGCGGTGATCTTTGCGTTTGGTGGCAGTGTGCTGTTCGCCACCAGCTACCACGTGGTGCAGCGCACCTGCCAGACGCGGCTGTTCTTGCCCAAACTGGCGATGTTCACCTTCATTGGCTGGAACCTGGTGATCCTGGCCGCGGTGGTGACGCTGCCGCTGGGCATGACGCAGGGCAAGGAATACGCTGAACTCGAGTGGCCGATCGACCTGTTGATCACGGTGGTCTGGGTGTCCTACGCCGTCGTCTTCTTCGGCACCATCGGCAAGCGCAAGATTCCGCACATCTATGTCGCCAATTGGTTCTTCGGTGCCTTCATCCTCGCCGTGGCGCTGCTGCATGTTGTCAATTCGGCGGCTATCCCGGTCAGCCTGACCAAGAGCTACTCGGCCTTTGCTGGCGTGCAAGATGCCATGGTGCAGTGGTGGTACGGCCACAACGCGGTGGGCTTTTTCCTGACCGCCGGCTTCCTGGGGATCATGTACTACTACATCCCCAAGCAAGCCGGCCGGCCGGTTTACAGCTACCGGCTGTCGATCGTGCACTTCTGGGCGCTGATCTTCACCTACATGTGGGCCGGCCCGCACCACCTGCACTACACCGCGCTGCCCGATTGGGCGCAGAGCGTGGGCATGATCTTCTCGCTGGTGCTGCTGGCGCCCAGTTGGGGCGGCATGATCAACGGCATCATGACGCTGTCGGGTGCCTGGCACAAACTGCGTGACGACCCGATCCTGAAGTTCCTCATCGTCTCGCTGTCGTTCTACGGCATGAGCACCTTCGAGGGCCCGATGATGTCGATCAAGACCGTCAACGCGCTGTCGCACTATACCGACTGGACGATCGGCCATGTGCATTCGGGTGCGCTCGGCTGGGTGGGTCTGATCTCGATGGGCGCGCTCTACCACCTGATTCCCAAGTTGTTCGGCCGCGACAAGATGTACTCCACCCGTGCCATCGAGCTGCACTTCTGGATCGCCACCATCGGCATCGTGCTGTACATCGCTGCGATGTGGATCGCCGGCGTGATGCAGGGCCTGATGTGGCGCGCCGTCAACCCCGACGGCACGCTGGTCTACAGCTTCGTCGAAAGCGTCAAGGCCACCTACCCGTTCTACGTCATCCGCCTCGGTGGCGGTCTGCTCTACTTCAGCGGCATGCTGATCATGGGTTGGAACACGTACATGACGGTGATGGGCGGCAAGGCGGTCGCGGCGCGCATCCCGCTGGTGGCGGCCCACGCCTGAGTGCACAAGGAGAAAAAAATGGCAAAGCAAGCCGTAAGCGGCCACCAGAAGATCGAGACCAGCAACTTCCTGATGATCGTGCTGATCTTGCTGGCCGTGTTGTTTGGCGGCCTGGTCGAGATCGTGCCGCTGTTTTTCCAGCGCAGTACGACGCAGCCGGTCGAAGGTCTGAAGCCTTACACCGCACTGCAACTGGCCGGGCGCGATATCTACATCCGCGAAGGCTGCTACAACTGCCACTCGCAGATGATCCGGCCGTTTCGCTCGGAGACGCTGCGCTACGGCCCGTTTTCCACCGCCGGCGAGTTTGTCTACGACCACCCGTTCCAGTGGGGCAGCAAGCGCACCGGGCCTGACCTGCACCGCGTCGGCGGCAAGTACAGCGACGAATGGCACCGCCTGCACCTGATCAATCCGCGCGACCTGGTGCCCGAAAGCAACATGCCGGCCTATCCCTGGCTGGTGAGTGCCAAGCTTGATCCGGCCGATATGGCGCCCAAGCTCAAGGCGCTGCGAAGGGTAGGCGTGCCCTATAGCGACGAAGAGGTCGCCAAGGCCGGCGCTGAGGTCAAGGACCGCACCGAGATGGACGCGCTCATTGCCTACCTGCAGGTGATGGGAACGGCGCGCAAATGAAGCTCGCGACCAATCCCCCAACGCAGCCCACAACGCAGCTTACAACGCTGATCGGAGACTGTCATGGACATCAATGAGCTTCGCAGCCTGAGCACGTTGTTCATGTTCCTGGCCTTTCTGTGCATCGTGGTCTGGGCCTGGCGCAGCAAGCACCGCGCCGGCTTTGACGCCGCAGCGCAGTTGCCGCTGGTCGACGAAGCGCCTGCGGGCCCAACCCAAGGAGAAAAACCATGAGCGATTTCGTGCACAGCGGCTGGGCGCTGTATGTTGCCGGCATCACCATCCTCGGCTTGGCGTTCTGCGTCTTCATCCTGATGGTGGCCAGCAAGCGCACGCCGATGGCCAAGGACAACACCACGGGCCATGTCTGGGACGAAGACCTGGTTGAACTCAACAACCCGCTGCCACGCTGGTGGATGTGGCTATTTGTCATGACCGTGGTGTTTGCAGCGATCTACCTGGTGCTGTACCCCGGCCTGGGCACTTTTGCCGGCACACTGAAGTGGAGCAGCACAGGGCAGTGGGAGACCGAGCAACAAAAGGCCCATGCCGCGATGGCGCCGGTGTACGCCAGGTACACGGCGATGGGCGCCGACGAGTTGGCCAAGGACAGCGCGGCGATGGGCATTGGCGAGCGCTTGTTTGCCAACAACTGCGCTCAGTGCCATGGCTCAGACGCCCGCGGTAGCAAGGGTTTCCCCAACCTGACCGATGGCGACTGGCTGGGCGGCAGCGGTGCTGAGTACATCGCCAAGACCATCCACGACGGCCGCACCGGGGTGATGCCACCGATGGCCGCCGCGGTCGGCAGTGGCGAGGATGTGAAAAACGTCGCCCACTACGTACTCAGCTTGTCGGGCAGCCCGCACAACAACCTGGCGGCGCAATTGGGCAAGCCCAAGTTCGCCGCTTGCAGCGCCTGCCATGGCGCCGACGGCAAGGGCAACCAGGCGCTGGGCGCGCCCAACCTCAGCGACAAGGTCTGGCTCCATGGCTGGGGCGTGGACGCGGTGGTCGACATCGTCAACAACGGCAAGCAGAACATGATGCCACCCTTTGCCCACCGCCTTAGCGTCGAGCAGATGCATGTGTTGTCGGCTTATGTCTGGAGCCTGTCGCAGCGCACTGCGGTGGCGGCCAGGTAAGCCGGTGCAGGTGGCTGCCCATGGTTGATTCAGCGGCTGCACGGGCTGGCGCAGTTGCTGCGGCGGGCGGCGGCGGCGGCGGCGGCGGCGATGATGACGCTGCGGTGGTCATGGTCTCGCTGTTCCAGAAGCAGCAGAAGATCTATGCCCGCGCGGTCAGCGGCATCTTTGCCAAGTGGCGCTGGTCGCTGGTGTGGTTCACCCAGATCCTGTTCTATGGCCTGCCCTGGCTCGAGTGGAACGGCCGCCAGGCCGTGCTGTTTGATTTGGCAGCGCGCCGTTTCTACATCGGCCCACTGGTGCTCTATCCGCAGGACTTCATCTTCCTGACCGGTATCCTGATCATCGCGGCCTACACGCTGTTCCTGTTCACCGCGGTGGCCGGGCGTCTGTGGTGCGGCTTTGCCTGTCCGCAGACGGTCTACACCGAGATCTTCATGTGGATCGAGCGCCGCTTCGAGGGTGACCGCATTGCCCGCATGCGGCTTGATGGCGCGCCCTGGTCGATCAACAAACTCTGGCGCAAGGGTGGCAAACAGGCGGCCTGGATCACGCTGAGCCTGTGGACCGGCCTCAGCTTTGTGGGCTACTTCACGCCGATCAAAGAACTGGCGGCATCGGCCGTGTCGCTGGGCTTTGGCCCCTGGGAGTGGTTTTGGGTGCTGTTCTACGGCCTCGCCACCTATGGCAACGCCGGCTTCCTGCGCGAGCAGGTGTGCAAGTACATGTGCCCTTATGCGCGCTTCCAGAGCGCGATGTTCGACAAGGACACGCTGATCATCAGCTACGACGCCGAGCGCGGCGAGCCACGTGGCTCGCGCTCGCGCAAGGCTGATCCGGCCAAGCTCGGCATCGGCTCGTGCATCGATTGCGGCCTCTGTGTGCAGGTCTGCCCCACTGGCATCGACATCCGCAAGGGGCTGCAGTACGAATGCATCGGCTGCGCCGCCTGCATCGACGTCTGCGACGGCGTGATGGACAAGATGAGCTACCCCAAGGGGTTGATCCGCTACGACACACAGAACGGGCTGGCGCTGCACCTGACGCCGCGCCAGCGGCTGGCGCGCATCTTCCGGCCACGGGTGCTGATCTACACCGCGATCCTGGGCGTCATCGTGCTCGGATTTTTCATCGCGCTGGCGATGCGCCATCCGTTCAAGGTGGACGTGGTGCGCGACCGCGCCTCGCTGGCCCGACTGGTCGACGACGGCCAGATCGAGAACATCTATCGGCTGCAGATCATGAATGCCACTGAGCACGCGCAGCAGTTTCAACTCGGAGTGCAAGGCCTGCCCGGCATCAGTCTGGCGGCACCGCCTGAGCTCAAGCTCGCAGCCGCCGAAGCGCGTTGGGTGACGGTGGCCGTGCGCATCCCGCCCGAGGCGGCCATACAAGCCGGCGCGGGCGCGCATGCCATCCATTTTTTGATCGGGCTGGTTGGCAACGACGCCAACGGCCAGGCCACGACGAGCGCCGCCGAGAGCGAAAAATCCACCTTTGTCGTGCCGCGTTGAACGCCTGAAAGGACACCCCCATGAGCAAGCCCGCTGTTTTATCACCCCGCTTGAATCCGCTGCAGGCGGCCCGATCGACCGAAACACCCTGGTGGCGGGTGGGCATGGTCTGGCTGGTGCTGAGCGGTCCGGCGGTGGTGGTGGTGGCCGGCATCAGCACCGCAGTCATCGCCTATCGTGGCGCCGACGAGGTGCTGGTTCGCCCGCCCTCGGCCAGCGAGGCGCCGGTGCGGCCGGGCGCTGATACGCCGGCGGTGGCTGCGCGCAACCACGCCGCCACTGCGGCGCCGCGTTGATCCAGGGCGCACCGGGCATGGCGACCGAAGGCTTCAAGCGGCGCTGGATGGTCATCCTGTGGCCGGCCTTCCTGATGGCCGGCGTGCTGGAGATGGCGGTGTTCGCGCTGGTCGACCCGGCCAACCTGCACTGGCTGGGCGGCGAGGCGCTGCACTGGTCGCCAACAGCGGTCTACACCCTGGCCTTTTTTGTCTTTTGGGCGATCATCACGCTGGCCGGTTTGATGATGCGGCTGCTTGATCATGATGCGGAGCAGATCAACCGGGACGGAGCCTCGGGCGTCTTCCGACGCTGAGCGCCTAGGAGCCTGTCGGGCTAGGGGCGTCGATAGCGAGAATCGGCCCCAGCGAGGACAGTTCTTGCCGGATTTGCAGCCCCATAGCCCAGCTATGGGGCAAAAAGACGGTGAGAAATGGACCGCTGCGGTCGATTCGCAGCCGACGCTCCCCAAGCCCGACAGGCTCCTAG
>JBBQJN010000050.1:0-17152 GCA_038325945.1 Burkholderiales bacterium | reverse complement strand
CTGCCAGCCGCTGCCGGTGGCGCCCGATACCGCCAGGTGCAGCACCGACACGCGCAGCCGGCTCGGGTAGACATACCAACCGTCCTGCAGCACCGCGCCCTCCGGTGGCTCCATGCCGGCACCGCTGCCGCGCACTCGCGCTTGCTCGAGCATCAGGTCCGGCCCTTGCACGCGCCATTGCTCGACCCATTCGGTCTGCTCAACCGAATGGGTCCAGCGCAGGCTGAACTGCTGGCCGACATCCAGGCCCAGGCTCAGCGCCAGTACGGCGCTGGCCAGGCACAGGCTCACGACTCGGCGGCGCCAGCCGCCAGCCGGCGGCCGCCGGCCCGCCAGTGCAGTGCGATGGCAGCGGCCGCCAGCACAAAGCCGATCTCGTCAGTCAGCGGCAGCGCGGCGATCAGCGTGATCGCGGCGGCTGCCGCCAGGATGCGCTCCGGCCAGTTCATCGGGCCGCGCAGAAAACCGATCACCGCCGCGCCCCACAGACCGATGGCCAGCAGCGCCTTGACGATGATGTAGACCGCAGCCAGCGGCAGCCCCCACTCAGCCGCCAGCGGGCCGCCCGGTTGCAGCATCAGCGCCGGTGAATACACCGCCATGAACGGGATCACGAAACCGGCCGCCGCCACCTTGATGGCCTGGATCGAGATCGCCAGACCGCGCTCTTTGGCGATCGGCGCCGCAGCAAAGCAGGCCAGCGCCACCGGCGGCGTCAGGTCGGCCAGGATGCCGAAGTAAAAGACAAACATGTGGCTGACCAGCAGCGGCACGCCCAGCGCCAGCAGCGCTGGCCCGGCGATCGACGAGGTGATGATGTAGTTGGGGATGGTGGGGATGCCCATGCCCAGGATCAGGCAGGTGACCATGGTCAGCAGCAGCGACAAAAACAGGCTCTCCTTGCCCACCGCAACCACAAACTGGCCGAAGGTATTGGCCGCGCCGGTCAGCGTCATGGTGCCGATGACGATGCCGACGATGGCGCAGGCGATGCCCACCGGCAGTGCGGTCTTGGCGCCGTCGGCCAGGCTGTCGCGGCACAGCGCCAGCGTCTTGCGGCCACCTTGCCGAAACGCGCAGACGGCGATCAGCACCATGATCGCGCTGGTCAACGCCACCATGCCGAACTGCTGGAACGACGCGGCGACAAAGCCCAGCCCGATCCAGAAGATGATGCGCAAGGTGTTGGACGGCAAGCCCAGCGCGATCGAGCCGCCGAGGATCAGCATCACTGTGAGCGCCAGGCCCACGGTGCCGGCAAACAGCGGCGTATAGCCCGAGAACAGCAGCGCCACCAGCACCGCCAGCGGCAGGATCAGGTACCACTTCTCGCGCAGCGCGCGCATCGGCGACGGCAACTCGTCTACTGGCAAACCCACCAGATTGGCGCGGCCGGCCTCCAGGTGCACCATCCAGAAGGCCGACAGAAAGTACAGGATCGCCGGCACCACCGCCGCCTTGACGACGGTGGCATAGGGCACATCCAGCGTCTCGGCCATGATGAAGGCCACCGCACCCATCACTGGCGGCATGATCTGGCCGCCCATCGATGCCGTGGCTTCCACACCGCCGGCAAAGGCCCGGCGGTAACCGAAGCGGATCATCAGCGGGATGGTGAACTGGCCGGTGGTGACCACGTTGGCCACACCCGAGCCCGAGATCGTGCCCATCAGCCCCGAGGCCACCACCGCCACCTTGGCCGGGCCGCCGCGTTTGTGGCCAAACAGGCCCAGCGCGATGTCGGTGAACAGGCTGATCATGCCGGCCTTCTCAAGGAAGGCGCCAAACAGGATGAAGAGGAAGATGTAGCTCGACGAGACGTAAGTCGGGATGCCGTAAATGCCTTCGGTGCCGAAGGCCATATGGTCGACCACCTGCACAAAATCGTAGCCGCGGTGGTCCAGCGGCGCGGGCAGGTACTGGCCGAAAAAGCAATAGGCCAGGAAGGTGCCCGAGATGATTGGCAGCGCCGGCCCCATCGCGCGCCAGGTGGCGATGAACAACAAGGCCAGCACGCTGACGCCGATCACCATGTCGGCCTGGTTCGGATCACCAGCGCGCAGGATCAACGCGTTGTACTCCAGCCATTGGTAGGCCGCCACCAACACCGCCAGGCCCATCGCGGCCCAGCTCAGCGTGCGCTTGAACGGGCCGTCGCTGCGCGCCACCGACAGCAGCGGGAACACCAGCGCCAGCAGAAAGCCCACATGCACCGCCCGCACGATCTGGCTGGGCAGATCAATGATGTGGGCGGCGGTGGCAATCTGAAAACTGGAGAAGATCAGCGCCAGCCAGTACAGCGCCCGGCCTTGCAGCCCGCTGGGGAAGCCACCGGCCAGCGGCTCATGCTGCTGGATCAGCTTGTCGCTGTCGCCAGCGGGCGTGTCTTGCGTGGCAGTGGCGGCGCTCATGGCGGGCTTTCACGCTTACTTGATCAGGCCCTTTTCCTTGTAATAACGGATCGCACCGGGGTGCAGCGGCACCGGCATGCCGTCGATCGCCGTCTTCAGCTGGATCGCCGTGGCCGCCTTGTGCGCCGCCACCATCTGGTCGAGGTTCTCGAACAGCTGCTTGGTCATCTGGTAGACCGTGGCCTCTGAAACACCGGCATGGGTGACCAGGAAGTTCACCACCGCCAGCGTGGGCACGTCGGCGGTCTGCCCGGTATAAGTATTGGCCGGGATGGTGGTGGCGACAAACGGCGGGCCGAGCTTGGTCGCCACGCTGGCGGGCACCGACACCACGGTGATCGGCAGCGAGCTGGCCAGGTCACGGATCGAGGCCACGCCGAGGCCAGCCGATTGCAGCGTGGCGTCGAGCTGGCGGTTCTTGATCAACTCAACCGACTCGCCAAATGGCAGGTATTCGGTCTTGGCCAGATCCTTGTAGCTCATGCCCATGGCTTCGAAGATGCGCCGCGCGTTGACTTCGGTGCCCGACTTGGGCGCACCCACCGACAGGCTCTTGCCCTTGAGATCGGCAAAATTCTTCACGCCGCTGCCTTGCGAGGCCACGATCTGGATCACGTTGGGATAGACCGCAGCCACGCCGCGCAGCTTGTCGAGCTTCTTCGGGAAGCCGACTTCCTCTTCGCCTTCCCAGGCCGATTTGACCGAGTCGCCCAGTGCCAGCGCGATCTCGCCGCGGCCGGTTTGCAGCAAGTTGAGGTTCTCCACCGAGGCCTTGGTCGACTGCACTTGCGTGCGCACGCCGGGGATCTTGTCGGCGTAGATCTTGCCCAACGCCACGCCCAGCGGGTAGTACACACCGCTGGTGCCGCCGGTGAGGATGTTGATGAACTGGTCGGCCTGCGCGGCCACCGGGGCCAGCAGGGCGCCGCTGCTGATGGCCAGGGCGGCGACAATCTTGCGACGACGGGGCGTGGAATTCATGGCATGTCTCCTGTGAGTTGTTGCAAATCAACCCGCTCCGATAGCGGGCCATGGCGACCCAACATCATAGAGATTTATATTTGTATGTATATAAGTACAGGCCACAGGCTAGTGCCGGAGCCCGCGCCAGCGCAAATGCCAACGCGATGCCGCTACTTGGGCGCCGACAGCGCGTTGCCCACCAGCCGCGCGGTGATGTCCACCAGCTGGATCATGCGGTCATAGGCCATGCGGGTCGGGCCGATCACGCCCAGCGTGCCGACGATGCGGCCGTCTACCTCATAGGGCGCGGAGACGATCGACAGCTCTTCGTAGGGCACCACACCCGACTCGCCGCCGATGTAGATGCGCACGCCCTCGGCCAGGCTGGAGTTTTCCAGCAAACGCATCAGCTCGGTCTTCTGCTCAAACATGTCGAACAGCTTGCGCAGCGAGCGCAGGTCACTGCCAAAGTCTTGCAGGCCCAGCAGGTTGCGCTCGCCCGAGACCACCAACTGCTCGCTGTCATTGGCCAGCACGTCGCTGCCGGCCTGCACCGCCGCTTGCATCAGCGCCGCAATCTCGCCGCGCAGCGTGTCCACCTCGCGCTTGAGCTTGTTGCGCACCTCGTCGATGGCCAGCCCGGCATAGTGCGTGTTGAGGTAGTTGCTGGCCTCGACCAGCTCGCTCTGCGCATGGTCGCGGGCGGTGAAGATGACGCGGTTCTGCACATCGCCCTCGGGTGATACCAGGATCACCAGCACACGCTTTTCGCCCAACCGCAAGAACTCGATGTGGTGAAACACACTTGCGCGCTTGGGCGCCGTGACCACGCCGACAAAGTGCGACAGGTTGGACAGCAGGTGTGCCGCCTGGGCGATCACGCGCTGTGGCTGGTCAGGGTGCAGTTGCTCGCGCACGCCGGCCATCTCGGGCGGTGTGTGGTGGATATCCAGCGGCTGGCGCGCCGTCAGCATGGTGTCGACAAACAAGCGGTAACCGCGTGCAGTGGGCACGCGCCCGGCGCTGGTGTGCGGGCTGGCGATCAGGCCCAAATCCTCCAGGTCGGCCATCACGTTGCGGATGGTCGCCGGTGACAGCTCCAGCCCCGAGGCCCGCGACAGCGTGCGCGAGCCCACCGGCTGACCGTCAGCGATGTAGCGCTCGACCAAGGTCTTCAGCAGGCTGCGGGCTCGCTCGTCCATACGCTTTTCATCGGTGATTTTTCATTGTAAGGACAGGCTGCAAGCCGCCGGTTGAGGTGCAGCCCCTGTGGTGTAATTCTGCGCATGCCCCGTCGATTCCAACATGCAGCGCTGGTCGGCAAATACCAGGCCAACGGCATCCGTCCGCTGCTCGAAGACATCGCCCATTTCCTGGTCAGCCAGGGCCTGGAGGTCTCCTTTGAATGGCATAGCGCGCAAAGCACCGGCGTCAGTGGCTTCGAGGCGCTGAGCACCGCGCAGATCGGCGCGCAGTGCGATCTGGCGGTGGTGGTGGGCGGCGACGGCACCATGCTGGGCATCGCGCGTGAACTGGCGCGCTACAACGTGCCGCTGGTGGGCATCAACCAGGGCCGGCTGGGCTTCATCACCGACGTGCCGCTGGGCCAGTACCGCGAGGCGCTGGCACCTATGATCGCCGGCGACTACGAGGAAGACCTGCGCGCCATGCTCGAAGGCGAGGTCTGGCGCGACGGCGATTGCATCTTCGAATGCCTGTCGCTCAATGACGTGGTGGTCAGCCGCGGCGCCACCGCCAGCATGGTGGAGCTGCGGGTCGACATCGGTGACGAATTTGTCGCCAACTTGCGCGCAGACGGCCTGATCGTGGCCTCACCCACCGGCTCAACCGCCTATGCCTTGTCGGCGGGCGGGCCCATCCTGCACCCCAGCATCGCCGGCTGGGTGCTGGTGCCGATCGCCTCGCACACCTTGTCCAACCGGCCCATCGTGCTGCCCGACACCGGGCCGATGCGCATCACCGTGGTCTCGGGCCGCGACGCCTCGGCCAACTTCGACATGCAGGGCCTCGCCAGCCTGCTGCATGGCGACCAGGTGCGGATCAAGCGCTCGGAACACAAGGTGCGGTTTCTGCATCCACGCGGCTGGAGCTATTTCGGCACTTTGCGGCGCAAGTTGCGCTGGTACGAGGGAGGACCGTGACCCCCCCCCGAAGCGACCCCATCGGCCCGGCAAAGCCGGATCCGAGGCGTCCGCTTGGAAGACCCCGCGCTGCGCTGGCGCCGCGCTGCGGCCCAAGCCTGGGGTGGGAGGCCTGACATGCTGCGCCGCCTCGCCTTGCGCGACTTTGTCATCGTGCCGACGCTTGAGCTGGAATTCCACGCCGGGTTCTCGGTGCTGACCGGCGAGACCGGCGCGGGCAAGTCGATCCTGGTCGACGCGCTGCAGCTGGCGCTGGGCAGCCGCGGCGATGCCGGCGTGGTGCGCGAGGGTTCGGCGCGGGCCGAGATCAGCGCCGAATTCGATTCCCCCGCCTCGCTGGCAGGCTGGCTGGACGAGGCCGGCTTTGCCGGCGACGAGCCCGACGCGCTGCTGCTGCGCCGCGTGGTCGATGCCCAGGGCAAGAGCCGGGCCTGGATCAACGGCAGCCCGGCCACCGTGACCCAGTTGCGCGAGGCCGCCGATCACCTGCTTGATATCCATGGCCAGCATGCCTGGCAAAGCCTGACGCGCCCCGCTGCCACACGCGCCCTGCTCGACCGCCAGGCCGGCCTCGACACCACCGAACTGGTGCAGCGCTTTGCCGAGCGCAGAGCGGCCGCCGAAGCGCTGTCCGGCGCCCGCGAGCGTGGCGACGATTTGCTGCGCGAGCGAGAGCGCCTGGCCTGGCAGATCGCTGAAGTCGACCGGCTGGCGCCGGGCGCTGACGAATGGGCCGAGCTCAATGCCGAGCACCAGCGGCTAGCCAACGGCCAGGCGCTGATTGATGCCACGCGCGCCGCATTGCAGCAACTGAGCGAGGCCGAACAAGGCCATGCCGAGGGCTTGACCGGCCGCGCCCTGGCCGCGCTGGGCGAGGTAGCCGGGCACGACCACCGCATCGCGCCCATCATCGAGTCGCTGCAGGGCGCTCTGGCGCAGTTGCAGGACGCAAGCCACGGCCTCAATGCCTACCTGGGCCATGCCGATCTCGATCCGCGACGCCTGGCCGAGCTTGACGAGCGCCTGTCAGCCTGGGTTGGCCTGGCCCGCCGCTACCGCCGCCCGCCCGCCGAGTTGCCGGCGCTGCTGGCACAGTGGCGGCTCGAGCTGGCGGCGCTGGACGCGGCCTTTGACACCGCCACGCTCGAAGCGCGCGTGGCCGAAACCGAGCAGCAGTACCGGCGCGAGGCGCGCCGCATCAGCGCCGCACGCAGCGCCGCTGCAGGCCCGCTGGGCGCGGCCGTGACGCTGGCGATGCAGACCCTGGGCATGGCCGGCGGCCGCTTTGAGGTGGCGCTGACGGCGCTGGCAGCGCCGCAATCGCAAGGGCTGGAGGCGGTCGAATTCCTGGTTGCCGGCCATGCCGGCAGCACGCCGCGGCCGCTGGCCAAGGTGGCGTCGGGCGGCGAGCTGTCGCGGCTGGCGCTGGCGATCACCGTCAGCACGGCGCAGGCCAGCCCCGAGGCCGGCGCCGGCACGCTGATCTTCGACGAGGTCGACGCCGGCATCGGCGGCGCCGTGGGCGATACCGTCGGCGCGCTGATGAAGCAGTTGGGCCGCAACCGCCAGGTGCTGGCGGTCACCCACCTGGCCCAGGTGGCCGCCTGCGCCGACTGGCATTACCTGGTGCAAAAAATCACCGCCGATGAAGGCAGCACCGCCAGCAGCGTGGCGCCCGTGCAGGGTGAGGCACGCGTCGCCGAGGTGGCGCGCATGCTCGGCGGCGAGCGCCTGGCCGGCACCAGCCTGGCCCATGCCCAGGCCATGCTGCAGCAAACTTCAGCCCCCTTCGACGACGGCCCGGCCAAGCCGCCGCCGCCGCGCCGACGCAGCAAAGCATGAGCCAGCCGCCTGACCCCGTTGCCCCGACCGTCGCCGCTTTGCAGCCGGCTGCAGCAGTGCTGCGCGAGCTGGTATTAATCACCGGCATCTCGGGCTCGGGCAAGTCGGTGGCGCTGCATGCGCTGGAGGACGCCGGCTACTTTTGCGTCGACAACCTGCCGCCCGAATTGCTGCGCGAGTACATGGGCCTGAGCCATCCGCGCTATACCCAGCGCGTGGCGATCGCCGTCGATGTGCGCGCCGCACGCTCGCTGCCTGCGCTGGTGCCGCTGATCGACGAGTTGCGCGCTGAAGGCGTGACGATCCGGCCGTTGTTCCTCGACGCCAACACCAACACCCTGGTGCGCCGCTTCTCCGAGACCCGCCGGCCGCACCCGCTGAACCAGACCGAGGGCGGCGGCAGCGGCCAGCATGCGCTGATCGAGGCCATCGAGCTCGAACGGCTGATGCTGGCCGAGCTGCGCGAGATCTCAACCATCATCGACACCAGCGGCCTGCGCCCGGCCGGCCTGCGCCGCCATGTACGCGATCTGGTGGCCGCGTCCAACAACCAGCTGACCCTGGTGTTCGAGAGCTTTGCCTTCAAGTACGGCGTGCCGCTGGACGCCGACTATGTGTTCGACGTGCGGGTGCTGCCCAATCCGTATTACCACCGCGAGCTGCGGCCGCTGTCGGGACGCGACGCGCCGGTGGCGGCCTTTATGGCCGACCAGCCCGAGGCCGGCGAGATGCTGCAGCAGATCGAGACCTTCATGCGCCGCTGGCTGCCGGCGCTGGCCACCGATCAGCGCGGTTATGTCACGGTGGCCATTGGCTGCACCGGCGGCCAGCACCGCTCGGTCTACATGGTCGAGCAGCTCGGCCACCGCTTTGCCGACCACGGTGGCACTGTGCTGCGCCACCGTGAGCTGGATGGGCTCGAATGAGCACTGACCGATTGCCCGACGCCAGCGACCCCAACCAGGGGCCGTGGATCGCGCTGCCGCTGTTTCCGCTGCAAACCGTGCTGTTTCCCGGCGGCCTGCTGCAGCTCAAGGTGTTCGAGGCGCGCTACCTTGATTTGATCAGCGATTGCCTGCGCAGCCAGACGCCGTTTGCGGTGGTGCGCATCCGCCAGGGCGGCGAACTGCGCGGCAGCGGCAGCGGTAGCCAGAAGACGCTGCTCGACGACATCGGCGTGCTCGCCCATCTGCAGGACGTAGACGCCGAGCAGCCCGGCATCCTGCGTGCGCGCTGCGTCGGCGGCCAGCGTGTGCACCTGGGCGCACGGCACCAGCGCGGCGACGGTCTCTGGCTGGCAGAGGCGGCAATCGCCGAGGCAGAAGCCGCTGCGGCCGTACCGGCCGAATTGGCCGGCGCGGCCCAGGCCTTGAGACAGGCCATCGAATCGCTGAAGGCGCAAGACCAGCATCCTTTCCTGCCGCCCTTCCAGCTCAATGACGCCGGCTGGGTAGCCAACCGCTGGTGCGAGATCCTGCCGATCTCGGGCGCCGCCAAGCAGCGCCTGATGGCACTGGATGAGCCGCTGCTGCGGCTCAAGCTGGTGCAGGACTATCTGCAGGCCAAGGGCCTGGTGTAGTTGCGCAGTTGTCGCGTAGTTGCGTGGCGCGCCGCGCGCGGCGCGCCACGGTCAGGCCGGAGGTCCGGCCTCGAGCAAGCGGCGGATCGGCGCCGGCAGCCCCAGCAGCAGCGCCTCGGTACGCGGCACCCAGCGCCCGACCGGCAGGCTGGCCTCGATGCGCTGGCGCGCAGCGGCGCCCAGGCGGTGCGGCAGCGGCCAGTGGCAGGGTTGCAGCGCCCAGTCGAAGTGCGTCAGCACATGCTTGACCAGCGGCAACGGCCGGCCCTCGCCGGGCCAGTCGCTGGCGCGCGCCCACAGCGCCAGTTCGGATTCGCTTTCGGGCAGGCTCCAGAGCCCGGCCCAGACGCCGGTCTGCGGCCGCTGCACCAGCCAGACCTGGTCACGCCAGTCCAGCCACAGCAGCGCATGGGCGCGCTTGCCACGTTTGAGCTTGCGCGTCTTCACCGGATAGGCCTCGGGCCGGCCTTGAGCCCTGGCCACGCACATCGCCGCCAGCGGGCAAGCCTCGCAGCCGGGCTGGCGCCGGCTGCACAGCGTGGCGCCCAGGTCCATCAGGCCCTGGGTATAGGCCTCGACGCCCTGCTCGGGCAGCAGCGCTTCGGCCTGCGACCAGAGCGCACGCTCGTTGCGCGCCTGGGCCAGATCGGCGTCAAAGCCCAGCGCCCGGCTCAGCACGCGCCTGACGTTGCCGTCCAGGATGGCGCAGCGTTCACCAAAACAGAAGGCCGCAATGGCCGACGCCGTCGAGCGGCCGATACCAGGCAGTTCGGCCAGCTGCGCGCTGCTGCGCGGAAACCGGCCGCCATGCTCGGCCACCACCTGCTGGGCACAGCGGTGCAGGTTGCGGGCCCGGCTGTAATAGCCCAGGCCGCTCCACAGCGCCAGCACCTCGCCTTGCTGCGCGGCGGCCAGCGACGCCACATCGCCAAAGCGCTGCAGGAAGCGCGCGTAGTAGGCCAGCACCGTGCTGACCTGGGTCTGCTGAAGCATGATCTCTGACAACCAGACACGGTAGGGATCGCGGCTGCCGACCCAGGGCAGATCATGGCGGCCATGGCGACGCTGCCAGGCGATCAACGCGGTGGCCAGGCCCGGCGGCCGCGCCGGCGCCTGGCTCATGCAGCGCCGCGCTGCAAGGCGTCGCCGGCAAGCCTTGCGCGCGGCGCAGCCTTGGCGCGCCGCGCGGCGGCCGGCTGCGGCGGTGTGGCGGCCAGCGTGCGCAGGCTGTCGATCTCAACGGCCAGGCTGGCGCGCAGGCGCTGCGTCTGCAACTGCTGCGCCTCGATCGCCTGGATGCTGGCTTCCAGCCCGTGCTCGGCCGAGCGCACACGCGCATGGGCCTCGCGCCGCTGCGCCAGCGCCAGTCGCCGCTCGCGCAACTGCTCGTCGATCTGCTGGCTCATGGCCAGGCCCCACAACTCGATCTCGTGGCTGACGCCCTCGAAGATCTCGCGCAAGCGGGCGTGCAGCAGCCGGCACAAGCGGTCCAGAAAATCAGGCTGCGCCAGCCGCCAGAGCTGGCTGATGCCGGTATAGCGGCTATAGCCTTGCTGCACCCGATCAAGCTCGCGCTTGAAGCGGTCCAGCGGCGGGTGCGGCAGCGCCTGCAGCGCCAGGCCGCAATCGGCGTTCAAAGGCGCGATGCTGGCGGCCATCAATTGCTCAAGCTCAAACAGGTCGCGCTCGCAGACCGCCATGCGCTCGGCCAGTTGCCGACCCAGCCGCGTGAAGCTGCGTGACGCGCCCAACTTCAACAGACTGGCGCGGCCGCCGTCGCGCAGCTGGCGCACGATGTCGCGCAGCCGCTCAGCCGACAACTCTTCCAGCAAGGCTTGTTGCTGACGCGACAGCACCGCACGCAGCGCTGCCAGCCTGGGCGCGCAACGCTCAAATTCGGCCGCCTCGGCTTCGACCCGGCTGCTCAGCAGGCGCTGCCGGGCCACGCTCTTGCCGCGCAAACCCTGCAGCTCGGCCAACTGCTCAGCCTGCTCTCGCTGGCCATCGGCCAGCCGTCGCCAAGCCGACTGGTGCAAGGCCAGCACGCCTTCGTCAACCATGTGGCCGATGACTCGGCCGCGCTGCGGCAGCAGCTCGTTCAGCAAGGCCTGCTCCAGCGCCGGCAAGCGGCTGGCGGCCAGCGCGGCGTCATCATGCTGCACCCGCGCCGTCAGGGCCTGCCGTGCCGACAGCGCAAACACCCGGTCACGGCCGATGGCCAGCAGGCGCGAGGCCTCTTCGCATTGGTGTTGCACCTGGGTCTCGATCTGCGCGGCATCGAGCAGCGGATCGGCCAGCGCGTCGATTTTGTTCAGCACCACAAAGCGCTCGCAACCGCGATCACCCAGATGGTCACGCCAGACCGCCAGATCAGATCGGGTGACGCCGCTGTCCGCCGCCAGCAAAAACACCGCAGCGTGGGCGCTGGGCAGCAGCGACAGCGTCAACTCGGGCTCGGCGCCGATGGCGTTGAGCCCCGGCGTATCCAGCACCACCAGGCCGCGCTTGAGCAAGGGATGCGGGTAGTTGACCAGCGCATGGCGCCAGGCTGGCACCTCGACCAGGCCGTCTTCATCCAGCGGCGGGTTGTCTTGCGGCTGCTCGTCGTGCCACAGGCCCAGCGCGCGGGCCTCTTGCACCGTGACTTGGCGTACTTGCACCACCTGCTGCAGCACCTGCGCCATGGCCTCGCCATCGCCCACCGGCAGTGGCAGGCGCTGCCATTGCTCGGGCTGCTCGCGCAGCGCCTGCAAGGTCTGGCCGCCGCTGCGGCTAGCGATAGGCAGCAGCGCCAGCGAGGCCGGCTGATCGGCCGACCAGGCCAACTCGACCGGGCACATGGTGGTGCGACCGGGCGTGGCTGGCAGCACCCGGTGACCGGTATCGGCAAAAAACAGCGCGTTGATCAGCTCGGACTTGCCACGCGAAAACTCGGCCACAAAGGCCAGAACCAGCCGGTCGGACGACAGGCGCTGACGCAGCGCGGCGGCCATCGCCCGGCACTGTGGATCGAGCAGCGCCTGGTCGGCCAGGCGGTCCACCAACTGCTCGATCGCGCGCTCCAGCGCGCGCCGCCAGTTGGCGAGCGAGTCAAGGCGGGCCAGCATCGAACTCGACATCGCGGCTTGCGGTGGTTAAAAAGCCATGCTAGCGCAGCAGCCCTGGCGTCAATTACTGTTTCCCGGTGATTTGAGCCTGGCCGCTGCTGCGGCCGTGACTTCTTCAACGGCGCTGGCTCAACGGCGCTGGCTCAACGACGCTGGCTCAACGACGCTGGCAATTGGCGCAGAAATAGGTCGAGCGTTGGGCCTGCACGATGCGGCGCACCTGGCCGCCGCAGCGGCCGCAAGCCTGGCCTTCGCGGCCATAGACCAGGGCCTCCTGCTGGAAGGCGCCGGCCACGCCATGCGCGTCCTTGAAATCGCGCAACGTGCTGCCGCCCAACTCGATGGCCCGCGCCAGCGTCAGACGCAGCGCCGCCAGCAGGCGCTCGCAGCGCGGCCGGCTGAGTTGCTCGCAGCGCAGGCGCGGGTT
The DNA here is from genome assembly GCA_038325945.1 of Burkholderiales bacterium. Classification (GTDB taxonomy): domain Bacteria; phylum Pseudomonadota; class Gammaproteobacteria; order Burkholderiales; family Burkholderiaceae_C; genus Pseudaquabacterium. The sequence continues at coordinate 4,661 of JBBQJN010000050.1, read as the reverse complement.
GATGCCGGCGCGAAACAAGGCCTCGCTGACATAGATGTTGCCCGCGCCGACGACGATGTCACCGGCCAGCAGAGCGGCCTTGATCGATGTCTTGCGCCCTTGAAGCGCGGCGTGCAGGCGCAGCGGTGTCAGCGCGGCGTCAAAGGGCTCGGCACCCAGCCGGGACAACAAGCGCGCCGCCGGATCGCTGTGCAGCGCGTCGGACCAGACCACCGCGCCAAAACGCCTTGGATCGGTCAGCCGCAGCAGGCCGCGGCTGGTATCGAGATCAAAGTGATCGTGCACGCCGGCTGGCCCGGGTGCATCAGCCAGATTCAAAGAGCCCGACATGCCCAGGTGCAACAGCAGCCCGCCCTCGGGCGCAGCCTCGTCGCTGGGCGCTGCCGGACGCAGCGGCAGCCAGAGGTACTTGCCGCGGCGCTGCAGCAGGCCGGCGCGCCGGCCCACCAGCTGCGCCGTGGCCACGCCCAGCGGCCAGCGCAGCGGTTTGCCCAGCCTGGCGCCGCGCACCTCGGCGCCCAGCAGGCGGTCGGCCAGGCTGGCGCGCGTGACTTCCACCTCAGGCAGTTCGGGCATCGGGGAATTATGGTCGCCACCTTGAAGGCTGTCGGGCTTGGGGCGGGCCCGCCCCGAAACCTGACAGCCTGCCAGCCGGCGGGCTTTGGGGCGGGCCCGCCCCGAAACCTGACAGCCTCCTAGGAGCCTGTCGGGCTTGGGGAGCGTCGGCTGCGAATCGACCGCAGCGGTCCATTTCTCACCGTCTTTTTGCCCCATAGCTGGGCTATGGGGCTGCAAATCCGGCAAGACCTGCCCTCGCTGGGGCCGATTCTCGCTATCGACGCCCCAAGCCCGACAGGCTCCTAGAATCCCACCAGTTTTCAGGAGTCCGGATGACCCGCTTCGCAGCCCGCTCTTGCGGCAACCGGCCCGCGCGCTTTGGCACGGCCGCCCTGGCTGCGGCCATCACTTTGTCATGCACCTGGGCCGGGCAGGCCACCGCGTCAACCGCGGCGCCGCCGGCATCGGCTGCTTCGGCGCCTGCAAGTTCTTCGCTCGATGCGCTGCTGTTCTACCAACTGCTGATCGCCGAGCTTGAACTCAAGGCCGGTCGCGCCGGCAATGCCTACCAGGTGATGCTCGACGCCGCCAGGCGACAAGGCGACGAGTTGCTGTTCCAGCGCGCGGTGGAGATTGCGCTGCAGGCGCGCGCCGGTGAACAGGCGCTGGCCGCCGCAGTAGCCTGGCGCGCGGCCAAGCCCCATGACGTGGCGCCGCTGCGCTACCAGACGCAGATCCTGCTGGCGCTGAACCGCGTTGAAGACAGCGCCGAGCCCTTAGCGCGCTGGCTGGCCGCCGTGCCGGTGATGGAGCGCCCCGGCCTGATGGCCGGTCTGCCACGCCTGCTGCAGCGGGTGTCAGACGCGCAGCGCGCGCTGGCGCTCAGCAACAAGCTGCTCGCACCCTACCTTGACGCCCCAGGCACCCGCGTTGCCGCGCGCGTCGCGCTGGGCCGCGCCCACCTGCGCGCCGGTATGCCCGAGCAGGCGCTGGGGCTGGCCCGCGCCGCAGTCAGCGCCGACAACCGCGCTGCCGGCCCGGTACTGCTGGCGCTGGAGATGTTGCCGGCCACCGCCGAGGCTGAGACCTTGGTCACCGCCTACCTGGCCTTGCCTGACCCCGAACCGGCACTGCGCCTGGCCTATGTGCGCAGCCTGACCCAGTCGCAGCGCTATGCCGAGGCCACTCGCCAACTCGAGCGCCTGGTGCAGGAGCGGCCGCTGGTGCCCGAGCCCTGGCTGACGCTGGGCGCACTGCGGCTAGAACTCAAGCAGCCACGCGAGGCCGAAACTGCACTGCAACGCTATATCGAGCTCGCCAGCGCACCGCCCGATGCGACTTCGGCTGCTGCGGCTGCCGCTGCGGCGGCGGCAGCAGCAGCCACCGCATCATCCGCCGGCGACGACGGCGACGACGACGACGCCCCGAAACTGCCGGCGCCAGGCGCCCCGCGTGACCTCACCCAGGCCTGGCTGATGCTGGCCCAGGCCGCCGAGCAGCGCGGTGACATCGTCTCGGCCGAGGGCTGGCTGGCCCGTATCGACAACCCCAAGCGCTGGCTTGAGGTGCAAACCCGTCGCGCCGGACTGCTGGCGCGCCAGGGCAAGCTGGCCGAGGGCCGGGCGCTGATCCAGGCCGTGCCCGAGCAGGGCCCCGACGGCGCCCGCGCCAAGCTGATGGCCGAGGTGCAGTTGCTGCGTGAGCTTAAGCAGTGGCGTGAAGCCGCCGCCTTGCTGGCCGCCGGCAGCCTGCGCTTTGTCGACGATGTTGACCTGATTTACGAGCGCGCCATGGTCGAGGAAAAGCTCGACCGCCTGCCCGAGATGGAGGCCTTGTTGCGGCAGGTGATCCAGCTCAAGGCCGATCATCCGCATGCCCACAATGCCTTGGGCTACTCGCTGGCCGACCGCGGCCTGCGGCTGGACGAGGCCCGCGAACTGATCCGCCGCGCGCTGGCGCTGTTGCCGGGCGACCCCTTCATTACCGACAGCCTGGGCTGGGTGGAATTCCGCCTGGGCAACCACGGTGAGGCGCTGCGCCTGCTGCGCCAGGCCTACAACGCGCGGCCCGATACCGAAATCGCTGTCCACTTGGGCGAAGTGCTGTGGGTCGTCGGCCAACGCGACGAAGCCCGCCGCATCTGGCAGGAGGCCCGCACCCGCGACGCTGGCAACGAGGTGTTGCGCGAGACCCTGGCGCGGCTGAAGGTCAGCCTGTGATGCTGGCCGCGCTGGCGCGGCGGCAAGGCTTGTTGCTGTGGGCGGTGTTGATCGCCTTGCAGGCCGGCTGCGCCAGCACGCCGCCGCCGCAGGGCGATCTGCTCAGCGGCCGGCTGGCGGTGCAGGTGGCCGACCAGCCTGACAAGTCGATCAGCGCAGGCTTCGAGCTCAGCGGCTCGCCACGGGCCGGCCAGCTGCGGCTCAGCGGTCCGCTGGGTAGCACCGCGGCGCTGGCGCGTTGGTCGCCGAGTGAGGCGGTGCTGGCCAGCGCACAGGGCGAAAGCCGCCACGCCGACCTTGATGCGCTGGCCGCCGCCGCACTGGGCGAGGCGATCCCGATGGCCGCACTGTTCGACTGGCTGCGCGGCCGCCCCTGGCCGGGCGCGCCGGCCACGCCGCGTAACGACGATCTGGCCGGTTTTGTGCAGCTGGGCTGGCAGGTCGACCTGAGCCGCTGGTCGGTCGGCGCACTCGAGGCCCGGCGCATCGCGTCGCCGGTGATCACCGTGCGGGCGCGGCTGGAGCAAGTGCCGTGAGCCTGGCCGCGCTCTACGACGTGCCGGCGCCGGCCAAGCTCAACCTGTTCCTGCATGTGGTGGGCCGGCGGCCCGATGGCTATCACCTGTTGCAGTCGGTGTTTGTGCTGATCGACTGGTGCGATACGCTGCACTTCGAGTGCCGCAGCGACGGCCTTCTGCAGCGTCACGACCTGGGCCCGGCGCTGCCCGCCGACGACCTGAGCCTGCGTGCCGCGCGTGCGCTACAGCAAGCCAGCGGCACCCCGCTGGGCGCCGACCTGTCGGTGATGAAGCATGTGCCCTGGGGCGCCGGCCTGGGCGGCGGCAGCTCGGACGCCGCCAGCACACTGCTGGCGCTGAACCGGCTGTGGGGCCTGCACTGGCCGCGCCAGCGGCTGCAGCAGATCGCGCTGCCACTGGGCGCCGATGTGCCGTTCTTCATCGGCGGCCACAACGCCTTTGTGGCCGGCATCGGCGAGCAGCTGACGCCACTGCCCGCTGGTGCGCTGCCACCGCAGCGCTTCGCTGTGGTGAAACCGGCTCAGGCGATCACCACCGCATCGATTTTTGGCAGCCCGATCTTGGTTCGTGACACCAAAGCCGTTATACTCATGAGCTTTCTTGCAGACGCACAGCAGGCAGCGAAGCTTCAAGACGGGTTTGAAGACGGGTTTCAAGACGGGCCCGGATCCTTTTGGGCTTTTGGCGGCAATGATTTGCAGCCCCCGGCGGAAGCCTTTTGCCCTGAAGTGACGCAAGTCGCCGCGTGGTTGGCGGCCCGCTTCGGCAACAGCCGGATGTCGGGTTCGGGCAGCGCGGTGTTTGCGAGAGTGGGTGCAATGGACCGGCCATTGGCCGGCAGCAGGGCGGAAGAATTTCCAGCCGGGCTGCCAGCCGGATGGATCGGTCGAATGTGCCTCAGCCTGGACCGGCATCCCTTGGTGGATTGGACCAGCTGAAACGGTAAGGCCGCAAGGTTGAACCAAAGGTTTTGGGGTTCGGCGCAAGCCGAATCCTGTGTAGGGGAGTCGCCAAGTTGGTCAAGGCATCGGATTTTGATTCCGACATGCGAGGGTTCGAGTCCTTCCTCCCCTGCCAGAACATCTGCTGAACGCCGTGCCTGACTTGTTGCGCGGCCATCATTCAGCCACCCACGGAGAATCCAAAGTGCTGTTCAACACCGTGCTCTTCACCGGCAACGCCAATCCGGTGCTGGCCGGTGAGATCGCCAGCCACCTGGGGCTCGAATTGGGGCAGGCGGAGGTGGGCCGCTTCTCCGACGGCGAAACCACCGTCGAGATCAAGCAGAACGTGCGCGCCCGCGACGTTTTCGTGATTCAGCCCACCTGCGCACCCACGAACGAGC
>JBBQJN010000049.1:0-17241 GCA_038325945.1 Burkholderiales bacterium | reverse complement strand
TGGCAATCTGCCAGATGCCGAATGCCCACACCACGAGCAGGCCCACGTCGGTGAGCAGGGTGACGGTGGGCGTGAACAGGCTCCAGGTCTTGTTGATGCGGTCGTTCACCACCAGGTTCTGGTCGTTGGCCTCTTGAAAGCGGCCGGATTCGCGGCGCTCCTGCGCAAAGGCCTTGACCACGCGGATGCCCGGGATGGTGTCGGCCAGCACGTTGGTCACGTCGCCCCACACGCGGTCGATTTTTTCGAAGCCGGTGCGCAGCCGGTCGCGCACCAGGTGGATCATCCAGGCGATGAAGGGCAGCGGCAGCAGCGTGACCAGGGCCAGGCCGGGGCTGATCGAGAACAGGATCACCGCCGTCATGCCGATCATCAGCACGTCGGTGGCGAAGTCGAGGGCGTGCAGCGACAGGAAGACCGAGATGCGGTCGGTTTCGCTGCCGATGCGGGCCATCAGGTCGCCGGTGCGCTTGCCGCCAAAGTAGTCGAGGCTCAGCGCCAGCAGGTGCTCAAACGAGGCGGTGCGCAGATCAGCGGCGATGCGCTCAGACACCAACGCCAGCAGCCAGGTGCGCCACCAGCCCAGACCCCAGGCCAGCAGCGCCGAGCCCAGTAGGCCGCTGAGCAGCAGCAGCACATAGGCCGGGTCAATGGTCTGGCCGGCCTGGAACGGGATCAGTACCTTGTCCATCAACGGGATGGTCAGGTAGGGCGGCACCAGCGTGGCGGCGGTGGCCGCCAGCGTCAGCGCAAAGCCCAGCAGCAGCTGGTTGCGGTAGGGCTTGGCAAAGCGCCATAGCCGCAGCAGCACCCAGGTTGAAGGTGGGCTGGCGCCTTCAACACCGTAGTCGGCATCGCCGTCGGCCTCGGCCTCGTCGTCAACCGCCGACGGGCCAGCGGCCAGCCGCTTCAGCTGGCGATCAAAGGCTGCGGCCAGCTTGAGCGCCTGGGCATGGCCGGCCAGCGTGAAGCGCCAGCGTGCAAGCTGGCGGCTGGCGTTGTGCAGCGCCAGCATGCCCACGCCGGCATGGTCGCCGTGGCGCAGCGTGAGCCCGCTTTCCAGCGCAAAGTCCTGGCATTGACCGTCGGCGCTCAGCGCCAGCAGTCGGTGTTCGGTCAGCGCCAACAGAGCGCGGCCGAAGCGCAGTTCAGCATCCAGGTCAACCGGCAGCAGGGCCAGTACGTTCTCCCCTGGGGCCAGGCGCTGCTGCAACAGGGCGCTGAGGGCCGCAGGCAGGCCGGTATCTGCAGAGGCAGAGGCAGAGACAGAGGCAGGGGAAGTTGGGGTGGCGGTCGGCATCTTGGCGGCCGCTGCCGGGGTCGGTCCGGACTTCGGCAAAGCCGCGAATTCTCGCTCATGCCGATGTCGCGGCCGCCAGAGCCTCACAATCTTCGGCCGCTCGGGCGCACCGCCGAGGCACCACCGCACCCAGGGCCAGGCCCAAGACGACGACATGATCAAGAACGATATCCAGCTGTTGCGCATCACCTACCTGCACGGGCCCAACGTCTGGACTTACCGTCCGGTGCTGGAGACCTGGCTGGATCTGGGCGAGCTGGAAGACCATCCCTCGCACCTGCTGCCCGGCTTCACCGCGCGACTCTGCGCCTGGCTGCCGGCGCTGGAAGAGCATCGTTGCGGTGTTGGCGAGAAGGGCGGCTTCCTGCAGCGGCTGCACGAGGGCACCTGGATGGGCCATGTGCTTGAGCATGTGGTGATCGAGCTGCTGAACCTGGCGGGCATGCCCACCGGTTTTGGCCAGACTCGCAGCACCTCGCGGCGCGGCGTCTACCGCATGGTCTTCCGGGCCCGCGACGAGCGGGTGGCGCGCAGCGCGCTCGAGCAAGGCCATGCGCTGCTGATGGCGGCGATCAACGACCAACCCTTTGAAGTGCCGGCGGCGGTGGCTGCGGTGCGCGACCAGCTCGACGCCTGCTACCTTGGCCCCAGCACCGCAGCCATCGTGGCCGCCGCCACCGATCGCCATATTCCGCACCTGCGGCTGACCAGTGGCAACCTGGTGCAGCTCGGCTTTGGCGCCCGCCAGCGCCGCATCTGGACGGCAGAGACCGAGCGCACCAGCGCCATCGCCGAGGGCATCGCTCGCGACAAAGACCTGACCAAGCGCTTGCTCAAGGCGGTTGGCGTGCCAGTGCCCGAGGGCCAGGTGGCGGCCAGCCCTGCGGCGGCCTGGGCGGCGGCCGAGCAGATCGGCCTGCCGGTGGTGGTCAAGCCCAGCGATGGCAACCATGGCCGCGGCGTCACGCTCGACCTGAAAAACCGCGAGGAGGTTGAGGCCGCCTGGGCGGTGGCCGACCGCCATGGCAGCGAGGTGCTGGTCGAGCGCAGCATTGCCGGCCACGAGCACCGGCTGCTGGTGGTGGGCGGCCGGCTGGTGGCCGCAGCGCGCGGCGAGGTGGCCTTTGTCACCGGCGACGGCCGCAGCAGCGTGGCCGAGCTGGTCGAAGAGCAGCTCAACAGCGACCCGCGGCGCGGCAATTCCGAAGACTTTCCGCTGAGCCGGGTCAAGCCGCGTGAGGATGGCGTGATCAGGCTTGAGCTGCAGCGCCAGGGCCTCGATGCCGACGCCGTGCCGGCCGCCGCGCAGCAGGTGCTGATCCAGCGCAACGGCAATGTGGCGATCGACTGCACCGACGAAGTTCACCCCGAGGTGGCGTTTGCCGTCGAACTGGCGGCGCGCACCGTCGGCCTGGACATCGCCGGCATCGACGTCGTGGCGCTGGACATCTCGCGCCCGCTGCAGGCCCAGGGCGGCGCAGTGGTCGAGGTCAACGCCGGGCCCGGCTTGCTGATGCACCTCAAGCCGGCCGAAGGGCCGTCGCGGCCGGTCGGCCGCGCCATCGTCGACCACTTGTTTGCCGATGTCCCGGTCGGCACGCTGGGCCGCGAGGGCAGCGATGCGCCGGCGCGCGTGCTGGCCGGGCGCATCCCGATCATCGGCGTCAGCGGCTCGGCCGGCACCAGCCAGATCGCCCAGTTGTCGGCCTGGCTGCTCAAGCTGGGCGGCCACCATGTTGGCCTGGCCTGCCGCGACGGCCTCTACCTGGATCGCCGCCGCATCGCCGCCGGCGACGCCAGGCATTGGCAGGCCGGCCGGCGCTTGCTGATGAACCGCAACGTCAACGCGGCGGTGTTCGAGCACAGCGCCGGCACCATCCTGCGCGAAGGCCTGGCCTACGACCGCTGCACCGTTGGCGTGGTCACTGACCTGGCCGACATCGCCGGGCTGGAAGACCAGGACATCGCTGACACCGACGCGCTGGCCAAGGTCATGCGCACCCAGGTGGATGTGGTGCTTGACGACGGTTACGCCGTGCTGCATGCGGCCGATGCGCGCATCGCCGAGATGGCCACGCTGTGTGACGGCGCCGTGTTGCTGTACGCCGCCGACGGCAGCTTGCCGGTGATCAGCGCCCACCGCGAGACCGGCGGCCGGGCGGTGTTTGTGGCCGCAGGTCAGCTGGTGCTGGCGCAGGGCGGCGAAGAGACGCTGTTGGGCGCTGCCGAGCCGCTGCGCCAACGCTGCGGCGCCGAGGCCATCGAGCCCTTGCTGGCGGCGGTGGGCGTGGCCTGGGCGATGGCCTTGTCGCCCGACCTGATCGTGGCCGGCCTCAAGACTTTCGAGCCTGAAGCCCCAGCCCAAGCCCCAGCCTCTGCCTCTGCACCTGCATCTGCATCTGCATCTGCCTCTGCCTCTGCATCAGCATCAGCTTTGGCGGCCCGCCGCTGAGCCCCGACTGACCACACTTTTCCCCAGAACAACGAGATCCCCTCATGGAAGTCATCCGACTGCGCGCCCTGCGCGGACCCAATCTGTGGAGCCGGCACACCGCCCTCGAGGCGCTGGTGCGCTGCCTGTCCGACGAGCCCATGTCAGCCGAGTTCGAGGCCCGCGTGCGCGCGCTGTTTCCGGCCATTGGCGAACTGTGGCCCAGCCATGGCCGGCCGGCCCAATCACGCGCCGAAGTGCTGCAGGTGGCGGTGTTGGCACTGCAGGCGGCGGCCGGTTGCCCGGTCACCTTCAGCCGCTTCCGCCACACGGTGGACGCCGGTATCTCCCAGGTGGTGGTCGAGTACAGCGAAGAGGCAGTTGGCCGGCTGGCTTTTGAGCAGGGCCAGGCCTTGCTGCAGGCGGCGCGCAGCGGCGCCAGCTTTGATGCCGCCGCTGCACTGGCGGCGCTGCGTGAGCTTGACGAGAATGTGCGCCTGGGCCCCAGCACGGGCGCCATCGTCGATGCGGCGATCGCCCGTGGCATCCCTTGGCAGCGATTGACCGATGGCAGCCTGGTGCAGTTTGGCTGGGGCGTCAAACAGCGCCGCATCTGGGCCGCCGAGGTAGACGGCACCAGCGCGGTGAGCGAAGCCATCGCCCAGGACAAGGACCTGAGCAAGACCTTGCTCGAGGCCGCTGGTGTGCCGGTGCCCACAGGCCGGCCAGTCGACAGCCTCGACGACGCCTGGGCCGCAGCGCAGCAGATCGGCCTGCCGGTGGTGTGCAAACCGCAGGACGGCAACCAGGGCAAGGGCGTCACGGTCAACATCGTCAGCCGCGAGCACCTCGAGATCGCCTACCGCGCGGCGGTCGAGATCGGCACCGTGATGGTTGAGAAATTCCTGCCGGGCCATGACTTCCGGCTGTTGGTGGTGGGCGACAAGCTGGTGGCCGCCGCTCGCCGCGACCCGCCGCATGTCATCGGTGACGGCGTGCACAGCGTGGCGCAGCTGGTCGAGGCCGTCAACGCCGACCCCAAGCGCGGTGACGGCCATGCCAGCGCGCTGACCAAGATCCGCATCGACGAGATCGCGCTGGCGCGGCTGGCGATCCAGGGCTTGGCGCCCGCTGCCGTACCCGACAAGGGCCGGCGCGTGGTGCTGCGCAACAACGCCAACCTGTCGACTGGCGGCAGCGCCACCGATGTCACCGACGACGTGCATCCCGAGGTGGCGGCCCGCGCGGTGGCCGCCGCGCGCATGGTGGGCCTGCATGTCTGCGGTGTCGACGTGGTCTGCGAGGACGTGTTGCGGCCGCTGGAAAGCCAGAACGGCGGCGTGGTCGAGGTCAACGCCGCGCCGGGGCTGCGCATGCATTTGTCGCCGTCCTACGGCAAGGGCCGGCCGGTGGGCGAGGCCATCGTCAGCGATCTTTTCAGCGCCGGTGAAAACGGCCGCATCCCGGTGATCGCCATCACCGGCACCAATGGCAAGACCACCGTCACAAGGCTGATCGCCCATCTGGTGGCCAGCACCGGGCGGGTGGTCGGCATGACCAACACCGACGGTGTGTACGTTGATGGCCGCCAGATCGACAGCGGCGACTGCAGCGGCCCGAAGAGCGCGCGCAACGTGCTGATGCATCCCGATGTGCAGGCGGCGGTGCTGGAAACCGCACGCGGCGGCCTGCTGCGTGAGGGCCTGGGCTTTGACCGCTGCTCGGTCGCCGTGGTCACCAACGTCGGTGCCGGTGATCACCTCGGGCTGAACTACATCACCACGGTGGAAGACGTGGCGGTGCTCAAGCGGGTGGTGGTGCAGAACGTGGCGCCCGACGGTTACGCCGTGCTCAACGCTGCCGATCCGGCCACTGCGCGCATGGCCGCGGTCTGCCCTGGGAAGATCATCTACTTTGCGGTTGATCGTGGCCACCCCGTGCTCAGCGCGCACCGCGCCCAGGGCGGGCGCACCGTGTTTGTCGAGCGCCGACCCGAAGGCGACGCAGTGGTCGCCGCCGAGGGCGCCTGGCGCGAACGTGTGCCGCTGGCTGCGGTGCCGATCACCCGCAAGGGCACGATCGGTTTTCAGGTCGAGAACGTGATGGCTGCGGTGGGCGCGGCCTGGGCCACTGGGCTGGACTGGGACGCCGTGCGCGCCGGCCTGGCCAGCTTTGTGGCCGACGCCGACAACGCACCCGGCCGCTTCAACGTGATGGACTACCGCGGCGCGACGCTGATCGCCGACTATGGCCACAACCCCGACGCCATGCGTGCGCTGGTGCAGGCGGTCGAAGCGATGCCGGCGCAGCGCCGCTCGGTGGTCATCAGCGGCGCCGGTGACCGCCGCGACGAGGACATCCGCGAGCAGACCGAAATCCTCGGCCATGCCTTCGACGACATCATCCTCTACCAGGACGCCGCCCAGCGTGGCCGCGCCGACGGTGAGGTCATCGCCTTGCTGCGCGAGGGCCTGAAGGGCGCGCAGCGGGCGCAGCGCATCGACGAGATCACCGGCGAGTTTGCGGCCATCGACCTGGCGCTTGCGCGGCTGCAGCCGGGCGAGCTGTGCCTGGTGTTGATCGATCAGGTGGAGGAGGCGCTGGCCTACCTGCGGCAGTGTTGCGCCGCGGCCGACAGCTGAAGCGCTGCCGCTGGGGGCCGGGCGCGCGCTTCAGCACATCGGCGGGCGCAGCCGGAAGGCCGCCGGAAGGTACGCCAGCTGCAGGATCATCGGCAGCTCGGCACTGCCAAAATCAGGGTCCCAGGCTGGCGCGCCCAGCAGCTTGGCGCCGCATTGCAGCAAGCCCTGCAGCAGCGCCGGCGGTGCGGCTTGCAGATCGTCACGCAGCGCGTTGATCGGCAAGGGCAGCAGCGGGATTGCCGCCAGTTGATCGGACGCCGCATGGCTGCGCTGCAGCCGGCGCCACAGGCTGGCGGCATGTTGGCCGCCGTCGTGCAGCGGCAGGCTGGCACAGCCGAAGCCGATGTCGAGGTCGTTGCGCAGCATGAAATCGGCCAGCGCCGACCCCAGTGCCGGCATCACCGCGCTGCCGCGCCACGCCGGGTCGACCCAGCAACGCCCCAGTTCAACGATGCGCGGGCGCAGCGCGGCCAGCCGCGACAGATCGAACAGCGTTTCGCCGTGCAAACCGCCGGCACGGCGCGCGCCGGCGGGCGTCAGCACCCGGCAGGTGGCGACCAGCCGTGCCGGCAGGGTGTCGCTGGCCAGCGTGCGCAGCAGCAGGTGCTCGCAATGGCCGTCGAAGGCGTCGACATCCAGCCCCGGCGGGGTGCCGGCGGACGGCGCTGAGCCTAAGCCAGGGAGCGCGGCGCCCAGCGTGTCGGTGAAGACCCGGTGGCGCAGCCGCTGGGCCTGGCGCAGGTCGTCGTCGTGGCGCGCCCAGGTGACCTGCAGCCGCAGCCTGGGTTCGGCGTTGGCGGCGACCGCAGCCCATGCTGGCGGGGCCGGCAGCGGGCGGCGCAGCCGTGGATCGATTGCGCGGTTCGGCGCCGCGGACTGCAGGCTGTTCATGCCCGGCATGCTGGCCTGCCGGCGTGACAGGCCGGTGACACGCCGGTGAAGAAACCCGGCTGCTCTCGCCCGTCGCGCACCTGTCGCGCGCCTGCAGCGCGCCCGCCGCGCAGCGGGCGCCGGGGTGCAGGTCGGGGCGCAGGTTGGCGCCCAGGCCCGTGGCTCAGGCGGCCTTGGGCGCGTAGCCCAGCACCGCCTTGATCTCGAGAAACTCGCCGAAAGCATGGTCGCCCCACTCGCGGCCGTTGCCCGACTGCTTGAAGCCGCCAAACGGCGCCATCAGGTCGGGCGCTGGGTTGTTGATCTCAATCCGGCCGGCGCGCAACCGTGCGGCCACCTGGCGCGTGGCCTCGACATCGCTGCCCGCAACATAGGCCGCCAGACCATAGGGCGTGTCGTTGGCGATGGCCACCGCCTCATCGACGGTGTCGTAGCCCAGGATGGTGAGCACCGGGCCGAAGATCTCTTCGCGCGCCACCGTCATCTGGTTGTTGACATGGCCCAGCACCGTGGGCTTGACGTAATAGCCCTTGTCCAGACCTGCGGGCTTGCCCAGGCCGCCGGCCACCAGGGTGGCGCCTTCTTCGATGCCTTTGGCGATCAGGGTCTCGATCTTGTCCCACTGCGTGGCCGAGATCACCGGGCCCAGCGCGGCGCCGCTGGCCGGGTCGCCCACCGTGGTGGCCTCGGCGGCGGCCTTGGCGATGGCCAGCGCCTCGTCCATGCGGTTGTTGGGCACCAGCATGCGGGTCGGCGCGTTGCAGCTCTGGCCTGAGTTGCTCATTACCGCGCGCACGCCGGCGGTGACGGCCTTCTGCAAATCAACATCAGGCAGCAGGATGTTGGGCGATTTGCCGCCCAGCTCTTGGTGCACCCGCTTGACGGTGGGCGCTGCATTGCGCGCCACCTCGATGCCGGCGCGGGTGCTGCCGGTGAACGACACCATGTCGACCTCGGGGTGGCTGGCGATCGCCGCGCCCACCGTGGGGCCGTCGCCGTTGACCAGGTTGAAGACGCCGGCCGGCACGCCGGCGGCATGCAGGATCTCGGTCCAGATCTGCGCTGAAAACGGCGCGATCTCGCTCGGCTTGAGCACCATGGTGCAGCCGGTGGCCAGCGCCGGCGCCACCTTGCAGGCGATCTGGTTGACCGGCCAGTTCCAGGGCGTGATCAGGCCGCAGACGCCGATCGGCTCCTTGCTGATCATCGTCGTGCCGCGCAATTCCTGGAAGGCGAAGTCCTTCAGCACGTTCAGCGCGGTCGTCAAATGGGCCACGCCCATCGCTGCCTGGGCCTTTTGCGACAGCATCGCCGGCGCGCCCATCTCCTCGGTGATGGCCGCAGCCATGTCGGCATAGCGCAGTTTGTACTCGCCGATGATGCGTTCGAGCAATGCCATGCGCTCGGCCACTGTCGTCTGTGAGTAGCTGGCAAAGGCGGCGCGCGCGGCCTTGACCGCAGCATCGACGTCGGCCGCCGAGCCCAGCGAGATCTGGCCAGCCACGCCCTCGGTGGCCGGGTTGATGACGTCCAGGGTCTTGGCGTTGACCGGATCGACCCACTGGCCGTTGATGTAGAACTGCAGGTAGTTGCGCATGGCTTTCTTTGCGGTTTAAGGTTGGGAACAAGCAACTGAGTGTGCACCAGGTCGATCGTGCCGCGCTGTCGCCTGGGAGCCTGGGAGCCTGTCGGGCTTGGGGTCGGGCGGAGAGATCGGGCGCTGATGCGATCAATCGGCCAGCAACGCCTCGATGATGCGCACCACCGCCAGCGCCTCGTCGACAGTGGCCAGGCGGTGTTCGGCTTTACCGTCCAGCATCTCGGCCAGGCCGTCCAGCGTGCCCGGCGAGGGGTCTTTGCGCTCGCTGAGCTGGCCGTTCTCCTCCAGTCGGTACCAGTCGCTCAGCGCCAGGCTGTGCGCGCTGCCGAGCAGGGCAAAGCGGTTGTGGTCGGCCACCTCGCCGGCCACTGCGGCGTCAATCTCGACCGTGACGCCGTCATGGTGCAGGCGGGCCAGCAGCCGGGTCTCGGACTCGCCTGCGGCACGGTCAAGTTGCATGCGCTCAACCGTGGCCGGGCCAAACATGCGCAGCGCCAGAAAGACAAAGTGCGACAGCACCTCGCGCGTGAAGCCGCCTTGCAGCGGCCCGGCCAGCCAGTCGCTGGCGCCGGCCTGCCAGGGCCGCGGCCACTGCGCAAAACGCAGCCTGATGCTGGCCTGCTGCAAGCTGCCCAGCGCGCCGCTTTGCCATTGCTGCAGCAGGTGCTGGGCGGCGCTGGCGCGGGCGAACGGAAAATTCACCGCAAAGCGCAGGCCATCACGCACCACCAGCTCGCGCAGCGCCTGCGCGTCCTCTACACAAGCGGCCAGCGGTTTCTCACACAGCACCGGTTTGGCCAGCGCCGCCGCAGCGCGCACGCCGGCCAGGTGCAGCAACGGCGGCGTGGCGATGTAGATGGCGTCGACCTCGGCATCATCGGCCAGCGCCTCCAGGCTGTCGGCCAGCCGGGCGCCGGCTGCGTCGGCCAGTGCCTGGGCCATCGCTTCGGGGTTGGCGTCCCACAGTGCCGTCACCCGAAAACGCGGGTGCGGGGTCAGTGCCGCCATCATGCGCCGGCCCATGATGCCGGTGCCCACCACGCCAATGCCGTAAGTCTTCATGTGCTGCTTGCCTTTTGTGTGAATGGGAGGCCGCACTTTTAGCACGCCAGCGCTGGCGGCGGCGGAGGCTGTCGCCTGGGTGGACGCGCTGCCTTGCGGGCGCGGCTATGGTGCCAACGATGCCCGCACCGCCAGAACCTGCTGCAAACACCGCCCCGCCCGCAGCGCTGACCGGCGAGCTGCCGCGCGGCAGCCAGCGGCGTGCGCTGATAGCGGTCTTGATGGCGGTATCGCTGGCCACGCTGGACTCGACCATCACCGGCACCGCCTTGCCGCGCATCGCCGCTGATCTGCAGGCCCAGCCGGCCACGGCGATCTGGGTCATCAACGCCTACCAACTGGTGGTGGTGGCCGGCCTGCTGCCCTTTGCCGCGCTGGGTGACCGCCTGGGCGCACGACGCGTTCATTTGTTCGGCATAGCCTTCTTCGTGCTGGCCTCGCTGGCCAGTGCGCTGGCCGGCAGCCTGCCGGCGCTGGCCGCAGCGCGGGCGCTGCAGGGCCTGGGCGCAGCGGCGATGATGAGCGTCAACATCGCGCTGGTGCGCCAGCTGTTTCCGGCGCACCAACTGGGGCGCGGCGTCGGCCTCAACGCGCTGGTGGTCGGCGTGTCCTTCGCCGCCGGGCCAACGTTGGCCTCGCTGTTGCTGTCGGTGGTTACTTGGCCCTGGCTCTACCTGCTGAACCTGCCGCTGGGCTCGCTGGCCTTTTGGGTGGCGTACTCGGCATTGCCGCGCCGCGCCACCCAGGGCGCGCCGATCGACCGCCTGGCGGCGATGCTGACAGCGCTGTGTTTTGCCTCGGCCATCGGCGCGCTCAGCGCCGCTACCCAGCGCGTGGGCTGGAGCTGGGTGCTGGCCTGCGCGCTGCTGGCGCTGGCCAGCGGCAGCTGGCTGCTGCGCCGCCAGGCCGGCCACAGCGCGCCAATGCTGCCGGTGGACTTGCTGCGCCGGCCCTTGTTTGCGCTGTCCGCCGCCACCGCGCTGGCGGCGTTTGCCGCGCAAAGCCTGGCCTTCGTCTCGCTGCCGTTTTTTCTGGAGAACGTGCTGCAACGCAATCCGCTGCAGACCGGCTTCTTGATGGCGCCCTGGGCGATCGTGGTGGCCGCTGCGGCGCCGCTGGCCGGCCGGCTGTCCGAGCGCTACCCGCCGGGCCTGCTCGGCGGCATCGGCCTGCTGCTGCTCAGTGGCGGCCTGGTCTCGCTGGGTTGGCTCACGCCGGCGGCAACCGCCGCCGACATCGTTTGGCGGCTGGCGCTGTGTGGCGCCGGCTTCGGCCTGTTCCAGTCGCCCAACCTCAACGCGCTGATGTCGGCGGCGCCACCCGAGCGCAGCGGCGGCGCCAGCGGCATGGTGGCGATGGCCAGGCTCAATGGTCAGGCGATGGGTGCTGCGCTGGTGGCGCTGTGCTTTGGCCTGGCCGGCGCACGGGGCCCGGTCTGGGCGCTGCTGCTGGGCGGCGCCTTTGCCGGCGTGGCGGCGCTGGCCAGCAGCGCACGGCTGCTGCTGCGCTGACCATGCGCCTCGGCCGGCGTCAGGCGGCCTGTTCAGTGGCTTGTTTAGTGGCCTGTTGGGTGGCCTGTTTTCGTGCCCGCGTGGCCTTCGGCGGCGTCTTCACCAGGTTCAGTGTGGCCGCTGGCGTTGCGATCTTGCGTGGGCGCTTGGCCGGCGGCGCGGCAATCGCTGCCACCGGCTCGGCCGGTGCAACCTCGATCGCGCGCGCCAGTGACAGCAGCTCACGGTGAGCGGCCAGCAAGGCGTCAGCCAGTTCTGCGATGTCGGGCACCGCGCGGCGGCAGCCGATCAGGCCGTAGTCGAGCCGGCCGTTGTAGCTTTGCACCGTGATGTTGAGCGCCATGCCATGGGCCGGGATCGACACCGGGTAGTAGCTGATGATCTTGGCGCCGGCAAAGTACAGCTGGCTCTGCACGCCGGGCACGTTGGAGACAACCACGTTGGCCAGCGGTGGCAGCACATTGGCCAGCCGCGAGCGGCCGTACAGCGAGGCCAGGCCCGACATCAGCCAGGGCGCGGCCAGCATCGGAAAATCGGTCGGGATCGCCGCCTTGACGCGGCCCAGCATGGCCTTGGTGTAGTGCGACGACTGGGCGATGTGGCGCAGTCGCTGCAGCGGGTCGGCAACGTGGGTGGCCAGGCTCATGGTGACCATGCTGACCTGGTTGTTGGCGCTGTCGTCGCCGGCCGCGCGCAGGCTCACCGGCACCGCCGCCGACAAGCTCTTGGCCGGCAGCTCGCGGTGGCTGATGAAGTAGTCGCGCAGCGCGCCGGCCACCGTGCCCATCACCACGTCGTTGAGCGACACACCCGTGCGCTTGGCAATCTCCTTGACCTCGGCCAGCGGCACGGTGCGCGCGGCGTAGCGGCGCTGGTTGGTGATGGCGACGTTGAACGAGGTGCGCGGCGCCAGGAAGTTCAGGTCTTTGGGCAGCAACCAGTCGCGCTTGCCGTTGGCGTCTTTCGCCGGCAGCAGCAGGCTCTTGCCGGCGCGGGCGATGGCCGGCAACGCCTTCACCAGCTTGACCACCTGGATGGCGGTATTGCTGATGGCCGCGCCCAGCAGCTCGGCCACGCCCAGCTGGTACTGGTTGTGGCGGGTGCGGTGGCGCGGCGGCTTGACCGCCTGGCCCTCGGGCGAGGTGTCGAAGATGGCGCGGCCTAACGCCACGCCGGCCTGGCCGTCGAGCCGGGCATGGTGCACCTTGATGTACAGCGCCACCTCGCCGCTGCGCAGGCCGTCGATGACAAAAAACTCCCACAGCGGGCGGCTGCGATCGAGCAGCGTGGAGTGCAGCCGCGCCACATACTGCTGCAACTGGCTGTTGCTGCCGGGCTTGGGCAGGGTGATGTGGCGCACATGGTGGTCGAGGTCGACGTCTTCGTCCTCCACCCAGACCGGGTTGGACAGGTCGAACGGCATCAACGCCAGCTTGCGGGTAAACACATCGGCCAGGTGCAGGCGCTCGGCCAGCAGTGCCTTGACAGCCTCGAAGTAATCACCTTCGTAGCCGGCGGGCAGCTCCAGCACGTTGAGCGAGCCGACATGCATCGGCATTTCGGGTGACTCGAGGTGCAGAAAGGCGGCGTCGATGCCGCTGAGGTGGTTCATGGCTTGTCCCCCGCGTGTGGTCTGCGGGTCATTATGGAACCGCCGCCGGGCGTCAGCGGGTGCGCGTGGCCAGCCAGATGCCAGGAGCCTGTCGGGCTTGGGTGTAGCTCGGCTCGCCCTCGGCGCGCAACCTGCGGTCTTGCCGGGGACGGGCCGCCTGAACTCACGAAGGCATCTTGTCTCCGCGGCAAAAACCGATCCCGCTTGATCGTCGTCGCATGATCCATACAATGTATGCATGCAGTTCGAGTGGGATCCGGTCAAGGCAGCGTCAAACGTCAAGAAGCACAAAGTCACCTTCGAGGTGGCCAAGACCGTCTTCTATGACGATTTCGCCGTTCAATTCTTCGATCAAGAACACTCACACCTTGAAGACCGCTTCCTTCTGCTGGGCATGAGTTCTGACGCCAGGCTTCTACTGGTCTGCCACTGCGAGAGAGAAGACGGCGATGTCATCCGCATCATCGCCGCTCGCAAGGCGACCGAGAGCGAAGCCCAGTACTACCGAGGTGAAAGACATGAGAGCTGAGTACGATCTGTCAAAGATGAAGTCGCGTCGAAACCCGTACGCGTCAAAGCTCAAGAAGTCAGTGACCATGCGCCTGTCTGAGGACGTGGTTCAGTACTTCAAGAGCATGGCCGCTGAGGCGGGCGTCCCTTACCAGAGCCTCATCAATCTCTACCTCAGGGACTGCCTTGCCCAGAACCGCAAGGTCGAGATCAAGTGGCCGAGTGCTGCCTTGTAGCCGGCAGGCAGTTCCAGCAGGTTGAGCGAGCCGACATGCATCGGCATCGCAGGCGATTCGAGGTGCAAGAAGGCGGCGTTGATGCCGCTGAGGTGGTGCAGGGTGTTGCGCTGGCGTGTGCTCTGCGGATCACGCTGGAAGCGCCGCCGGCCGCCGGCCGGGCTCAGCGGCTGCGCGTGGCCAGCCAGATGCTGGGCAAGATCAGCGCCGCGCCCGCCAGGTGGTACCCCGCCGGCGCCTCGCCCAGCAGCAGCCAGGCGCTGAACGCGGCATAGACCGGGCCCAGGTAGAGCACCAGCGCGGTCGGTCCGGCACCGAGTTCGCGCAGCATGAAGGAATAGGCCTGGTAGGCCAGGATGCCGGGCAGCACCGCCGCCGCCAGCACCAGCGCGGCGGCCTGCCAACTGAAGGGCGGCTGCTCGACCAGCGCCCATTCCAGCGCGGTGAACGGCAGCAGCACCAGGATGCCGCCGCCGGTGATGGCCACCAGCCGCGCCACCGTATCCAGCCGCGAGGGCCACAGCCGCAGCAGCACCGAATACGCCGTCCACGAGCAGGCGGCAGCCAATATCCAGCCGTCGCCGGCGGTAAAGCGCACCGCCAGCAGGTTGCGCGGCTCGCCCTTGGCGATGACAAACAGCACGCCCAGCAAGGCCAGCGCGACACCGATCATCTGCACCGGCGACATGCGCTCGCGCAGCAGCACCGCGCTGACCACCGCGATGGCGATCGGCGTGGCGGCGTAGATCAATGCGATGTTGGCTGAAGAGGTGGTGTGGCCGCCGATGTAGACAAAGGCGCCGCAGATCCACATGCCCAGGCCGCCGAGCAGCAAGAACTGTCGCCATTCCTCGCGCAGCCAGGGTGCTTGTTGGCGCGCCAGCGCTCGCCAGGCCAGCGGCAGCATCAGCGCAAAAGCCAGGCTCCAGCGGCCCAGCGCCAACGTGTGCGGCGAGATCACGCCGGCGGCGGCCCGCGCGATCAGGTAGTTGCTTGACCAGGCCAGCGGCACGATCCACAGCAGGGCTAACGCCCATTGGTGGCGACGCTGGGCTTGGGGATCGGTGGCGGGATTCAAGGGCAATGGCAGTCAGCTGGTCAGCGGTTCAGCGGTTCAGCACGCTGGCAGGGCAGCCGATTGTGCCCACCGGCCGGGCGTCGGCAGCGCGCGCGCCTGCCGTGCTACCTTGCGGTTTTGCCCACCGGCAATGACCACGACTGCAGGCTGATCGGCCTGGACGGAGACCCCATGTTCGAGACCGCCATCGCCGGCAGCCTGCCCAAACCCGACTGGCTGGCCGAAACCCACAAGCTGTGGCCGCGCTGGCAGGCCGAGGGTGAAGATCTGGCCCGCGCCAAGGCCGATGCCACGCTAATGTGGATCAAGCTGCAGGAGGACGCCGGGCTCGACGTGATCGGCGACGGCGAGCAGTCGCGCCAGCACTTTGTTCATGGCTTCCTTGAGCAGGTGGAGGGCATCGACTTTGCCAACAAGGTCGAGATGGGCATCCGTGGTGATCGCTACAAGGCCATGGTGCCGCAGGTGGTTGCGCCGCTGCGGCTGAAGGGCCGGGTGCATGCCACCGAGGCGCGGCTGCTGCGCGAGCACACCGCCAAGAAAATCAAGTTCACGCTGCCCGGGCCGATGACCATCATCGACACCGTGGCCGACAGCCACTATGGCGACCGCGTGGCGATGGCCATGGCCTTTGCCGATCTGCTCAACCAGGAAGCGTTGGCACTGCAGGCCGACGGCATCGACATCGTCCAGTTCGACGAGCCGGCTTTCAGTGTCTTTCTCGACGAGACCGCCGAGGAAGTGGCCGACACCATTGGCCGTGCGCTGCGATACGTGCCGCGTGAACGGTTGATTGCCTGCACCAACTGCGGCCTGGCGCCGATGTCGCGCGAAGTGGCCGAGGCCAAGCTGCGTGCGCTGGCCGCTGGCGCGGCGCTGGCGCGCCAGCGCCAGGGCTGAGCGGCATTTTGGCGGTGCAGAGCGCGATGGCCGCCCCCGAACGCTGGCAACGCGATGCTGGCGACGCTACCGAGGCGCTGCTGGTGATCCCGGCCGACGCCCGGCGCGAGCGCCGCTTCGAGATCAGCATCAGCCTGCAGGTGCGCTGCCCAATCGATCTGCAGGGTGCCTGGCATGAACTGTGGGTACTGGCCGACGGCAGCCAGTTGTGGCGCAGGCGCATTGCCAGCAGCAACACCGGCAGCAGCGACAGCCTGGACTACCGCTTTGCGCGCAGCGTGCCGATGGGCCAGACGCTGAAGCTGCTGGCCCGCAGCGCGGTGCGCGGTGTGCTCAGACAGCGCTTGCTGATCGAAGCCGAAGAGGCGTGACAGGGCCTGACCAAGGACAAGCCTGACATCAAGGCGCGGAGCCGGCCCGATGCGCCCAGGCCTTGAGCAGCAGTGCCTTGACCACGGCGGGCCGTGCGCGGGCCGTGAGCGGGCCCACCCGCTTGTCGCCCCAGAATTCGGCGCCGCATCAGCCGCTGCATGAGAGGGTGCCGGCGGTCATCACTGCGCGGTGGCGCCGCTGTCGCGCACCACCTTGCCCAGGCGCGGCACCTCGGCCTTGACCAGTGCCGCCAGTTCGGCCGGCGGCATGCCCGACAAATCCAGCCCCAGTTCGCCCAGGCGCTTGGCGATGTCGGGCATCTTGAGGATGCGGCTGATCTCGGTGTAGAGCCGGTCGATGATCGCCGGTGGCGTGCCGGCCGGCGCAAACACCGCCTGCCAGCTGCTGAGCTCGTAGCCGGCCAGGCCCAGTTCGGCCATCGTCGGCACCTCGGGCGCCGCGCTGGAACGGCTGGCGCTCGTCACCGCCAGCGCGCGCAGCTTGCCGGCCTTGATGTGCGGCAGCGCGGTGGCCAGGTTGTCGAAGGCCACTGTCAAGGTGCCGCCCAGCAGCTCGGTCAGCATCGGGCCGCTGCCACGGTAGGGGATGTGCTGCATGCGCACCCCGGCCTGGGTCTTGAACAGCTCGCCCGAGATGTGCTGCGAGGTACCGTTGCCGGCCGAGCCGAAGGAATACTTGTCGGGTTGGGCCTTGAGCAACGCGATGAATTCGCGCAGGTTGTTGGCCGGCACACCGGGATGCAGCACCAGGACATTGGGCTGGCTGGCATACAGGGTGATCGGCGCAAAGCTGGTCACCGGGTCATAGGGCAGCTTGTCGTACAGCGTGGCATTGATGGCATGCGAGCTGATGGTGCCGCCGCCGATGGTGTAGCCGTCGGGCGCGGCGCGCGCCAGCTCAGCACTGCCGGCCGAGCCACCCTGGCCGGCCTTGTTCTCGATCACCACTGGCTGGCCCAGCGCCAGCGCCAGCTTCTCGCCCACCACCCGGGCCAGCACATCAGTGGTGCCGCCCGGCGCGAACGGCACGATGTAGCGGATCGGCTTGGCCGGCCAGGCCGCCTGGGCCGAGGCTG
>JBBQJN010000048.1:0-17254 GCA_038325945.1 Burkholderiales bacterium | reverse complement strand
GCTACGCACCCGATTGAGCCGCACTGGCGCACGCTGGCGGCGTTGCTCCTCCTCGCGGGCATGAGCCCGCAGCGTCGTCGCGCCTTGCCAGCGCACCCCATCGCGGCCCACTCGGGCGCGTCCAACTGCGGTTTCTAGGTTTATCCAGCCCCGGCTGGCGGCCGGCGAACAGTTCGCCCAGCTGGCGCGCGGTGCTGGCATCGCGTGCCAGCAGCAACACCCCCGAGGTGCCCTTGTCGAGCCGGTGCAGCGGCCACACCGGGCCTTCGCCCTGGGCGCGCAGCCGGCTCAGCACGTCGTCGCGTTCATGGGCGTCCAGCGCGCTGGGGTGCACCAGCAGGCCTGCGGGCTTGTGCAGCGCCAGCAACTGTGCGTCGCGGTGGATCAGCGTCAGCACGCTGGTGAACTTTGCCGGCTCAGCAGGCTCAGCCTGTTCGGCCGGCACGACCGTCATGCGGCCATCTCGCCATCGACATAAAACCAGCGGCCCTGCTCGCGCACAAAGCGGCTGGTCTCGTGCAGCCGGTGGGCGCGGCCGCCTTGTTTGCTGCGTGCGACAAACTTGACCGTGGCGTGGTTTTCGTCCTGGCAGTGGTGTGCCTTGAGCTGCAGGCCCAACCAACGCAGGCCAGGCTCAAACTCGATCGTCGGCGGCCGCGTGCTGGCATGCCAGGTGGCCAGCAGGTAGTCGGCGCGCTGCAGCACAAAGGCGCTGTAGCGCGAGCGCATCAAGGCCTGCGCGTCGGGCGCGGGCAGCGGCGGCGCGCCGTCCAGCCAGCGGCCGCAGCAGTTGGCGAGAGGCTGCGGCAGGCCGCAAGGGCAGGGGGCTGGGTCGGCCATGGGCCGCATGATGCCGCAGGCCAGGGTGAGCAAGGCCGCCGCTACACTGCGGCGACCCTGCCGGACCGGGCCTCGCAGGGAACCCAACCAGGCCCAGTTCCGGCAGCAGGAGACGCGATGCTCGACCCCCAAGCCAAGGCGCTGATTGATCTGATGATCGAGCGCGGCGTGCCGCCCACGCACACGCTGACGCCCGACGGCGCGCGCCAGATGTACCGCGAGCGCCGCAGCTTCAGCCAGCCCGAGCCGCGCGCCATGGCCGAGGTGCGCGAGCTGCTGGCCAGCGGCCCGCATGGCGATATCCCGCTGCGGCTGTACCGCCCGGCCGGCCTGGCGGCCGATACGTCGGCGCCTACGTTGGTCTACTTCCACGGCGGCGGCTGGGTGATGGGCGATCTCGACACCCATGACGTGCTGTGCCGCCAACTCGCCGACGAGGCCGCTTGCGTGGTGGTGGCGGTGGACTACCGCATGGGGCCGGAACACCGCTTTCCGGCCGCCGTGGACGATGTGTTGGCGGCCACCCGCTGGCTGCAAGGCCAGGCCAGCGCGCTGGGGCTGGACAAGCAGCGTTTTGCGGTGGGTGGTGACAGCGCCGGCGGCAACCTGGCCGCGGTGGTGGCGCTGGCCTGGCGCGATGCCGGAGAGACCGTGGCCTTGAAGTTTCAGCTGCTGATCTACCCGGCCACCGACATGCGGGCGATTTCGGCCTCGCACATCAGCAATGGCCAGGGCTATGTACTGACCAGCGACACCATTGCCTACTTCCGCGGCCACTACCTGGCGGCTGAACAGCACGCCGACTGGCGCGCCTCGCCGCTGCTGCATGCCGATTTGTCGGGCCTGCCGCCGGCGTTGGTACTGACCGCTGGTTTTGATCCGCTGCGTGACGAAGGCCGGCAATACGCCGATGCCTTGTCGGCCGCCGGCAACATGGCGCAGTACGTCTGCTTCGACCGCCAGATCCATGGCTTCATCACCATGGGCCGCGTCATCGATGAGGCCAACCTGGCGGTTGGCCTGTGCGCGCTGGCGCTGCGTCGTGCGTTGGCCTGAAGCCTTGTGAGCGCCCCCAGACCTGCCGCTTCGCGTCAGGCCCCCCGAGGGGGATGAGGAAACTTGGGGCGGCCCGGCGTTTCCTCATGAGCGCCGGCAGGCTGCCTACAGGCGCCTGCCTACAATGAAGGCCCGCGTGGCAGCGGTGCTGGGCTGGTGATCAGCGGCAGTGCCGGAACCCATTGCCCGCGCACGAGTCCATCCCCGCATGACATTGCTCAAAAGAAGACAGTTCAGCGCGGCCCTGGTCGCAAGTGCCGGTCTGCTGCCCTGGTCGCAGCCGGCGCTGGCGCAGTTCCGGGTTGAGATCTCCGGCATCGGCGCCACCCAGCTGCCGCTGGCGGTGACGCGTTTCCGCGACGAGGAGCGCAGCGGCCAGGCCGTGTCGGCCATCGTGCGCGCCGACCTTGAGCGCGCGGGTGCCTTTCGCATGGTCGACTCCAGCGGCACGTTCGACGAGCGCAGCCTGCCGCTGTATGTCGACTGGCGCGGGCGCGGTGCTGATGCCTTGGTATCCGGCTCGGTCACCCGACTGGCCGACGGCCGTTTTGATCTGCGTTTCAAGCTCTGGGACGTGGTCAAGGGCGAAGAACTGCTGGGCCAGGCGCTGGCGGTGCCGGCGGCCGATCTGCGGCTGGCAGCGCACCGCATTGCCGATGCGGTGCAAGAAAAACTCACCGGCGAGCGCGGCGTCAATGCCACGCGCATCGCCTACGTCACCCACGCCGCCAACCGCTACACGCTGCGCATCACCGATGCCGACGGCGAGGGCGGGCAGGTGGCGCTGGCCAGCCCGCAGCCGATCATCTCGCCGGCCTGGTCGCCCGACGGCCGCAAGCTGGCCTATGTGTCGTTTGAGGGCGGCAAGGCCGTGGTGATGGTGCAGGACGTGCTGACCGGCGAGCGCCGCGTGGTGGCCAGCTTCAAGGGCAGCAACAGCGCGCCGGCCTGGTCGCCCGACGGCAAACGCCTGGCGGTGACGCTGTCGCGCGATGGCAATTCGCAGATCTACCTGATCGATCTAGACGGCGGCGGCCTGCGCCGGCTGACCAGCAGCGTCGCCATCGATACCGAGGCCTGCTTTGCGCCCGACGGCCTGAGCCTGTTCTTCGTCAGTGACCGCGGCGGCGGCCCGCAGGTTTACCGCCTGCCGCTGCCGCAGGGCTCGGCCAACGGCACGGCCGGCGCGCCCGAGCGCATCACCTTTGCTGGCGCCTACAACATCAGCCCCGACATCAGCCCGGATGGCCGTTTTTTGGCCTATGTCACGCGCAACAACGGCTTCCGCGTCATGGTGCAGCCGCTGGATCGCAGCACGCCGCCGCTGGCTGTCACCGACACCGATGACGACGAGAGCCCGAGCTTTGCGCCCAATGGCCGCTTGCTGATCTACGCCACCCGCAGCCAGGGGCGGGATGTGTTGATGACCACCACCTTGGATGGCAAGATCCGCAGCCGGCTGTTGTCGTCGGGCATCGATGTGCGTGAGCCGGCCTGGGGGCCCTTTGGTCGCTGAACCGAAAGAACCGAAAGAACCGAAGAACCGAAGAACCGAAGAACCGAAGAGCCGAAGAGCCGCTGAGTGGCATGAGTCGCTGCGTGCAGCAGCGGCGTGTGAAGATGGCGTTTGATGCAGCCGGCCAACCGCCGGCACCCGGGCGGCAACAGATCGCCCTTGATCAAGGAGTGAACAACATGACTCGATTTGTGAAGACAGCTGGCCAACGCGGCCTGGTATTGCTGGCGGCTGTGCTGCTGGCGGCTTGCGGATCAACCGTCAAGCTGGATGAGACGCCGGTGGAATCGCGCACGCCCACCATCGTCAACGCCGACGGCACAGCGCCAGCGGCGGCCGCGCCTGGCCGAGGCGGCACATCCAGCGGCACGGCGGCGCAATCGCAGGTGGCCACCGTCAACCTGCCGGGTGCCGCAGCCACTGGGTTCGCGCCCGGATCAACCGGATCAAGCGGATCAAGCGCGCTTGGCCGGGTGATCTACTTCGATTTCGACAGCTACGGCGTGCGCGATGATGCCCGCAGCTTGATCGAAAACCACGCCAAGCAACTGGCCGCGCAGCGCAGCAAGCGCGTGGTGATCGAAGGCCACACCGACGACCGTGGCGGCCGCGAATACAACCTGGCGCTGGGCCAAAAGCGTGCCGAGGCGGTGGCCAAGGCGCTGACGCTGCTGGGTGCTACCGAGGCGCAGATCGAGGCGGTGAGCTTTGGCAAAGAGCGCCCAGCGCTTGAAGGCCAGGACGAAGCCGCCTGGGCCAAGAACCGCCGCGCTGAGCTGAAGGACCGTTGATCATGAATGCCCGCCAACGGATGTTGAGCCCCGGCCTGCGCCCCATGGTGCTGGCCGTGCTGCTGGCGGGCGCGGCCGGCGCAGCCAGCGCTGGATTGTTTGATGACGAAGAGGCACGCAAGGCCATCCTTGACCTGCGCGCGCGCATCCAGGCCAGCGACGATAACGCCCAGGCCAAGCTGGCCGAGCAGGGCAAGGGCCAGGCTGCGCTGATGGAGCAAGTGCAGCAACTGCGCCGCAGCCTGCTTGATCTCAACAGCCAGCTTGAAGCGCAGCGCACCGACAGCGCCAAGATGCGCGGCACCCAAGAGCAACTGGCGCGTGATCTGGCCGACGCCCAGCGCACGCTGAAAGATGTGGCCAAGAACCTGGACGACCGCCTGCGCACGCTGGAGCCGCAAAAAGTGGCGTTGGACGGCAAGGAGTTTCTGGCTGAGCCCGACGAAAAGCGATCGCACGACCAGGCCATGGCCGCGCTGCGCGGCGGTGATTTCGACAAAGCTGCCGCAGCGCTGGGCGTTTTTGTGCAGCGCTATCCGGCCAGCGGCTACAGCGAATCAGCGCGCTTCTGGCTGGGCAATGCGCTGTACGGGCTGAAGAACTACAAAGAAGCGATTGCCGTCTTCCGCGCCTTGGTGACCAGCTCACCCAACCACCCGCGCACGCCCGAGGCGATGCTGGCGGTGGCCAATTGCCAGATCGAAATGAAAGACGTGAAGGGCGGGCGCAAGACGCTGGACGATCTGATGAAGGCTTTCCCCGCCAGCGAGGCGGCCGCCGCGGGCAAAGAGCGCCTGAGTACGCTCAAGGGTTGATCGGCTGATGGCCGGGCCCCCCACAGCAGCGGCAGCCGGCCGGCGATGAGCGAGGCCGATCTGCTGGCCTTGCAGCACCTGGTGCTGTGGGCCGCGCTGGCGTTGGGCCTGGCCTACGGCGCCATTGCCCAGCGCAGCCAGTTTTGCACCATGGGCGCGGTGTCTGATGTGCTGAACATCGGCGACTGGTCGCGCATGCGCATGTGGGCGCTGGCGATGGGCGTGGCCATGCTGGGCTTCAACGCAATGGTGGCGCTGGGCTGGGTGAGCGCCGCCGATAGCGTCTACGCGGGCAATGAGCTGCTGTGGTTATCACAGGCCGTGGGCGGGTTGATGTTTGGCTTTGGCATGGTGCTGGCCTCGGGCTGCGGCAGCAAAACGCTGGTGCGCATTGGCGGCGGCAACCTCAAGGCGATGGTGGTGTTCTTGGTACTGGGCCTGTCGGCCTTTGCCACCCTGCGCGGCGTGACAGCCGTGCTGCGCGTGCAGACGCTGGACAAAGTGCAACTGGCGCTGCCCGCCGGCCAAGACCTGCCCAGCCTGCTGGGCGCCATCGGGCTTGACCTGGGCCTGGCTGCCGGGCCGCGCGCGCTGCTGCTGGGCGGGCTGCTGGGCGGCGCGCTGGTGCTGTGGAGCCTGGCGCGCCGTGAAGGCCGCACCGCACCGGTGCTGCTGGGCGGCCTGGGCATCGGCGCGCTGGTGGTGGCCGCCTGGTGGGTATCGGGCGTGCTGGGCCATGTGGACGAGCATCCGCAAACGCTGGAAGCGGTGTTCTTGGCCACCAACTCACAGCGCATGGAATCCCTTAGCTTTGTGGCGCCGCTGGCCTATGTGCTGGACGGGCTGCTGTTCTTCTCCGACACCAGCAAGCGCCTGACCCAGGGCATGGTGATCGTGCTGGGGGTGATCATTGGCAGCGGCGCCATGGCGCTGGCCAGCCGCAGCTTCAGGTGGGAGGGCTTTCGCGGCGTGGAAGACACCGCCAACCACCTGGTGGGCGCGGCGCTGATGGGCGTGGGCGGCGTTACCGCGCTGGGCTGCACCGTGGGCCAAGGCTTGTCGGGCTTGTCGACCTTGTCACTGGGCAGCTTTATCGCGGTGGCGGCCATCATTGGCGGCGCGGTGGTGGGGCTGCGCTGGCAGATCTGGCGCGTGGAGCGATCGCTATGACGGTAAGCGCCACAGTGTTGCCCGCAGCGATGGACAGCGATAGCGCTGATCTGGAGCGACGCTTTGGCGGCCTGCGCCGACTTTACGGCGCGGCGGGCTATGCGGCAGTGCGCAGCGCCCGCGTGGCGGTGGTGGGCCTGGGCGGCGTGGGCAGCTGGGCGGTAGAGGCGCTTGCGCGCAGCGGCGTGGCCGCGCTGGTGTTGATCGATCTGGACCATGTGGCTGAATCCAACATCAACCGCCAGGTGCAGGCGCTGGGCAGCACGCTGGGCATGGCCAAGGCCGAGGCGCTGCGCCAACGCATTGCCGACATCCACCCCGGCTGCGCCGTGACCACGATTGAAGAATTTGCCGGCCCCGACAACTGGCCCGGCCTGCTGGCCGAGCCCATCGACGTGCTGATCGACGCCTGCGACCAAAGCGCAGCCAAGCTGGCGCTGGCGGCCTGGGCGCTGCGCAGCGGCACGCCGTTGCTGTGCGTGGGCGCGGCGGGCGGCAAGCAGCAGGCGCAATGGGTAGAGCTGGCCGATCTGGCCGAAACCACGCATGACCCGCTGCTGGCATCGCTGCGCCAGCGGCTGCGCAAGCAAGGCGCGCCGCGCCAGGGGCGCATCGGCGTCGCCTGTGTGTTCTCACGCGAGAGCGTGGCGATGCCGGCGCCGGGGGCTGAGGGCGCCGCCAACGCCACCGACGGCAGCCTCAATTGCGCGGGTTATGGATCGAGCGTTACGGTCACAGCCACCTTCGGCATGGTGGCCGCCGGCGAGGCCTTGCGGCTGTGTATCGCGCGCGCCACGCGACCGCTTGAAGCGGCCTCAGAACAGCGGCCGTAGCTGCTAAAAGCACCTGATTTGGCATGCTAGAATGCCGTGCTCTACACGAGAGGGGGTCGTTAGCTCAGTCGGTAGAGCAGCGGACTTTTAATCCGTAGGTCGCGTGTTCGAGTCACGCACGACCCACCAGTTGAACCCCAGGTGCAACATCCCTTTCGGGCTCTTAGCTCAGTTGGTAGAGCAGCGGACTCTTAATCCGTAGGTCGAGTGTTCGAGTCACTCAGGGCCCACCAGCAAAAAACAACGACTTAGTAGCGAAAGCTGCTAAGTCGTTTGTCTTTGTGGGGCGCCACGTTGCCGTTGCGTTGCCGCTATGCGTGGCGGTTGCCTCCACTGCCGCCTCATCCACCGGCTCTGGCGCAGAGATTTCCAGAAAACTCGCTGCAGCAGCATGCTCAGGCGGTCATGGCTCTGCTGGTGCTGCCAAGAACACTTCAACCTGCGCCAGCCGCACCAGCTTCGCCGCCTGCTCCTTGGGCCCCGTGAGCCAAAGGTCTACATCCCCAGCTTCAATAGGCACCACGCTGCGCTTGTCCTGCATCTCGGAAGGGCGCTTCGGGTCTGGCCTGTGCATCCGGCTCATCAGTGGGTGCGCGTCAGCATGATGGTCAGCATGGTGTAGCTCTCGATCACGCCGCCAGTCTCCTTGTCAGTCCAGGTGTTCCACAGCCCGTCAAGGCCCCAAGGCGTGCCGTCAGCCCGCGCAAATCGCCACGGTATGTGCCTGCCGGTTTCCCAGCACGGCTCGAAGAACGCCTCGGCCGGGATGATGCAGCGCTGCCCGCGGGCCCAGGGCAGCTTGTAGCTGGCCTTGGCGGCCAGTTCCTCTGACCTGGCGTTGCATATCGGGTAGGTCAGCTTCGGCGACTTGGCAAACCAGGGCACCAGGGCCCACTGGCCCACCACCAGTTCGCGCTCGTGGCTGTTCGAGTCGCGCGCCGCGCGGATGAACGGCGCGTGGTAGCACGGGAACACGTCACGGGCCCACCTGGTCGGGTTTTGCGCGCCGACGTGCCAGTGGCGCTCGATGTCGCCAGCTTCGGGAGAGATGTAGCGGGTGCACATGCGTGTAAATGTAGCCACCCCGCCGAGCCTGGCCTACCGGCGATGCTGACAACCGCCTGGGGCCCCTATCCCGCCCGTCCAATCCCGTTTCAGAGGGGGACGGTCCAGACCCCACGCCAACCCGCAGCAAGCACCGATCCCGGGGCGCTAAACCCCAGCTTGACCTCGCGGACTGTCGCGGCAGTTTTGGGGGCGATCATTGCCCTGGCGTCCGGCGTCTCGATCATCGCGTCGCCGCGTTCCGGCGGTCTGGCGGCAAACTCGGCATCGGTGATCGAAGCCCCGGTGGAGTGGAAACTGGCCTCGACCGAATCGGCAGGCCTCCTCGAAAAATTCGCTGAAAATTCTGATGGGGATCAAGCGTGCATCCCAACTGCGCCAACTCGGCTAAATCGAGGGCGTTGCAAACTTCGACGCCACGGAGGCGGCGCTTCCGGCTTGCTCGACTTGACGGTGACCCCCGCCGATGAGCCGGGCGCCGGCATCACGCAGGCAGAGGCCAACAGCCCTCCAAGTAAAGCTGAATCGGCACCACCACCCCTTCAGCCAAGGTAGCAAGCAAGACGAACTGTCAAGTCAAGCGCCAGCGCGCGATGAGGCAGGAGGCGTTGGCCAGAAGCAGCTTCTCGTCGTCGGACAGGTGTAGCCCACAGGTTTGACGAAGGCGGCAGCTCAGCGTCACCAGCGCCTTGACCATTTCCGCGCGCTGAACGCGTGGGCGGCGCCCAAGGTCTCCCGTTGTCGCATTGGTCACGTAGGCGGCCAAATCATGCGCGACAAGATCACGGTCCGTGTGGCGGTAGTCGGTCGGCAGGCCCGCCCGGCGTGGCTCCCGGAAGCCACCGGACCGATCCAGTGACCGACCACCCGCTGCGCGCGGGGTCGCGCCCGCAGCCGCATAGCGCACCCTGTCACCGACCGACCCCGCACGCGGCAGGTCGTCGCCACAGTAGTCGCTGGCGCGGCCAATGAAGTGCAACCGGTCAAATCTCATCTGGGTCATGGGCAACTCCAATTTGCGGGGTGTGCATCCAGTATCCTGACGGGACCCCCTCTAATTGCAAAAGTCTTGCTATCTCTTCGCCCAAGTCTTGATGCCAGGGACGCCGCCGTGCTCCGCTGCTGGTGCGACGGCCCAAACCTGCGCCTGGCGAGACGTGCATGGATCGTTCTTGAGGAGGCCGACGGCAAGCTAGAGGTCGAACTGGCTGCAGCAATCGGTCTGCCCAGCAGAGTTGTACAGCGGCTGGTCCGGGCCTTCCGACATGACGGGTTGCTGGCCCTGCTCGACGCACCCCGGGGTGGCCGCCCGCGCATTTCTAGCGGGGTTACCTCCGACGATCCAGCAGCAGCCGAGTCACCTTCGGCGCGCGATCTTGCGGTGCAGTTGGGCACGTCACGCGACGCGATTTGGCGCCAGGCCCGGCTTGAAGGCCGTCAGCCTCTAGAGCGCAGTCGGGGCACTACCCTATTTGAAGGACGACGGCTTCCCAACATCGCCGGCATCTTCATGGCCGGAACGGCAACCGTCATCGCAATTGCTGGGCGCAATATGCAGCCCGGCGTGGTGCCGAGTCACGGGATTCATCGCAGCTGCGGCACGAGCACCCAGAAGAGGCTCAACCCGAACGGCATAGTTGACTGGCGCGCGGAGATTGAGCAATGCCGACCGGCATCCACACCGGCCCCAAAGCGTGCGCTCAACGAGGCACGCGTCTGGTTTCTGGATAGAGCCGCAGCGGCACCCACCGCCCGCGAAAGGACCACATTCCTGCTCGGCGGCGATGCAACAAGCCAATGGTTCATATCATGGCTCGCCGCGCTCAAGTCGGTCATGGCCGGGGGCGTGGACCATGGCGCGATGCGCCAGGCCACCTTGGGTTGCGCAAGCAACCTGCCTGACTGGGAGTCGCTGCTACTTGAGCACGGTGTTGTGGACAGAGATCTGGCGAGGCTCACCTGGCCGGCCGGTAACGCAAAACCGTTCGTATGGTCGAGAACACCGCCAGGGCTTTCCAAGCCGTCAATTGGCTCGTGAAGCTCGCAATGATTTCGGCTGTCAAGATCGTCAAAGCAGATTGCTCAGGGGGGTCTCTGCTCAACCGGGCTGCTTGGCGCATGCCTGTCGATGTCGTGCCGAGAGGGCTGCTCGCCCCGTCGCCATCGACGAAAGGGCGAGGGCAACGCGCGGAGTTGCCAATTGCAGCCTTTCCCCCGCACTGGCTCGCGCTATGAGCCACCAGCCTGACATGCTGCCCCAAATGCACCCTACCCGCTCCAAACCACAGGCCGGCGTCGCGCGTGCCTGCTTGCCTGGCCATGCCTGCGTCACGACTTTGTGCTACCGCAACCGGGAGACGCGCGGGCTGAGCAGCACCTGTGCGGCCCCCCGTCTGCGGTCAGCTCAGCCATCACCGCAGGCGCTTGTCGTTCGCGACGAAATTGAGCTGCGGCATCACAGCACGCCAACCCTTATCGGCGAGGCCCTACCTGTGCGGTACGCTAGAGCAAATCGACAAAAAATGGGGAGTGTGATCGTGAAAGTGCGTGCCGGCACATCCTCTGACTCGGTGGGGGCGTCAGATGAATCTTGAAGCCCTCACCCCCGGCGCCACCGTCAGGGGCATCCTGCCGGACTCGTTGATCACCGTCGTCTCGGTCACCTGGTTCGGCACCGACGCGCTCGAACTCACCTACAAGACGCCGGTCGGCAAGGTCGCCAACGAGTTGCTGTATCGGCACGACGAGCCTCGGCTCGAATTGCTCGAACATGGCCGCCCGTGGAGCTTCGACGGCGACGGTGCGCTCTTCCGCCTGGTTTCCGAGGCCCAGCGCATCCGGCTGGCCCACTTGTTCGACCCCGTGTTGGCCGTGCACTCCTCGGTAGTCGATCCGCTGCCGCACCAAATCACAGCCGTCTACGAGTCCATGCTGCCGCGCCAGCCGTTGCGCTTCTTGCTGGCCGACGACCCCGGCGCCGGCAAGACCATCATGGCCGGCCTGCTCATCAAGGAACTGATCGCGCGCGGCGACCTGCAACGCTGCCTGATCGTCTGCCCGGGCAGCCTGGCCGAGCAGTGGCAAGACGAACTCTTTCGCCGCTTCAACCTGCCGTTTGAGATTCTCACCAATGACAAATTGGAAGCATCCCGCACTGGCAACTGGTTTCTGGAAATCAACCTCGTCATCGCCCGGCTCGACAAACTCTCGCGCAACGAAGAAGTGCAGCAAAAGTTGCAGGTGCCCGACTGCCGCTGGGACCTTGTCGTCTGCGATGAGGCACACAAGATGTCGGCCACCGTGTTCGGCGGCGAGACCAAGTACACCAAGCGCTACCGGCTCGGGCAACTGCTGTCCACATTGACCCGCCACTTTTTGCTGATGTCGGCCACGCCGCACAACGGCAAGGAGGCAGACTTTCAGCTTTTCATGGCCTTGCTGGACGGCGACCGTTTCGAGGGTAAGTACCGCGACGGCGTACACACGGCGGACGTGTCTGACCTGATGCGCCGCATGGTCAAAGAGAGCCTGCTCAAGTTCGACGGCACGCCGCTCTTTCCGCAGCGCATCGCCTACACCGTGCCTTACAAGCTGTCGCTGCCCGAGGCGGCGCTCTACCGGGCCGTCACCGACTACGTACGCGAAGAGTTCAACCGCGCCGAGGCACTTGAGAATGACAAGCGGGCGGGCACCGTGGGCTTTGCGCTGACCATTCTGCAACGCCGCCTGGCGTCGTCGCCTGAGGCCATCTACCAATCGCTGCGGCGGCGCCGTGAGCGGTTGGAGTCGCGCCTGCGCGAGCTTGAAGTGCTACAGCGTGGCGGCCAGACAGCACCGATCCTGGCGGCGTCGATGCCCGCGTTGGATGCCGAAGATGTGGACGACCTCGACGAAGCGCCTGACAGCGAGGTCGAGGCGTTGGAAGAAGAAGTCCTCGACCAGGCCACAGCCGCCCGATCCATTGCAGAACTGCGCATCGAGATTGAAACACTCAAGGGCCTGGAAACCAGTGCGCTGGCCGTACGCCGCAGCGGCACCGACACCAAGTGGTCCGAACTGTCCGGCTTGCTCGGCGGCATCTTCACCGCGGGCGACAAGGCGGCCGAACCTGGCGCACCCTACGGTGCGGGCAACATCCCGCCGCACACCCCGTCGAGGCACCAAAAGCTGGTCATCTTCACCGAACACCGAGACACGCTCAGCTACCTGGAATACCGCATCACCCGATACCTCGGCCGCAAGGATGCCGTGGTTGTCATCCACGGTGGGGTCGGTCGCGAAGAGCGGCTGAAAGTGCAGGAGTCGTTCAAGCATGACCCGGCGGTGCAGGTGCTGCTGGCCACTGACGCTGCCGGCGAGGGCATCAACCTGCAACGTGCCCACCTGATGGTCAATTACGACCTGCCCTGGAACCCCAACCGGTTGGAGCAACGCTTCGGCCGCATCCACCGCATCGGCCAGACCGAGGTCTGCCACCTGTGGAACCTGGTGGCCGAAGAGACGCGTGAAGGCGATGTCTACCGCAGGCTGCTTGAGAAGTTGGAGCTTGCGCGCCAGGCCCTGGGCGGCCAGGTGTTTGACGTGCTGGGCAGGTTGCAGTTCGAGGGCAAGTCGCTGCGTCAGATGTTGATCGAGGCCATCCGCTACGGCGAGAAGCCTGAGGTCAAAGCCTTCCTCACCACCGTGCTTGATGTCGCGCTTGACCGTGAGCACCTGCAAGCTCTGCTGGACGAGCACGTGCTGGCCCACGACGCGATGGACGCCAGCAAAGTGCAACGCATCCGCGCCGACATGGAGCGCGCCGACGCCCGCCGCCTGCAACCGCATTACATCGAGTCCTTCTTTCACGAAGCCTTCAAGCGCCTGGGCGGCTCGGCAAAGCAGCGGGAGGCCCGGCGCTACGAAGTCACCCACGTGCCGGCCCCGGTGCGCCACCGTGACCGGCTCATCGGCATTGGCGAGCCGGTGCTGCCTCGCTATGAGCGCATCGCTTTCGACAAGGCGCTGGTGGCGCCGCAGGGCCAGCCGTTGGCGGCCTTTGTCTGCCCGGGACATCCGCTGCTTGATGCCGTCATTGACCTCACGCTGGAACGTCACCGGAAACTACTCAAGCGCGGCACCGTGCTGGTGGACGAGCGCGACACCGGCACCGCGCCGCGGGTGGTGTTCTACCTGGAGCACGCCATTCAAGACGCAGGCTTCAACCGCGCCGGTGAGCGCCGCATCGTCTCCAAGCGCATGCTCCACGTAGAGATGGACGCCACTGGCGCAGCGCGCCATATCCAGTACGCGCCCTACCTCGACTACCGCCCGCTGGCTGTCAGCGAGCCCGGACTTGAAGCGTTGCTGTCCCGCCCGGAGTGCCAGTGGCTGCAAAGCGGGTTGGAGCAGGGCGCGCTGACCCACGCCATCGCCCATGTGGTTCCCCAGCATTTGGCCGAAGTCAAAGAACCCAGGGTCGCCCTGATACGCAAGACCGAGGCTGCGGTGAAGGACCGGCTGACCAAGGAAATCACCTACTGGGACCACCGCGCCGCTGAACTCAGCCAGCAAGAAGCCGCTGGCAAGCCCAACGCCAAACTCAACTCGGCCGAGGCCCGAAAGCGCGCTGACCTGCTGCAAGGCCGGCTGCAGAAGCGGCTGGAAGACCTGAAACTGGAGGCGCAGATGTCACCCCTGCCGCCCGTTGTGCTTGGCGGCTTCCTGGTGGTGCCGATAGGGTTGATCCAGGCCATGGCACCCCCCCTGCACGGGCAGCCGGCACCCATGGCCACCAGTCCCGCGGATACCCAGGCCAGCGCCGCCCGCGCCCGAGCCGTCGTCATGGAGATTGAGCGCCGATTGGGGTTCGAGCCCACCGACCGTGAGTTCGAGCAGTTGGGCTACGACATCGAGAGCCGCGTGCCGGGCAGCGGCAAGCTGCGGTTCATTGAAGTCAAGGGCCGGGTCAGTGGCGCGCCGACGATTACTGTCACCAAGAACGAGATTTTGTACTCGCTCAACAAGCCCGAAGACTTCGTGTTGGCTATCGTCGAGTACCTGAACGCTGACACCCACACCGTGCACTACCTGCGCCAGCCCTTCGGCCGCGAACCCGACTTCGGGGTCACCAGCGTCAACTACGATTTCGCCGAACTCCTCGCCAGGGCGGCGGTGCCATCGTGAGTGAGAGCTGGCTCGGGCTGTACCTGCGCGATGCGGTCTGCCGCAGGCTGTGCGCGGGCATTCACTGCACTACCTGCGGTGCACAAGACTTCCGTCGGGGCGTGCTCCGCGCGCTGGCGACTGTCTCTGACGAAGTGCCTGCCTCGCGCAGGGATTCAACCCGTGCGGCTCGCGTCGCCCTGGCGCTCGCCAGCGTCGAGCCGGACGATGCCGACATCGTCCGTATGCTGGAGGCGACCCGTTGCCTGGTGTACGACGTCTGCAACTTGCTAGGCGAGCCGACAGTGGAAGGGCTGCTGGGTCGAAGCTGGGCCGGCGAGGTACTGCGCGGCATGCAGGCGCACGAGCGCGCAGTCCGTGGTGCGCGCCGCGCACGCGAAGAGTACGAAGGTCCCGAGGCGACCCTGCGACGGCGCGGCGAGAGAAAGCGTCTGGCGCACGAGAGGCATCAGCACCGGCTGCTGTTGAAACAGGAACGCGATCACCGGTGGCGCGAGATTCAGGCCCGGGTCGACTGAAAGAACCATGAAGACCAACAAGAAGCTGATCGAAGTCGCTCTCCCGCTGGCGGCTATCAACGCGGCATGCGCTCGCGAGAAGTCCATACGCCATGGCCACCCCAGCACACTGCACCTGTGGTGGGCGCGGCGCCCGCTGGCGGCGGCGAGGGCGGTGATTTTTGCGCAGATGGTGGACGACCCCTCCAGCCACCCCGACATCTTTCCCACCGAGAAGAAGCAAGAGAAAGAGCGCCAGCGCCTGTTCCGCATCATCGAGGAGCTGGTGAAGTGGGAGAGCACCACCAACGAGACGGTCTTGCAAGCTGCGCGTGAGGAAATCTGGCAGAGCTGGCGCTACACCTGTGCAGAGAATGCCGATCATCCGCGGGCCAAGGAACTGTTCGACCGCAACAAGCTGCCCGCCTTCCACGACCCGTTCGCCGGCGGCGGCGCGCTGCCGCTGGAAGCGCAGCGGCTGGGGCTGGAGAGTTACGCCAGCGACCTGAACCCGGTGGCGGTGCTGATCAACAAGGCGATGATCGAGATTCCGCCCAGGTTTGCGGGCAAGCCGCCGGTGAACCCAAAGTCGCGTGGCGGCACGGGCCATTCGGGGTCTTGGAAGGGCGCGCAGGGCCTCGCCGAGGACGTGCGCTACTACGGCCAATGGATGCGTGACGAAGCCGAGAAACGCATTGGCGCGCTGTATCCCAAGATCGACGTGACGGCTGACATGGCTGCGCATCGGCCCGACCTCACGCCCTACGTGGGCCAGTCGCTCACCGTTATTGCCTGGCTCTGGGCACGCACGGTGAAGAGCCCCAACCCGGCTTTCGCGCAGGTGGACGTGCCGTTGGTCTCCACCTTCATGCTTTCCACCAAGGCGGACAAGGAGGCCTATGTCGAGCCGGTGATTTACGGCGACGACTACCGGTTCACCGTGAAGGTCGGCATGCCGATGGATGCGGAGGGGGCTAAGGGCGGTACGAAACTCGCGCGCGGGGCGTTTCGATGCTTGATGTCAGATTCGCCCATCCCATACACGTACATCGATGATGAGGCAAACGCTGGCCGGATGGGGGAGCGTCTGATGGCTGTCGTTGCCGAAGGATCGCGCAGCCGCGTTTACTTGGCTCCGACGAACGAGATGGAGGCGATTGCACGAGGAGCGCAACCGAGCTGGAAGCCAGATGCGCCGAGTCGTGGAACCTGGGCTAGCAATGCACAGGGCCGTCGTTATGGCTTTAAAACGTTCGGGGATTACTTTAGCCCTCGCCAACTCGTGGCGCTGACGACTTTCTCCGACTTGGTGGGCGAAGCGCGTGGGCACGTTCGCCGCGATGCGCTGGCCGCCGGCCTGCCCAACAACCCTCAACCCCTCTGCGAAGGCGGAACCGGCGCCGCTGCCTACGCCGACGCCGTGGGGGTTTATTTGGCGTTCTCTATCGACAAAGCGAGCGACTACTGGTCAACCATCTGCACGTGGCATTCGAGCAAAGAGCTAATCCGCAATACGTTTGGTAGGCAAGCTATCCCCATGACTTGGGACTATGTCGAAACGAATGTATTCTCAGAGTCCTCAGGGAACGTGTCGAGTGGTATCGAGTGGGCGCAAAAGGCCCTGAGTATGTTCCCGGTAGCTGCAAACGGATTCGCCGCGCAGGGCGACGCTCAAACGCAATCCATCAGCGCAGACAAGCTCGTCTCCACAGACCCTCCCTACTATGACAACATCGGCTACGCTGATCTGTCGGACTACTTTTATGTCTGGATGCGCCGATCACTAAAGCCGGTTTTCCCAGACCTCTTCGCTACCCTCGCAGTACCCAAGGCCGAAGAGTTGGTTGCCTGCTCCTATCGCCATGGCAGCAAGGTGAAGGCTGGAAACTTTTTCCTCGACGGCATGACGCTGGCGATGCGCCGCCTCGCGGAGCAGGCGCACCCTGCTTTCCCGGTAACCATCTACTACGCCTTCAAGCAGGCTGAAAGGGACAGCGACGACGGCACCACCAACACAGGTTGGGATACGTTTCTCGCGGCGGTCATAGAAGCCGGCTTTGCCATCAGCGGTACTTGGCCCATGCGCACCGAACTTGGCAACCGCATGATCGGCTCGGGTACCAATGCGCTCGCCTCTAGCATCATCCTCGTCTGCCGCAAGCGGGCCGCCACAGCGCCCACCGCCACGCGACGCGAGTTCATCACAGCGCTCAAGGCCGAGTTGCCGCCGGCGCTCGCTCACCTTCAAGCCGGCAACATTGCGCCCGTGGATTTGGCACAGGCGGCCATCGGCCCTGGTATGGCGGTGTATACCCGCTACGCCAAGGTACTTGCTGCCGAAGGCAAGCAGATCAGCGTGCGCGGCGCGCTGGCGCTGATCAATCAGACGCTGGACGAGGCGTTAGTCGAACAGGAGGGTGACTTCGACGCCGACACACGCTGGGCGTTAACTTGGTTCGAGCAGACCGGGTTTGCCGAGGGGGAGTACGGCGTCGCCGAGCAACTC
>JBBQJN010000047.1:0-17266 GCA_038325945.1 Burkholderiales bacterium | reverse complement strand
GGCAGGCGCGCCGACAGCTGCTCGAACAACTCGCCATGCAGCTTCAGCTCGGTGTGCCAGGCGGCGCGGTCGATGGCGATCACCGACTCGTACTGCGCGCGGCTGAAATCCAGGCCGCTCCAGTTGAGATCGTCATAGCGCGGGCTGACGCCGAAGATGTTCTGCTCGCCGCCGGCTTGGCCGTCCACCCGCTCGAGCATCCACTTGAGCACGCGCATGTTGTCGCCGTAACCGGGCCAGACAAACTTGCCGTCGGCGCCCTTGCGGAACCAGTTGACGCAAAAGATGCGCGGCTGCGGCGCCTCTTTGCCCTGCAACTGCTCGCCAATCTCCAGCCAGTGGCTGAAGTAGTCACCCATGTGGTAGCCGATGAACGGCAGCATCGCAAATGGATCGCGGCGCACCACGCCCTGTGTGCCGGCAGCCGCAGCGGTGGTCTCCGAGCCCATGGTGGCCGCCATGTACACGCCCTCGGCCCAGCTGCGGGCCTCGGTCACCAGCGGCACGGTGGTCGAGCGGCGGCCGCCAAAGATGAAGGCGTCGATGGCATAGCCCGACGGCGAGTCCCATTCAGGGTCGAGCACCGGGTTGTTGGTGGCTGCCACGGTGAAGCGCGCATTGGGGTGCGCGGCCGGCCGCGGCTTGCCGCCCGCGGCGTTGTCCTGGGCGATCTGCGGCGTCCAGTCGCGGCCCTGCCAGTCGATCAGGTGCGCCGGCGGCTCGCCGTCCATGCCCTCCCACCAGACATCGCCGTCGTCGGTGAGCGCGACGTTGGTGAAAATCACGTCGCGTGTGAGCGAGGCCATGCAGTTGGGGTTGGTCTTGGTGTTGGTGCCCGGCGCCACGCCAAAGTAACCCGCCTCGGGGTTGATCGCGTGCAGGCGACCGTCGGCGCCGGGCTTGATCCAGGCAATGTCGTCGCCCACCGTGGTGACCTGCCAGCCCTTGAAGCTTTCAGGCGGCACCAACATCGCAAAGTTGGTCTTGCCGCAGGCGCTGGGAAAGGCAGCCGCAACGTGGTATTTTTTGCCGGCCGGTGAGGTGACACCCAGGATCAACATGTGTTCGGCCAGCCAGCCCTGGTCGCGCCCCATGGTGCTGGCGATGCGCAGCGCAAAGCATTTCTTGCCCAGCAGCGCGTTGCCGCCATAACCCGAGCCATAGCTCCAGATCTCGCGCGTCTCGGGGTAGTGCACGATGTATTTGGTCTTGTTGCAGGGCCAGGTCGCGCTCTTTTCGCCCGGCTGCAGCGGCGCACCCACGGAGTGCATGCAGGGCACAAAATCGCCATCGGCGCCCAGCACATCGAACACCGCCTTGCCCATGCGCGTCATGATGCGCATGTTCACCGCCACGTAGGCACTGTCAGACAGCTCAACGCCGATGTGCGCGATGTGCGAGCCCAGTGGCCCCATCGAGAAGGGCACCACGTACATCGTGCGGCCCTTCATGCAGCCCTTGAACAAGGCCGGCGTGCCGTCGGCCTGACCGGTTTGCAGCAGCGCGCGCATCTCGGCCGGCGCCATCCAGTTGTTGGTCGGGCCGGCGTCTTCCTCGCGCGGGCTGCAGATGAAGGTGCGGTCCTCAACACGGGCCACGTCGCTGGGGTCGCTGCAGGCCAGAAAACTGTTGGCGCGCAGCGCCGGGTTCAGCGGCTTGAAGGTGCCGGCCGCCACCAGTTCGGCACACAACCGGTCGTACTCGGCCTGCGAGCCGTCGCACCAGTAGACCTCGGCGGCCTCGGTCAGCGCGGCCATCTCGGCCACCCAGGCCAGCAGCCGGGCATGCTTCACATAAGCGGGCGCATTGAGGCGCAGGCCTTCCATCACAGGCGGGTTCATCGAGCAGGCTCCAATCAGGTCGAGGATGTCAAAAACGGGATTGCAGCAGTACCGGCGGCGCGCTGGCCACCGGCACTCTTGCAATGCCGCGCCGAGTGGGGGGTGAGGGGCGGGTGTGGCTCAGGCCATGGGCACGGGGTTCGAGCCTTCACCTGCGGTGGCCAAGCTGTACTTTGGCACGCTGTTTGCGGGCCGCAGGATGCGCGGCAACCCCATTGTCGATCCAATGTAATCGCCATGTAACCACCGGCTACCGAGGGGTCATGCAGATTTTGCATGACTTGATGCAGCAACGTCGACACCCTTGGCGCGGCCCCGGCCACGCTGCCCGACAATGCGCGCTGCCGTCCCAACACCCGCCTGCGGGCCACTGCCATGAAAATCCTCAGTGTGCAAACCGGCCGGGCGCTGGCTCGCATGATCGAAGGCAGGTCTTGCCTTACCGCCATCAGCAAGCAGCCGGTCAGCGGCCCGGTGGCGGTGGGCACGATGGGCCTGGCCGGCGACGAGCAGGCCGACCCCAGCGTGCATGGCGGCCTCAGCAAGGCGGTTTACCTCTACCCGGTGCTGCATTACCCGTTTTGGCAGACGGTGCGCGCGCAGGCACGGGCGGCCGCACCGGACCAAGCCCTGCCTTACGGCTTCATGGGTGAGAACCTGACGGTTGACGGTTTCGACGAGACCCGGCTCTGGATCGGCGACCGGCTGCGGCTGCCCGATTGCGAGCTGGCGGTGACCGAGCCGCGCAGGCCTTGCTTCAAGTTCAATGCGGTGATGGGCTTTGAGCAGGCCAGCTCGCTGATGAACCAGTCGGGCTACTGCGGCAGCTACCTAGCGGTAACCCGGCCGGGCACGCTGCAGGCGGGTGATGCGATCGAGATCGTGCCCGGCCCGCGCGAGGTGAACCTGCGCGAGCTCGCCCTGGCGCGCATGCGCAAGCGCCGCTGAGCGCGGCGCGCGCTCCGATCAAGCGGCCGGGCGCCGCGCCAGCCGCCGCAGCCTCCGCATTTCGCAGCGCCACAGCGGCCCGGTGAGCACCAGCACCGCGATGTAACGCACCACATGAAAGGCGGTGACCACCGGCACGCCCAGGCCCAACACCGACGCGGTGATCGCCATCTCGGTGATGCCACCGGGCGAGGTGGCCAGCAGCATCGTGGCCGGATGCAGCTGCCAGCCCCAGGCCAACAGCGCCGCAAAGCCGGCCGACAGCGCGATCATCGCCAACGTGCCCAGCGCCACCGCCGTCAACCAGCGTGGTGCCGCCCGCAGCGAAGCCGGCGTGAAGCGCACGCCCAGCGTCACCGCGATCGCCAGTTGGGCGGCGTTGGACAGCGGCCGCGGCAGCGCCGACCACTCGACGCCGGATCCGCTCAGCGCCGCTGACACCGCCAGCGCGCCCAGCACCCAGGGATTGGGCACCCGCAGCACCTGCATCAGCGCGCCGCCAGCCGCCGTGGCTGCCAGCAAAAGGGCTAAGCCCACCGGCTGTACGCCGTGCACCGCCCGCATCGCTGGATCGGCGCCGTGCACGCCCAGCGCCTGGTAGGCAAACGGGATCAGCACCACCACGATCAGCACCCGCAGCGAATGCGCCGAAGCGACGCGGTCGACCTGGGCGCCGGCGCGGTCGGCCAGCAGCGCCATCTCGGAAGCGCCGCCGATGGCCGCACCGAAAAAGGCCGACGCCGGCAGCACGCCGTGCCCGCGCTCAACCCACATCAGCCAACGGTAGAAGGCATAACCCAAGCCAAGCGCCCAGGCCACGCCCAGCGCGATGGCCGGCGCCAGCGTCTGCACCACCGCCACCGCCTGCGGGCTGAAGTACAGGCCCAGCGCCGTACCCAGAATCCACTGGCCGGCATTGCGCAGCCGGTGCGAGGCCAGCAGCGGCGCGCCCAGCGCGCTGGCTGCGGCGGTAAACAGCAACGGCCCGATCAGCCAGGGCAATGGCGAGTGCAGCGCCTGCGCCAGCGCGCCTGCGGCCGCCGCCAGCAGCACGGTGACGGCCAAGCGCACGGCCGCCGAAGCGCTGTGCCAACGGGCCGGGGCGCTGCGACAGCTCACTGCGCGTTGGCTACTTCCAGCGCGGGGTAGTCGGTGTAGCCGGCGGCGCCGCCGCCGTACAGCGTGGCCGGCACCAAGGGCTGCAATGGCGCGTTGTCGCGCAGCCGTTGGCCCAAATCAGGGTTGCTGATGAAGGGCTTGCCAAAGGCCACCAGGTCGGCTGCGCCCGAGGCCACCGCGTCCAGCGCCATCTGCCGGCTGTAGCCGTTGTTGACCATCCAAGGCCCGCTGTAGTGCGCGCGCAGCGCGGTGTAGTCGAACGGCGGCACGCCCTTGTCGCTGAGATCGCGCGCGCCGCCGGTTTGGCCCTCGATGACATGGATGAAGGCCAGCTGCAGCGGTGCCAGTCGCTGCAGCACATGGGCGTACAGCGCGGCAGCGTCGCTGTCCTGCGCCGCGTCGTTGACCGGCGTGATCGGCGATAGCCGGATGCCGGTGCGGCCGCCGCCGATCTCGGCCGCGATGGCCTGCATCACCTCGACCATCAACCGGGCCCGGTTGGCGATGCAGCCGCCATAGGCGTCGGCGCGGTCGTTGATGCTGTCGCGCAGGAACTGCTCGAGCAGATAGCCGTTGGCGCCATGCACCTCGACGCCGTCAAAGCCAGCGTCGATGGCGTTGCGCGCGGCCAACCGGTAGTCGCTGATCAGGCCCGGGATCTCGTCGAGCCTGAGCAGCCGCGGCGCCGAGCAGGGTACAAAGCCCTCGGCGGTGAAGGTCTTGACCTGCGCCCCCCGGGTGGTGGAGGACACCGGCGCCACACCGCCAGCCTGCAGGCTGACATGCGAGATGCGGCCCACATGCCACAGCTGCACCACGATGCGGCCGCCCTCGGCATGCACCGCGTCGGTCACCTTGCGCCAGCCGGCCACTTGCTCGGCGCTGTGGATGCCGGGGGTGTCGAGGTAGCCCTGGCCCTGCGGGCTGATCTGGGTGGCCTCGCTGATGATCAGCCCGGCGCCGGTGGCCGGGTTGGCGCGCTGGCGGTAGTACTCGACCATCAGGTCATTGGGCAGCTGCCGGGGCGCGCGGTTGCGCGTCAGCGGCGCCATCACGATGCGGTTGGCAAGCGCGATGTCGCCGAGGCGGATGGGGTCGAAGAGGGTTGTCATGGGCCGCAGGTTAGCCCGAGCGTGCGGCGCCCGCAGTCACCTTCGTGCAAGCCCTTGCGCGGGTTTGAGCCGCCACAATGCAGCCGACATGACCGATACCGCCGCAGCCACCACGCCAAACCGCCTCGCCCACGGCCCGCTGACCGGGCTCAAGGTGCTGGAGCTCGGCCAGCTCATCGCCGGGCCGTTTGCCGGCAAGACGCTGGCCGATTTTGGTGCCGACGTGATCAAGGTCGAGCCGCCCGGCGACGGTGATCCGCTGCGCAAGTGGCGGCTGCTGCACCAGGGCACCAGCGTCTGGTGGCAGGTACAAAGCCGCAACAAGCGCAGTGTGGTGCTCGATCTGCGCACGCCCGAAGGCCGCGCCGACGCCGCCGCGCTGGCCGCCCAGGCCGACGTGCTGATCGAGAACTTCAAGCCCGGCACGCTGGAGAAATGGGGCCTGGGCTACGACACCCTGGCTGCAAGCAACCCAGGGCTGATCATGCTGCGCATCAGCGGCTACGGCCAGACCGGGCCCTACCGCGACCTGCCCGGCTTTGCCGTGGTGGCCGAGGCCATGGGCGGGCTGCGCCACCTGATGGGCGAGCCCGGCCGCCCGCCGGTGCGCGCTGGCGTCAGCCTGGGCGATACGCTGGCGGCGCTGCACGGCGTCATCGGCGTGCTGCTGGCGCTGCAGGCCCGCGCCGCCTCGGTCTGTGCCGAGGCGCCCAAGGGCTGCG
The DNA here is from genome assembly GCA_038325945.1 of Burkholderiales bacterium. GTDB lineage: Bacteria > Pseudomonadota > Gammaproteobacteria > Burkholderiales > Burkholderiaceae_C > Pseudaquabacterium. The sequence continues at coordinate 11,524 of JBBQJN010000047.1, read as the reverse complement.
GCCAGGTGGTCGATGTGGCGCTGTATGAGTCGGTCTTCAACTGCATGGAGAGCCTGCTGCCCGAATTCAGCGCCTTTGGCGTGGTGCGCCAACCCGCCGGATCGGCCTTGCCGGGCATTGCGCCCAGCAACGCCTACCGCTGCGCCGACGGCCAGGTGGTGATCGGCGGCAATGGCGACAGCATCTTCAAGCGGCTGATGGCCTGCGTTGGCCGCGACGACCTAGAGCAAGAGCCCGGCCTGGCCGACAACGCCCAGCGCGCGGCGCGGGTGGATGAGCTTGACGCCGCGATCACCGCCTGGACCGTGCAGCGCCCGGTGGCCGAGGTGGTGGCCACGCTGCAGGCCGCCAGCGTGCCGGTGGGACGCATCTATACCGTGGCCGACATCGCCGCCGATCCGCATTTTCTGGCGCGCGGCATGATCCAGCAGGCCAGCACACCCGACGGCCTGGCGCTTGCGGTGCCCGGCATCGTGCCCAAACTCAGCGCCACGCCCGGCGCCATCCGCAGCGCGGCACCGACGCTGGGTGAACACACGGATGAAGTGCTGACCACGCTGCGCGCCGGCCGCACGCCATGCTAAAGCCGGCTGCAGCTTAGAGCCCCAAGCCTTCGTCCAGCCCCAGGTGCAGGTTCATGCTCTGCACTGCGGCGCCGCTGGCACCCTTGCCCAGGTTGTCCAGCCGCGACATCAGCAGCACCTGGTGCGCGTTGGCAAAGACAAACAGCTCGCAGCGGTTGCTGTGGTTGCAGGCCTGCACGTCAAAGAAGCCGGCCGCCAGCGTGTCGGGGTCGGCCAGCGGCATCACCTTGACAAAGCGTTCGCCCTCGTAATGCGCTGCCAGCGCCTGCTGCAACATCACCGGCGTGGTGCCCGGCTTGAGTTGCGCCAGGTGCAGCGGCACGCTGACCGACAAGCCCTGCAGAAAGTTGGCCACCATCGGCATGAACACCGGCGCCGCGTGCAGGCCGGTATGGGCCAGCATCTCGGGCAGGTGCTTGTGCTTGAGCGCCAGGCCATAGGGCCGCGGCGACTGCAGCGCGGCGTCGGCGCCGGCCTCGTACTGCGCGATCATGGTCTTGCCGCCACCCGAATAACCGGTTATCGAGGTCGCGCTGAGCAGCGCGTCGGCCGCCACCAGGCCAGCGTCAATCAGCGGGCGCAGCAGCAGGATGAAGGCGCTGGCGTGGCAGCCCGGGTTGGAGATGCGCTTGGCCGCGCGCAGTTTGTCGCGCTGGCCTGCTGCCAATTCAGGCAGGCCGAAAACCCAGTCGGCCGCAGTGCGATGCGCGCTGCTGGCGTCGATGATGCAAGTGCGCGGGTTGCTCACCAGCGCCGCAGCCTCGCGCGCGGCGGCGTCGGGCAGGCACAAAAAGGCCACGTCGGCGGCGTTGAGCAGCCGTGCGCGCTCGGCGCTGTCCTTGCGCTTGTCGGCGTCAATGCGCAGCACCTCGACATCGCTGCGGCGCGCCAGCATCTCGTGGATGCGCAGGCCGGTGGTGCCTTCTTGCCCGTCGACGAAGATGGAATAGCTCATGGCACGATCCTGTTGTTCACACTGCAAATCAACTCAGAAGCATAAGGCAAGGCCCATGACCGCAGTGCGAAACCTGCTGCTGCCCGGCTGGCAGGACGACGGGTGGTGGCCGCGGCGCGGCGCGGCGGCATCGCCGATGCGCCGCCGCCGGCCTGATCGCTCACAATCCCCGCCCATGGTCACCAAGAAACCCAAGGGCCTCGGCCTCGGCCTCGAAGCATTGCTCGGCCCCAGGGTGGCGGACGCCTCGCCGGCCGATGCCTCGCGCCCCACCACGCTCAAGCTCAGCCAGTTGCAGCCCGGCAAGTACCAGCCGCGCACGCGCATGGACGAGGGCTCGCTCTACGAATTGGCCGAGAGCATCAAGAGCCAGGGCATCATCCAGCCCATTCTGGTGCGCCCGGTGGGTGCTGCGGGCTATGAGATCATCGCTGGCGAACGGCGATTCCGCGCTGCCAAGCTGGCCGGGCTCGACGAGGTGCCGGTGCTGGTCAAGCCGGTGCCCGACGAAGCCGCTGCGGTGATCGCGCTGATCGAGAACATCCAGCGCGAAGACCTCAACCCGTTGGAAGAAGCGCAGGGCCTGCAGCGCCTGGTGACCGAGTTCAAGCTCACCCATGAGCAGGCGGCGCAGGCGGTGGGCCGCTCACGCAGCGCAGCCAGCAACCTGCTGCGGCTGCTCAACCTGACCGCGCCGGTGCAGCAAATGTTGCTGGCCGGTGACCTGGACATGGGCCATGCACGCGCCCTGCTGGGGCTGGACGCCGGCCAGCAGGTGGCCAGTGCGACCGAGATCGTCAGCCGCAAGCTCAGCGTGCGCGAGGCCGAAAAGCTGGTGGCCAGAGCCCAGGGCAACGGCCGCCAGGCGCCGCTGCTGCGGGTCAAGCAGGACAAATCACGCGACATCGTGCGGCTCGAAGAACAACTGGCCGACGCGCTGACCGCGCAGGTCGAGATCCGCATCCACCGCAGCACCAAGCGCGGCCAACAGGGCGAGGTGGCGATCAGCTTCCTGTCGCTCGACGAGCTCAACGGCCTGCTCGACAAGCTGGGCGTCAAGGACCGCTGATCGGTTGTGAACAAGGCCGGCGTGCCAACTTGCGCACGCATGAAGGCCAATCGTTCACTTGCGCGCCGGTGGCGCGGGCCAACCCGCTGGCCAAACCGGCCTGCCGCCTGCACCATGGCCTGACGATGCCGCACCAAGACCGCGACCCCAGGCAGGGCATGGCTGAACCGATCAAGACGACAGCGATCAAACGTCAGAAACTGCTGTCAGCGGCGGCACAGGCTCGACCGTTTAAGCTGAGTGCAGCTCAAGAACCAGCCACGGCGACTGCGCCAAGCTGGCGACGAAGATTGGCGGCTCCTGGCCCGTTTGTTCGACCGATTGCATCACCGCCGCATGCATCAAGCTGGCCTTGCCTGACTGCTGACTTGAACAGGCCGTGATCTGACAGGAAAGCTCTGATGACGCCCGGGCCGGTGAAGCCGGGGCGCCATCAGAACTTCCCCGCCACCGACAGGGCTAGCCCCTGCGTCGGTGCTGTGTCCGATCAAGGAGAGTGCCATGGACGTGATCAGCAACTTTGCCGCGCGCTACGAGCGCAGTCGTGAAGAGGAAATGTCCCTCGAGGACTACCTCGCCGAGTGCAAGCGCAACCCGGTTTGTTATGCCACCGCCGCCGAGCGCATGCTGCGCGCCATCGGCGAGCCGCAGCTGGTGGACACCCGCAACGACACGCGGCTGTCGCGCCTGTTCGCCAACAAGCTCATCAAGCGCTACCCGGCCTTTGCCGAGTTTTACGGCATGGAAGACGCCATTGAACAGGTGGTGAGCTACTTCCGCCATGCCGCACAAGGGTTGGAGGAAAAGAAGCAGATCCTCTACCTGCTGGGCCCGGTGGGTGGCGGCAAGAGCTCGATCGCCGAGCGACTGAAGTCGCTGATGCAGGACGTGCCGTTCTACGCCATCAAGGGCTCGCCGGTGAACGAGTCGCCGCTTGGCCTGTTTGATGCCGCCGAGGATGGCGCCATCCTCGAAAGCGAGTACGGCATCCCGCGCCGCTACCTCAACCGCATCCTGTCGCCCTGGGCGGTCAAGCGGCTCGAGGAATACGGCGGCGACATCCGCAAGTTCAAAGTCATCAAACGCTTCCCCAGCGTGCTCAAGCAGGTGGGCATCAGCAAGACCGAGCCGGGCGACGAGAACAACCAGGACATCAGCGCGCTGGTGGGCAAGGTAGACATCCGCAAGCTCGAGCACTTTGCCCAGGACGACCCCGACGCCTACAGCTTCTCGGGCGGGCTGTGCCTGGCCAACCAGGGACTGCTGGAGTTTGTCGAGATGTTCAAGGCGCCGATCAAGGTGCTGCACCCCTTGCTGACGGCCACCCAGGAGGGCAACTTCAAGGGCACCGAGGGCTTTGGCGCGATCCCGTTCGACGGCATCGTGCTGGCCCACAGCAACGAGAGCGAGTGGAAGACCTTCCGCAACAACAAGAACAACGAGGCCTTTCTTGACCGCATCTACATCGTCAAGGTGCCCTACTGCCTGCGTGTCAGCGAAGAGATCAAGATCTACGAGAAGCTGATCAGCGGCAGCTCGCTGGGCCAGGCCAAGTGCGCGCCCGGAACGCTGAAGATGATGAGTCAGTTTGCCATCCTGACCCGGCTCAAGGAGCCCGAGAACTCGTCGCTGTTCTCAAAGATGCAGGTCTACGACGGCGACAACCTCAAGGACACCGACCCCCGCGCCAAGAGCTACCAGGAGTACCGCGATTACGCCGGGGTCGACGAGGGCATGAACGGCGTTTCCACCCGCTTTGCCTACAAGATCTTGTCCAAGGTCTTCAACTTCGACTCGGCCGAGATCGCCGCCAACCCGGTGCACTTGATGTATGTGCTTGAGCAGCAGATCGCCCGCGAGCAGTTCTCGCCCGAGCTTGAGCAGAAGTACACCGGCTTCATCAAGGAGCAGCTGGCGCCGCGTTATGCCGAGTTCATCGGCAAGGAGATCCAGACCGCTTACCTGGAAAGTTACTCCGAGTACGGTCAGAACATCTTTGACCGCTATGTCACCTATGCCGACTACTGGATCCAGGACCATGAGTACCGTGACACCGACACCGGCGAGGTGTTTGACCGCGGCAGCCTGAACGCCGAGCTGGAGAAGATCGAGAAGCCCGCCGGCATCGCCAACCCCAAGGACTTCCGCAACGAGATCGTCAATTTTGTGCTGCGTGCACGCGCCAACAACCAGGGCAACAACCCGCTCTGGACCAGCTACGAGAAGCTGCGCGCGGTGATCGAGAAGAAGATGTTCTCCAACACCGAAGAGCTGTTGCCGGTGATCAGCTTCAATGCCAAGGCCAGCGCCGACGAGGCCAAGAAACACGAAGACTTTGTCACCCGCATGGTGGCCAAGGGCTACACATCCAAGCAGGTGCGGTTGTTGTGCGAGTGGTATCTGCGGGTCAGGAAATCAAGCTGATGACGCGCCACAGCGTTGAGCCCACTGCCGCGGACTGACCAGCCATGGCGCTTCAAAGCATCATCGACCGCCGCTTGGCCGGCAAGAACAAGTCGATCGGCAACCGCGAGCGCTTTGTGCGGCGCTACAAGGACAAGATCCGCGAGGCGGTGCGCCGCGCCGTCGACGGCCGCGGCATCCGCGACCTTGAGCGTGGCGAGGAAGTGCGCATTCCGCAGAAAGACTTGTCTGAGCCGGTGTTCCGTCACGGCAGCGGTGGCGTGCGCGATATCGTGCACCCGGGCAACCAAGACCATGTGCGCGGCGACCGCATCAAGCGCCCGCAGGGCGGCCAGGGCGGCGGCAGCGGCAAGGGCAAGGCCAGCGACCAGGGTGAGGGTGAGGACGACTTCAGCTTCGCGCTGAGCAAAGAGGAGTTCCTGCAGATCTTCTTCGAGGATTTGGCCCTGCCCCACCTGGTGCGCACCCAGCTCGCCGAGCTGCCCGAGTGGAAGAGCCACCGCGCCGGCTATGCCAGTGACGGCAACCCCAGCAACCTGCATGTGGTGCGCTCGCTGCGAGGCGCCATCGGCCGGCGCATCGCCGTGGGCGCCGGCTCGCGGGTTGAGCTGGCCGAGCTGGAGGATCGCTTGCTCGCCACGCAAGCTGCGGCGGCCGCCGGTGACGCTGCGGCCCGGCTGGCACTCAAGCCGCTGGCGCTGCAGGTCGAAGCCTTGCGCCAGCGGCTGGCACGCATCCCCTACCTCGACCCGATTGACCTGCGCTACCGCAGCCGGGTGAAGGTGGCGCTGCCCAGCAGCAAGGCGGTGATGTTCTGCCTGATGGATGTGTCGGGCTCGATGGACGAGGGCCGCAAAGACCTGAGCAAGCGCTTCTTCATCCTGCTCTACCTGTTCCTGACCCGGCACTACGAAAAAATCGACATCGTCTTCATCCGCCACCACACCCAGGCGCAAGAGGTCGACGAGGAGAACTTCTTCCACGCCCGCGAGACCGGTGGCACGGTGGTGAGCAGTGCGCTGGTGCTGATGGAACAGATCATCCGCGCCCGCTACAGCCCCAGCGAGTGGAACATCTACGGCGCGCAGGCCAGCGACGGCGACAACTGGCACCACGACAGCGGCCGCTGCCGCGAGCTGCTGGCGCAGCAGATCCTGCCGCTGTGCCGCTACTTTGCCTATGTGCAGGTGGCCGAGGAAGAGCAGAACCTGTGGCAGGAATACAGCCAGCTGGCCGATGAGACGGGCCACTTCGCGATGCGCAAGGCGGTCGAGGCCTCGCAGATCTTTCCGGTGTTTCGCGACCTGTTCAAGAAGGCCGCGGCCGCCGCCTGAGTGCGCCCGCCGGGCGCTGGAGACGATGCATGAGTGAACCGCTTTCCGCTGACCGCGAGCCCACCCTGGCCGCCGACGCAACCGCAGCTGCGCCGCGCCCCTTGCGCGGCCCGCTGCCGCTGCAACAGCCGGCGCAGCGCCTGCCCGCACCCAGCGACTGGACGTTTGAGCTGATCGACCAGTACCACGAGGTGATCCGCCACACCGCCGAGCGCTACGGCCTCGACACCTATCCCAACCAGCTGGAGATCATCACTGCCGAGCAGATGATGGACGCCTATGCCAGCGTCGGCATGCCAGTGAACTACCGGCACTGGAGCTACGGCAAGGAGTTCATCAGCACCGAGAAGAACTACAAGCGCGGCGCGATGGGCCTGGCCTACGAGATCGTCATCAACAGCAACCCCTGCATCAGCTACCTGATGGAGGAGAACACGCTGCCGATGCAGGCGCTGGTGATTGCCCATGCGGCCTATGGCCACAACAGCTTCTTCAAGGGCAACTACCTGTTCCGCATGTGGACCGATGCCTCGTCGATCATCGACTACCTGGTCTACGCCCGAAACTATGTTGCCGAGTGCGAAGAGCGCCATGGCCTCGACGAGGTCGAACAGTTTCTCGACAGCTGCCATGCGCTGCAGAACCATGGCGTCGACCGCTACCGCCGGCCCACCCGCAAGAGCCTGGCGCAAGAACTGACTGAGCGAAAAGACCGCGAGGCCTATGCCCAGCAGCAGGTTAACGACCTTTGGCGCACGCTGCCACGCCGTGCCGACAAGGCCGACGGCCCGGCCGAGGCCAGGCGTTTCCCTGACGAGCCGCAGGAGAACCTGCTGTACTTCATCGAGAAAAATGCGCCGCTGCTCGAACCCTGGCAGCGCGAGATCGTGCGCATCGTGCGCAAGGTGGCGCAGTACTTCTACCCGCAGCGCCAGACCCAGGTGATGAATGAAGGTTGGGCCACGTTTTGGCACCACAAGCTGCTCAACACCATGTACGACGACGGCTACCTCAGCGACGGCATGATGATCGAATGGCTGAAGAGCCACAGCAACGTGATTCACCAGCCGGGCGTGGCTGACCGAGGCTACTCGGGCACCAATCCCTATGCGCTGGGTTTTGCGATGTACACCGACATCAAGCGCATCTGCGAGCGGCCCACCGACGAAGACCGGCTGTGGTTCCCCGACATCGCCGGCGCCGATTGGCTGCCCACGTTGGACCAGGCAATGCGCAACTACAAGGACGAAAGCTTCATCGGCCAGTTCCTCAGCCCCAAGCTGATGCGCGATCTGCGCCTGTTCACGATCCACGACGATGAACAGCAGCGTGAACTTGAAGTGGCCGCCATCCATGACGAGAGCGGCTACCGGCAGGTGCGAGAAGCGCTGTCGCAGCAGTACGACCTGGGCACACGCGAGCCCAACATCCAGGTCTGGAGTGTCAATCTGCGCGGCGACCGCAGCCTCACGCTGCGCCACTTTCAGCACAAGGACCGGCCGCTGGACGACAGCGCGCAGGAGGTGCTCAGGCATGTCGCCCGGCTGTGGGGCTTCGGCGTGCAGTTGGAGAGCGCCAATGCCAAGGGTGAGGTGACCCGACGCTGGCAACTGGCAGCGCCCGACCCGGATTGAAGCTGCGCCGGGTGAACCGCGCTGCGTGGTGCGTGCCGCCGGCCGCTGGCCGCCTGGCAGAAATCAAGAGCTTGCGCCGCGACAAAGCCGCTCCGCCAATTTGCTGTTCAATGGACTTGAGCCTGCCGCCCGCGCCAGCGGGCAGTGACTGATGCCCCCCTGAACAGACGGAGCCACCATGAAACACCTTGCACCTGTGCATTCGGTCGCCGCACTGCTGCTCGCCGCCAGCCTGGCCGCGCCGGCGCTGGCCGCCAGCCCCGCCGAGTTGCTGGCGGGCTATGTCAAGCAAGCCGGCGCGCCGGCCTCGGCCGAGCGAGGTCAGCGCCTGTTCGTGAAGAAGTTCGAGAACGACTTCGACTGGACTTGCGCCACCTGCCATACCGCCAATCCGCTGCAGCCGGGCCAACATGCCATAACCGGCAAGCCGATCCCGCCGCTGGCGCCAGCGGCGCAGGCTGATCGCCTCAGCAACCTGACCCAGGTCGAGTTCCACTTCCGGCTCAACTGCCGTGACGTGCTTGGCCGCGAATGCACGGCGGGTGAAAAGGCCGACGTGATGAGCTGGCTGATCAGCCTGAAGCGCTGAACCCGCGCCGAGCAGGCCCCTGCGGGCCTGCGAGTGGCGGGTGAAGGCTCTGGCCGCATGCTTGCGGACAAGCTCCTGGTTCGCGGCATGCCGGCCGCCGTGCCCGGCGCGCGCTCAAGTTCCGTTCTCGGGCTGCCGATAGGGCATGCAGTAGCTGTCCGCGCCTGGCGCGGTTCGGCAGCCTGTCCACTGGAGAGCCGTTTGCCCTTGCGCCCGCCGATCAATCCGTCACGCCGCAGCTTCGCCGCTGCAGCGCTGCGGCGTGCCGGTACGCGGCGACGAACCGCAGGCAAGGCGGGCACGGTGGCCGCCAGCGCGGCGCCGTCGACGGCAATGTCGGCGGCGCAATCGCTGCAGCGCCTGCCCAATGGCATGCTGCGGCGCGACAGCGCTGGCCGGGTGGTTGACTGCAATGGCGCGGCCGAACGCCAGCTGATGCTCAGCCGCAGCCAGTTACTGGGCTTGCAAGCGGTCAGCAGCGGCTGGCAATTGCTGCATGCCGACGGGCGGGCGATGGCCGAAGCCGAGACCTCTGGCCCGGCACCTGCGCCGCTGGCCGAGGCCTTGGCTGAAGCCCTGGACCGCGCCGTCGGCCAAGCTGCTGGCGAGGTGATCGGCGTAGTGGCGCCCGACTGCCGGGTGCACTGGCTGCTGGTGCACACCGAGACTGTGCTCGACAGCGATGGCCAGGCTACAGGCAGCATCAGCGGCCTTGCCGATCTGTCGGAGCAGCGCAACCAGCAGGCCTTGCTGAGCCATGTCATCGACGCCGCCGGCCTCGGCCTCTGGCAATGGGATCTGCGCACCAGCAGCATGACCTGCAACGACCGGCTGCTCGAGATCCTGGGCTACCGGCGCGGCGAGATTGAACTGAACCAGCACCGCTGGGCCACGCTGGTGCATCCCGACAGCCGCCGCGCATGGCGCGAAGCGATGCGCCAGCACCTGGCCAACCCCTTGCTGCCCTGCCGCGCCGAGTTGCGATTGCGCCGCCCGGACGGCGAATGGGCCACGGTGCAAAGCTGTGGCGTGGTCATCGAGCGCGCGCCGGACGGTCGTCCTCTGCGCATGGCCGGCATCCACACCGACCTCACCGAGCAGCTGCAGATGCAGGCCATGCTGCGCCATGCGGCAAGAACCGACGGCCTGACCCAGCTGCCCAACCGCGCGGCGATGTTTGGCCGCGTGCAGCAGGCGGTGGAGCGCGCGGCGCACCAGCCCGACTTTGGCTACGCCGTGCTGTACATGGATTTCGACCGCTTCAAGCAGGTCAACGACACGCTGGGCCACAGCGCCGGCGACGAACTGCTGCGCCAGATTGCGCAGCGCCTGCGCGGCGCGCTGCGCCGCAGTGATACGGTCAACGCCACCGACAGCCATTTGCCGCCCTTGCCCGAATTGCCTGGCCTGGACGAGCCCTGGGCCGGGCGCATCGGCGGCGACGAGTTTGTGGTGCTGCTCGAAGGTGTACAGCACCGCGACGAAGCCTGCGCCGTGGCGCAGCGGCTGGTTGAGGTGCTGGCCGCGCCTTACCGCATCGGCAGCCAGCTGGTGCACTCCAGTGCCAGCATCGGCATCGTCACCTCGGCCCAGGCGGCGAACGACGCCAACACCGTGATGCGCGACGCCGATACCGCGATGTATGAAGCCAAGAAGGCCGGCCGCGGCCGCTACATGGTCTACGACCCGGCGATGCACGAGCGCCTGGCGCGTTGCGCCGAGATTGAGCGCGATCTGCGCCAGGCGCTGGCGCGCCAGGAAATGCACGTGGTCTACCAGCCGGTGGTCAGCCTGCAGACCGCCGACACCTTTGGCGTCGAGGCGCTGCTGCGCTGGAACCATCCGCTGCGCGGCCCGGTGAGCCCGATGGAGTTCATCCCGGTGGCCGAGGACTCGGGCCTGATCGTGGCGCTCGGCCAGTTTGTGCTGGAGACCGCTTGCCACCAGTTTGCGGCCTGGCAGCGCACGCTGGGGCGGCTGGCGCCATCTTCAATGGCCGTCAACCTGTCACCGGTGCAGCTGCACACCACGGGCCTGGTGGCCGATGTGCAGCGCTGCATCGCCGACAGCGGCATGGCGGCGCAGGCCCTGCAGCTTGAAGTCACCGAAAGCCTGGCCGCGCAGGACGAAACCGCCTGCAACCGCTTGCGCGAGATCAAGGCGTTGGGCGTGCGCATCGCGCTCGATGACTTTGGCACGGGCTATTCCTCGCTGGCCTGTTTGCACCTGCTGCCGGTAGACACCGTAAAGATCGACCGCTCTTTTGTCAGCCACGCCGAGACCAGCGCCTACCACCGCGTGCTGATCGAAGCCACCATCCGCGTAGCGCAAACGCTGGGCATGGACACCGTGGCCGAAGGCATTGAGACCGAGAGCCAGGCCGCGCTGATGCGTCAACTGCACTGCGGCCACGGCCAGGGCTTCTTGTGGTCGCGGCCGCTGCCGCCCGCTGCGCTGAGCGAATGGGCCACCCGTCGGACGGCCATTGCGGGCACGGACGAGCAAGCCGCCTGAGCGTGTGTGCGGCGTGGCAATAGCCCTGAAGCGCCCGCACCTGCCAGGCAGATGCAGCGGCGTGCTACATTCAAAGCCATGCATGTCTCCGCTTTTTTCTTTACAAGCTTTTGGTTCTCGCCCCTCACCGGCGGCTGGAGAAGCAAGCGCGCGTAAGGCGAAGCAAGCAGACACCCAGAAGACCGCCGGCCCAGCCGGCGGTTTTTTTTCGTCCTTACCGATCCCAGGAGTTGATCATGGCCCCCAAACAATCCGCCAGCAGCGCCGCCGGCAGCGAGCCGGCCCACGGCTACACGCTGAGCGAAAAGACCAGCGAGACCGATGACCAGCGCATCCAGGAAGTGACGCCGCTGCCGCCGCCCGAGCACCTGATCCGCTTCTTCCCGATTGCCGGCACGCCGGCCGAGAAGCTGATCGGCGA
>JBBQJN010000046.1:0-17269 GCA_038325945.1 Burkholderiales bacterium | reverse complement strand
CGCGGTGGAGTTGCCCGCCGACAAGGAAATGGTGATGCCCGGCGACAACGTCAGCATCACGGTGAAGCTGATCAACCCGATCGCGATGGAAGAAGGCTTGCGCTTCGCCATCCGTGAAGGCGGCCGCACCGTGGGCGCTGGGGTCGTTGCCAAGATCATCGCGTAAGCTTCAATACCTAAATAACGGGTTCGGCAGCAGGGGCATAGCTCAATTGGCAGAGCGTCGGTCTCCAAAACCGAAGGTTGGGGGTTCGATTCCCTCTGCCCCTGCCACCCGCCAACCGCGCTAAAGGCGCACCGCACAGCGCGCACACAGACCAGCAGGCCCGAGACAGCGCGGCCCGCAGGCTTGAACAGCCCGGCGGGCCTTGGCGTTTGATGGGCACAACCGCAACGCACGAGCCCATCGGGCCTGGTGCAGCGGTTCAGAGAAACGAGAGTCATGGCCACCAACACGCAAATCGAAACTGTCTCCACAGGCGCGGACAAGGCCAAGCTGGCCGCCGCAGCCGTGCTGCTGGTGGGCGGCGTGGTGGCCTACTACCTGCTGGGCAAGCAGGATCTCTGGCTGCGCGTGGTGGCCATGCTGCTGCTGATGGCAGCGGCGGGGGCCATGTTCTTTGTCTCCGAGACCGGCAAGCAACTGACCGCGTTCGGCCGTGATGCCGTCAAAGAGACGCGCAAGGTGGTCTGGCCCGCTCGCAAAGAGGCGACGCAGATGACCGCCTATGTCTTTGCTTTTGTGGTCGTGATGGCCTTGTTCCTGTTCCTGACCGACAAGACCGTGGAGTGGGTGCTGTATGACCTGGTCCTGGGCTGGAAGCGCTGAAGAGGCTAAGCAATGAGCGATCTGATTCCCGAAGTGGCGCCGGCCATCCAAGCGCCCGCCGCACTTGCTTCACCTTTCCGCTGGTATGTGGTTCATGCCTATTCGGGTATGGAGAAGGCGGTTGAGCGCAACATCCGCGAGCGCATCGAGCGCGCCGGCATGCACGACAAGTTCGGCCGCATCCTGGTGCCCACCGAAGAAGTCATCGAGCTCAAGAACGGCAAGAAATCGGTCACCGAGCGGCGCTTCTTCCCCGGCTACGTGCTGGTTGAGATGCTGATGGACGATGAGTCCTGGCACCTGGTCAAGCACACCAGCAAGGTCACCGGCTTTGTTGGCGGCGCCAAGAACCGCCCGGCGCCGATCTCCGAGGCCGAGGTGATGAAGATCGTCAACCAGATGCAGGAAGGTCTGGAAAAGCCGCGTCCCAAGGTTGAATGGATGATCGGCGAGCTGGTGCGGGTCAAGGAAGGCCCGTTCACCGACTTCAACGGCGCGGTCGAAGACGTCAACTACGACAAGTCCAAGGTCAAGGTCTCGGTCACGATCTTCGGTCGTGCCACCGGCGTCGAGCTGGACTTCGCGCAGGTAGAGAAGGTCTGAGTTTTAAGCGGCTGGTGTTGGGGCGCGACCCGACGCCATCAGTCGAATCAACCATCGGGTCGCAGTGACGAGGAGCTTCCAGGCATGCGTGCCCAGAGGCGTTTGAACTCGAAAGGAGCCCTCTGTGGCAAAGAAAATCGTCGGCTTTATCAAGCTGCAAGTACCGGCGGGCAAGGCCAATCCTTCGCCCCCCATTGGCCCGGCCCTCGGCCAGCGCGGCCTCAACATCATGGAGTTCTGCAAGGCGTTCAACGCCCAGACCCAAGGCGTTGAGCCCGGTCTGAAGCTGCCCGTGGTGATCACCGCCTATGCCGACAAGTCGTTCACCTTCGTGCTCAAGTCGCCACCGGCGACCGTGCTGCTGAAGAAGGCCGTCAAGATCGACAAGGGTTCGGGTCGCCCGCACCTGGAGAAGGTTGGCAAGATCACCCGCGCCCAGCTCGAAGAGATCGCCAAGATCAAGACCAAGGATCTCACCGCTGCCGACATGGACGCTGCGGTGCGTACGATTGCAGGTTCCGCCCGTTCGATGGGCATCACGGTGGAGGGTGTCTGACATGACGAAGCTCACCAAGCGCGCAAAAGCCGCCAGTGGCAAGGTCGATTCGCTCAAGCTCTACAGCTTTGACGATGCGATCGCCATCGTCAAAGAGTGCGCAACCGCCAAGTTCGATGAATCCATCGATGTGTCGGTGCAACTCGGCATCGACGCCAAGAAGTCAGACCAAGTCGTGCGCGGCGCTGTCGTGATGCCCAACGGCACCGGCAAGACCAAGCGTGTGGCCGTGTTTGCGCAAGGCGCCAAGGCTGAAGAAGCCAAGGCCGCTGGCGCCGACATCGTCGGCATGGACGACCTGGCGGCCGAGATCAAGGCCGGCAACCTGAACTTTGACGTCGTCATCGCCTCGCCCGACACCATGCGTGTGGTCGGTACGCTGGGTCAGATCCTGGGCCCGCGCGGCCTGATGCCCAACCCCAAGGTTGGCACCGTGACGCCCGACGTCGCCCAGGCCGTGCGCAATGCCAAGGCTGGCCAGGTGCAGTTCCGCGTCGACAAGGCCGGCATCATCCACGGCACCATCGGCCGCCGTTCGTTCGACAGCGACAAGCTCAAGGGCAACCTGGCTGCGCTGCTGGACGCGCTGAGCAAGGCCAAGCCGGCGTCGAGCAAGGGCATCTACCTGCGCAAGCTGGCGCTGTCATCGACGATGGGTGTGGGCGTGCGCGTCGACATGCAGTCGATGACGGCGACCTGATCGTCCCATGAATCACAAGCCCCTCGCGCCCGTCTAGCGCCTGGGCAAAAGTTTGGTGGGCTGGCCCCCGGCGATCAACCGGTGGCCAGGCCATCCAAGACCGTTGGCGGGATCTCCTGGATCCCTTAATCGACAAACCTGAGCCCCTCACCGGGCGCGGGCAAGCGGCCAGCGCAGATGGCGGTCCCGCCTGAAGGACATGCGAGTTTCCGGGGTTTCATTGACCCTGTCGGTTCGGATGCTGGAAGGTTTGGTCGCTGCAACCCGGATGCGCCGGGACGTCCTGTACGCAGGGCCAGCGGCGCAATTTTGTGAGGAGCAGACCTTGAGTCTCAATCGTAGCGAGAAAGCGGCCGTGGTCGCGGACGTGTCGGCGCAAGCCGCCAAGTCCCAGACCCTCGCGCTGGCCGAGTACCGTGGCCTCACCGTTGAACACCTGAACAAGCTGCGCCGTGACGCGCGTGAGAAGGGTGTGTATCTTCATGTACTGAAGAACACACTGGCTCGCCGCGCTGTGGCCGGTACCCCGTTCGAGGTGGCAGCGGAGGGCATGTTCGGCCCGCTGATCTACGGCTTTTCCGAGGACGCTGTCGCCGCGGCCAAAGTCATTTCAGACTTTGCCAAGGGCAACGACAAGCTGATCATCAAGGGCGGTGCTTACGCCGGCAAGCTGTTGAGCGCTGACGGGGTCAAAGCCCTGGCGGCGATCCCCAGCCGCGATGTGCTGATCGCCCAGATCGCCGGCCTGCTGAAGTCGCCGATCCAGCGACTGGCCATGGTGCTGGGCGCTGTGCATGCGCAGAAGGCCGGTCCGGCCCCTGCGGACGCGCCGGACGTGCCAGACGCACCGGAAGCACCGGACGCCCCGGCAGAGGCGCCTGTCGCCGCCTGATCGATCGTCCCCGACATTCAACCCACTTTCCTGAATCGAGAAATTCAAATGGCATTCGATAAAGACGCATTCCTGACCGCCATGGACACCATGTCCGTGATGGAACTCAACGACCTGGTCAAGGCCATCGAAGAGAAGTTCGGCGTGTCCGCCGCCGCCATGGCCGCCCCGGCCGGTGGTGGCGCTAGCGCCGCCGCCGCGGTGGTCGAGGAGCAGACCGAGTTCAACGTCATGCTGCTCGAAGCCGGCGCCCAAAAGGTGCAGGTCATCAAGGCCGTGCGCGAACTGACGGGCCTGGGCCTGAAGGAAGCCAAGGACCTGGTCGACGGCGCTCCCAAGGCTGTCAAGGAAGCCGTGTCCAAGGCCGACGCTGAAGCCGCGCTGAAGAAGCTGGTGGACGCCGGCGCGAAGGCCGAGATCAAGTAATTCGGCTTTGCGGCCAAGGCTGGCAGGCCCTCCGGGGTCTGCCAGCCGTTTGCCGTTTTCAGGGCATAAAGCCCTTAAGAACACCTGCAATGGCCTTTCAGGTTATCCTGTTGGGCTTTTTCAAGTGTTCTCTGAACCGACTGCAGAGAACCAGTTTGGTCGGACTCCGGTGCAACGTCGGGGTTGTCCGCCAGCGGCTGGTAGTGGCCAGCCACCAAGCTTCGGGCCGTCCGCTCGCGTGATGCCGAGTGGATTTGTGTGCCCGCTGCCAGTCGCCGACGAGAAGCCGGACCGGCCCTGGCCGGCTTCATCGCAACGGAGTATCCATGGCGCAAGCAACCCCCTACAGCTATACCGAGCGCAAGCGTATTCGCAAGAGCTTCGGTAAACGCGAGCATGTGCTCGACGTTCCCTACCTGCTGACCATGCAGCGTGAGGCCTATGTGGCCTTCCTGCAAAAAGACCTGCCGCCGTCCAAGCGCAAGCCCGAAGGGCTGCAGGCGGCCTTCCTCTCGGCGTTCCCTATCGTCTCGCACAACAGCATGGTCGAGATGAAGTTCATTGAGTACAACATCGCGAAACCGCCGTTTGACGTGCGCGAATGCCAGCAGCGGGGCCTGACCTTCGCTGCGGCCGTGCGCGCCAAGCTGCAGATGATCATCTATGACCGCGAGTCGGCGCCCGCCAAGGTGGTCAAGGAGATCAAGGAGCAAGAGGTCTACATGGGTGAAGTGCCGCTCATGACCGACTACGGCTCGTTCATCGTCAACGGCACCGAGCGGGTCATCGTCAGCCAGCTGCACCGCAGCCCTGGCGTGTTCTTCGAGCACGACAAGGGCAAGACGCACAGCTCGGGCAAGTTGCTGTTCTCGGCGCGCATCATCCCCTACCGCGGCTCCTGGCTCGACTTCGAGTTCGACCCCAAGGACGTGCTGTACTTCCGCGTCGACCGCCGCCGCAAGATGCCGGTGACGATTCTGCTCAAGGCCATCGGCCTGAATCCCGAGCAGATCCTCGCCAACTTCTTCGAGTTCGACAGCTTCCGCCTGATGGACGCCGGCGCGCAGATGGAGTTTGTGCCTGATCGCCTGAAGGGCGAGGTGGCGCGTTTCGACATCACCGACCGGGACGGCAAGGTGGTTGTCGAGAAGGACAAGCGCATCACCGCGCGCCATGTGCGCTCGCTTGAAACCAACGGCATGCAGTTTGTCTCGGTGCCCGAGGACTACATCGTTGGCCGCATCATCGCGCGCAACATGGTTGACGCCGATACCGGCGAGATCATCGCCAAGGCCAACGACGAGCTGACCGACCTGCTGCTGAAGAAGCTGCGCGCCGCCGGCGTCAAAGAGGTGCAATGCTTGTTTACCAACGAGCTGGATCAGGGCGCCTACATCAGCCAGACTCTGGCCGCTGACGAGACCGCCGATGAGCTGGCCGCCCGCGTCGCCATCTACCGCATGATGCGCCCCGGCGAGCCGCCAACCGAAGACGCCGTGCAGGCGCTGTTCGGCCGCTTGTTCTACAACGCCGATACCTACGATCTGTCACGCGTTGGCCGCATGAAGTTCAACGCCCGCGTCGGCCGTGATGCGCCCGAGGGCGCGATGACGCTGGCCAACGCCGACATCCTCGACGTGGTGAAGATCCTGGTCGAGCTGCGCAACGGCCGCGGCGATGTTGATGACATCGACCACCTCGGCAACCGGCGCGTGCGCTGCGTTGGTGAGTTGGCCGAAAACCAGTACCGCTCAGGGCTGGCGCGCATCGAAAAGGCCGTCAAAGAGCGTCTCGGCCAGGCCGAGACCGACGCGCTGATGCCGCATGACCTGATCAACTCCAAGCCGATCTCTGCGGCGCTCAAGGAGTTCTTCGGTGCCAGCCAGCTGTCGCAGTTCATGGACCAGACCAACCCGTTGTCCGAGATCACGCACAAGCGGCGTGTCTCGGCGCTGGGCCCGGGCGGGCTGACGCGTGAGCGTGCCGGCTTCGAGGTGCGCGACGTGCACCCCACCCACTATGGCCGGGTCTGCCCGATCGAGACGCCTGAAGGCCCGAACATCGGCCTCATCAACTCGCTGTCGCTGTATGCGCGCCTGAACGAGTATGGCTTCCTCGAGACACCGTACCGCCGCGTCAATGACGGCAAGGTGACGGTGCAGATCGACTACCTGTCGGCGATTGAAGAGGGCAAGTACGTCATCGCCCAGGCCAACGCCTCGCTCAGCCCCGCAGGCGCGCTGACCGACGAGCTGGTGTCGGCACGTGAGGCCGGCGAATCAGTGCTGACCTCGCCCGAGCGCATCCAGTACATGGACGTGGCGCCGGCGCAGATCGTCTCGGTGGCGGCATCGCTGGTGCCTTTCCTGGAGCACGATGACGCCAACCGCGCGCTGATGGGCGCCAACATGCAGCGCCAGGCGGTGCCGGTGCTGCGCCCCGAGAAGGCCTTTGTCGGTACCGGTGTCGAGCGTGTCGCCGCAGTCGACTCGGGCACGGTGGTCACCGCACGGCGCGGCGGCATCGTTGACTACGTCGATACCAACCGCATCGTGATCCGCGTCAACGACGCCGAGACGGTGGCCGGTGAAGTCGGCGTCGACATTTACAACCTGATCAAGTACCAACGTTCCAACCAGAACACCAACATCCACCAGCGTGCCATCGTGCGCCGGGGCGATCTGGTGGGTGCTGGCGACGTGGTGGCCGACGGTGCATCAACCGACCTGGGTGAGCTGGCGCTGGGCCAGAACATGCTGGTCGCCTTCATGCCCTGGAACGGCTACAACTTCGAAGACTCGATCCTGATCTCGGAGCGTGTCGTAGCCGAAGACCGCTACACCTCGATCCACATCGAAGAGCTGGTGGTGATGGCCCGCGATACCAAGCTGGGCAGCGAAGAAATCACCCGCGACATCCCGAACCTGAGCGAGCAGCAACTGGGCCGCCTGGACGAAAGCGGCATCGTCTATATCGGCGCTGAAGTGACGCCGGGCGACGTGCTGGTGGGCAAGGTCACGCCCAAGGGCGAGACCACGCTGACGCCTGAAGAGAAGCTGCTGCGCGCGATCTTCGGCGAGAAGGCGTCCGATGTGAAAGACACCTCGCTGCGTGTTGACCAGGGCACCAATGGCACGGTGATCGACGTGCAGGTGTTCACTCGCGAGGGCATCCAACGCGACAAGCGCGCCCAGCAGATCATTGACGACGAGCTCAAGCGCTACCGCCTTGACCTCAACGACCAGCTGCGCATCGTTGAGAGCGACGCCTTCGATCGCATCGAGAAGCTGCTGATCGGCAAGCCGGCCAACGGCGGCCCGCAGAAGATCAGCAAGGGCACGGTGATCGACAAGGCCTACCTGGTTTCGGTCGAGAAGTTCCACTGGTTCGACATCCGTCCGTCCGATGACGAAGTGGCCAACCAGCTGGAGTCGATCAAGAACTCGCTTGAGCAGACGCGCCACAGCTTCGACCTGGCTTTTGAAGAAAAGCGCAAGAAGCTGACCCAAGGCGACGAGTTGCCCGCCGGCGTGCTGAAGATGGTCAAGGTCTACCTGGCCGTCAAGCGCCGCCTGCAGCCGGGCGACAAGATGGCCGGCCGCCACGGCAACAAGTGTGTGGTTTCCAAGATCGTGCCGGTCGAGGACATGCCCTACATGGCCGACGGCACACCCGTCGACATCGTGCTCAATCCGCTGGGCGTGCCCTCGCGCATGAACGTCGGCCAGGTGCTGGAAGTGCATCTGGGCTGGGCCGGCAAGGGCATCGGCAACCGCATCGGCGACATGCTGCAGAGCGAGGCCCGTGAACTTGAAAAGATCGCCGACCTGCGCAAGTTCTTCGACGAGTTGTACAACCAGTCGGGCGGCAAGACCGAGAACATCGGCGCGCTCAGTGATGCCGACATCATCGAGATGGCCGGCAACCTGAGCAAGGGCGTGCCGTTTGCCACCCCGGTGTTTGACGGTGCCAAGGAGAGTGAGATTCGCGCCATGCTCGCGTTGGCCTATCCGGAAGACATCGCTGCGAAGAAGGGCCTCACCGCCACCCGCACGCAGGCGAATCTGTTCGACGGCCGCACCGGCGAGCAGTTCGAGCGGCCCACCACCATCGGCTACATGCACGTGCTCAAACTGCACCACCTGGTGGACGACAAGATGCACGCGCGCTCCACCGGCCCGTACAGCTTGGTCACTCAGCAGCCGCTGGGCGGCAAGGCGCAGTTCGGTGGCCAGCGCTTCGGTGAGATGGAGGTCTGGGCGCTTGAGGCCTACGGCGCCAGCTACATCTTGCAGGAGATGCTGACGGTCAAGTCAGACGACGTGAACGGCCGCACCAAGGTCTACGAAAGCATCGTCAAGGGCGAACACGCCATCGAAGCCGGCATGCCCGAATCGTTCAATGTCCTGGTCAAGGAAATCCGATCCTTGGGCATCGACATGGAACTTGAGAAGAACTGATGCCCACCCCCGAAGCGGCTCTGTCGCTTCCCCCTCAAGTTGGCGCCGCCAGCGGCCCAGCAAAGCCGGCCCCGCAGCGCCCGCTTGAGGTTGCAATTCCGCATATTTTTGGATTCTGGAGAATGCAATGAAGGGTTTGCTCGATCTGTTCAGGCAGTTCACCCCCGACGAACATTTTGATGCCATCAAGATTGGCATCGCGTCCCCCGAGAAGATCCGTTCCTGGTCGTTTGGCGAAGTCAAAAAGCCCGAGACGATCAACTACCGCACCTTCAAGCCCGAGCGTGACGGCCTGTTCTGCGCCAAGATCTTTGGCCCGATCAAGGACTACGAGTGCCTGTGCGGCAAGTACAAGCGCCTCAAGCACCGCGGCGTGATCTGCGAGAAGTGCGGCGTCGAAGTGACCCAGACCAAAGTGCGGCGCGACCGCATGGGCCACATCGACCTGGCCGCGCCCTGCGCGCACATCTGGTTCCTCAAGAGCTTGCCGTCGCGTTTGGGCCTGGTGCTCGACATGACGCTGCGCGACATCGAGCGCGTGCTGTACTTCGAAGCCTATGTCGTGGTCGATCCCGGCATGACCCCGCTGAAGAAGTTCTCCATCATGACCGAGGAGGACTACGACGCAAAGCGCACCGAATTTGGTGACGAGTTCGTCGCGTTGATGGGCGCCGAAGGCGTGCAGAAACTGCTGGCCGACATGGATCTCGACGTCGAGATCGAGCGCCTGCGTGGCGACATGACCGGCAGCGAGCTCAAGGTCAAGAAGAACAGCAAGCGCCTGAAGGTGATGGAAGCCTTCAAGAAGAGCGGCATGAAGCCCTCTTGGATGGTGATGAACGTGCTGCCCGTGCTGCCGCCGGACCTGCGTCCGCTGGTGCCGCTGGACGGCGGGCGCTTTGCCACCTCCGACCTGAACGACCTCTATCGCCGTGTCATCAACCGCAACAACCGCCTGGCGCGTTTGCTTGAGCTGAAGGCGCCCGAGATCATCGTGCGCAACGAAAAGCGCATGCTGCAAGAGGCGGTTGATTCGCTGCTGGATAACGGTCGTCGCGGCAAGGCCATGACCGGCGCCAACAAGCGTGCACTGAAGTCGCTGGCCGACATGATCAAGGGCAAGGGCGGCCGCTTCCGGCAAAACCTGCTGGGCAAGCGCGTCGACTACTCGGGCCGTTCGGTCATCGTTGTCGGCCCCACGCTCAAGCTGCACCAATGCGGCCTGCCCAAGCTGATGGCGCTTGAGCTGTTCAAGCCCTTCATCTTCTCGCGCCTGGAGGCGATGGGTATCGCCACCACCATCAAGGCAGCGAAGAAAGAAGTCGAGAGCGGCACGCCGGTGGTTTGGGACATCCTTGAGGAAGTCATCAAGGAGCACCCGGTACTGCTGAACCGCGCGCCGACGCTGCACCGCCTGGGCATCCAGGCCTTCGAGCCGGTGCTGATCGAAGGCAAGGCGATCCAGCTGCATCCGCTGGTCTGCTCGGCCTTCAACGCCGACTTTGACGGCGACCAGATGGCCGTGCACATCCCGCTGAGCATCGAGGCGCAGATGGAAGCCCGCACGCTGATGCTGGCTTCCAACAACGTGCTTTTCCCCGCCTCGGGTGAGCCGTCGATCGTGCCGTCGCAGGACGTGGTGCTGGGCCTGTACTA
This sequence comes from Burkholderiales bacterium, assembly GCA_038325945.1. GTDB lineage: Bacteria > Pseudomonadota > Gammaproteobacteria > Burkholderiales > Burkholderiaceae_C > Pseudaquabacterium. Next base: position 7,147 of record JBBQJN010000046.1, on the reverse strand, counting down.
CGCTACCCGCGAGCGCATTAACGGCTTGGGTGAGGGCATGATCTTCTCCGACATCATTGAAGTGCAGCGCGCGCTGGACAACAAGGTGGTGGAGGTCACAGCCAAGATCGCGGTGCGCCTGACCGAGTGGGTCAAAGACGAGGGCGGTGAGTTCCAGCCGGTGACCAAGCTGGTTGACACCACCGTCGGCCGCGCCTTGCTGTCAGAGATCCTGCCCAAGGGCCTGCCCTTCGCCCACATCAACAAGGCGTTGAAGAAGAAAGAGATCTCGAAGCTGATCAACACCAGCTTCCGCAAGTGCGGCCTGAAGGAGACCGTGGTGCTGGCCGACAAGCTGCTGCAGGCTGGTTTCCGGCTGGCCACGCGTGCCGGCATCTCGATCGCCATCGACGACATGCTGGTGCCGCCGCAGAAGCAAAGCCTGATCGAGCGCGCCGAAAAGGAAGTCAAGGAAATCGAGCAGCAGTACGTCTCGGGCCTGGTCACCTCCGGCGAGCGCTACAACAAGGTCGTCGACATCTGGGGCAAGACCGGTGACGAGGTCGGCAAGGTCATGATGGCCCAGCTGTCCAAGCAGAAGACCATCGACCGCCACGGCAAGGAAGTGGACCAGGAATCGTTTAACTCGATCTACATGATGGCCGACTCGGGTGCGCGCGGTTCCGCCGCGCAGATCCGCCAGCTGGCCGGCATGCGTGGCCTGATGGCCAAGCCTGACGGCTCGATCATCGAGACGCCTATCACCGCCAACTTCCGCGAAGGCCTGAACGTTTTGCAGTACTTCATCTCCACCCACGGCGCCCGCAAGGGCCTGGCGGACACGGCGCTGAAGACCGCAAACTCGGGTTACCTGACGCGCCGCCTGGTCGACGTGACGCAAGATCTGGTGGTCACCGAGGTCGATTGCGGCACCGAGAACGGCTTTGCCACCCGCGCGCTGGTCGAGGGCGGCGAGGTCATTGAATCGCTGCGTGACCGCATCCTGGGCCGCGTCGCTGCGGTTGAGGTGCTGCACCCCGAGAACCAGTCGCTGCTGATGCCTGCGGGCACCATGCTTGACGAAGACGTGCTCGATCTATTCGAGGAAGCTGGCGTCGACGAGGTCAAGGTGCGTACACCACTGACCTGCTCCACGCGCTTCGGCATCTGCGCCAAGTGCTATGGCCGCGACCTCGGGCGCGGTGGCCTGGTCAACATCGGCGAGGCGGTGGGCGTGATTGCCGCGCAGTCGATCGGCGAGCCGGGCACGCAGCTGACGATGCGCACCTTCCACATTGGTGGTGCGGCCTCGCGTGCGGCGGTTGCCAACAGCGTGGACGCCAAGAGCGAGGGCATCATCGGCTTCAACGCCACGATGCGCTATGTCACCAACGGCAAGGGTGAGTTGGTGGTCATTTCGCGATCAGGCGAGATCACCATCTCCGACCAGCATGGCCGTGAGCGAGAGCGTCACAAGGTGCCTTACGGCGCCACGCTCAACATCCGGGCCGACCAACAGATCAAGGCTGGCCTGGTGCTGGCCAACTGGGACCCGCTGACCCGCCCCATCATCACCGAGTTCGCTGGCAAGGCGCGCTTCGAGAATGTGGAAGAAGGCGTCACCGTGGCCAAGCAGGTCGACGAGGTGACTGGCTTGTCCACGCTGGTGGTGATCGACTCCAAGCGCCGTGGTGCCATCAAGGTAGTGCGCCCGCAAGTCAAGCTGCTCGATGCTGCCGGTGTTGAAGTCAAGATCCCTGGCACCGACCACGCTGTGACCATCGGCTTCCCGGTGGGCTCGCTGATCCAGGTGCGCGACGGCCAGGATCTGGCGCCAGGCGAAGTGCTGGCGCGCATCCCGGTTGAAGGCCAGAAGACACGCGACATCACCGGCGGCTTGCCGCGGGTGGCCGAACTGTTCGAGGCCCGTTCACCCAAGGACGTCGGCATCCTGGCCGAGCAGACTGGCACGATCTCGTTCGGCAAGGAGACCAAGGGCAAGGTGCGGCTGGAGATTACCGATCCCGACGGCGACAAGCACGAAGAACTGGTGCCCAAGGAGAAGAACATCCTGGTGCACGAAGGCCAGGTGGTCAACAAGGGCGAGCTCATCGTCGACGGCGCGGCCGACCCGCAGGACATCCTGCGTCTGCTGGGCGTTGAGGAATTGGCGCGCTACATCGTCGACGAGGTGCAGGACGTCTATCGCCTGCAGGGTGTGAAGATCAACGACAAGCACATCGAGGTGATCGTGCGCCAGATGCTGCGTCGGGTGCAGATCAGCAACTCGGGCGATTCGACCTACATCGTCGGTGAGCAGGTCGAACGGTCGGAGCTGTTCGACACCAACGACCGCCTGCGCGGCGAAGACAAGGTGCCCGCCACCTATACCGACGTGCTGCTGGGCATCACCAAGGCTTCGCTGTCGACCGACTCGTTCATCTCGGCGGCTTCCTTCCAGGAAACCACCCGGGTGCTGACCGAAGCGGCGATCATGGGCAAGCGCGACGAGCTGCGTGGTCTGAAGGAAAACGTCATCGTTGGCCGTCTGATCCCCGCCGGCACCGGCATGGCCTATCACCAGGCCCGCAAGGTGAAGGAAGAGATGGACGAGTCCGAGCGCCGCGCCATCGCCCTGCAGGAGGCCGAAGAACTGGCCGCCGTGCAGATGGCGGCGGTCGATGCGCAGCCGGACGCGAGCGACAGCAGCACCTTCTGAGCCAGGCGGCGGTCGCGCTGATGCGACCGCCCAGCCTGCAACGACCCAAGGCGGCCTTTTGGCCGCCTTTTTTTCGCCAGTGATTGGCCGGTAGACACTGCCGGCAGAGGCGACCCCTGGCCGTTAGCCGCGCGCCGCCAGGGCCGGTGGCACCGACCCGTTGGCCAGCGCCCAGCCGGCCGGTGTGACGATGGTCAACCCGCGTGCCTTTGCGGGCCGGGCCAGCGCAAGCAGCGCGCGGTCGTGGCTGATCAACCACGTGGCGGGCCAGGCCCAGGCCAGGTCGATGAACTTCTGGTCATCCGGGTCGCTGCAGCGCGGCGCCTTGAGTGCGCAGCGATCAACCAGGCAGCCGCTGTCGATCACGCGGCACAAGGCGAACGCACGCGTGGGCACGGCGTCGGGCGCGACCGCCCAGCCGCTGGCAAATGGCCGGCTCAGCACGTCAGCCAGTTCATCGAGCATGGGCTGGGTGCTCAGCGCGGTCAGATGACCGGCCAGCAGGGCCGCCCGCAGCGGCGCAGCCCGCGCGTCCTCAAACAGCAGCAGGTCGAGCCAGGCGTTGGTGTCGAGCACGACGATGGGTGACTCAGGTGCGGTGGTCGCTGGCAAGATCAGATCGGCCATGAAAGGCCGCAGGAAAAGCAACGGGCGCCGGCCGTGAAAGGGTTGAACAACATCCGGCTTGCGGTCAGCCTGTGGGTTGCATATAATAGAAGGCTTTTCGGCACATCACCTCACCCGCATCGTTGGGTGAAAAGTAGAGCGTCAAGTCGTTCAAGCAAGAACGTCAAGTCGTTCAAGCAAGAACGTCAAGTCGTTCAGAAGCCTTCTGAGGCGTCGTCTCGCATGCTTGCGGGTCTCGGCGCCGCTTGCGCTTATCGATTTGGCTGCCGAAGACATCTGACTTCAAACGGGAACAAGTTAGCCATGCCAACCATCAACCAGCTTGTACGCAAAGGCCGTGAGGTCGAAGCCGTCAAGAGCAAGTCGCCTGCGATGCAGAACTGCCCGCAGCGCCGCGGCGTGTGCACTCGCGTGTACACCACCACACCCAAGAAGCCGAACTCGGCGTTGCGCAAGGTTGCCAAAGTGCGCCTGACCAACGGCTTCGAGATCATCTCCTACATCGGTGGCGAAGGCCACAACCTGCAAGAGCACAGCGTCGTGCTGGTGCGCGGCGGCCGGGTCAAAGACCTGCCCGGCGTGCGCTACCACATCGTGCGCGGCTCGCTTGACCTGCAGGGTGTGAAGGATCGCAAGCAGTCACGTTCCAAGTACGGCGCCAAGCGTCCCAAGAAGGCCTGATGGCCTGACATACCGAGAGCTTGCGTCGCAGGTTTCTCGATCAGTTGTCACCGCTGGCCGTCAAGCCTGCGCCGTGACTGTTGCGGCAGGCGCATGAGCGCCGCCGAGTAAGTGAGGGGTCTGTTGCGTGACCCCTTAGGTGCGGCGCTCGATCACTGATCGACCCGGTCACCCACTGAAGCACTGGAAGGAAATACCATGCCACGTCGTCGCGAAGTACCCAAACGCGAGATCCTGCCCGACCCGAAATTCGGTTCGGTCGATCTGTCCAAGTTCATGAACGTCATCATGGAGTCGGGCAAGAAAGCGGTTGCCGAGCGCATCATTTACGGTGCCCTTGAGCAAGTCGAGAAGAAAGCCGGCAAGGATCCACTGGAGATCTTTATGGCCGCCATCAACAACATCAAGCCGATGGTTGAGGTCAAGTCCCGCCGCGTCGGCGGTGCGAACTACCAGGTTCCCGTGGAAGTTCGCCCCGTCCGCCGCATGGCGCTTGCCATGCGCTGGCTCAAGGAGTCGGCCCGCAAGCGTGGCGAGAAGTCGATGGCCGCGCGTCTGGCCAATGAGTTGCTGGAAGCCAGCGAAGGCCGTGGCGGCGCGATGAAGAAGCGCGATGAAGTGCACCGCATGGCCGAAGCCAACAAGGCGTTCTCGCACTTCCGCTTCTAAGCCTTCCCATCAGCCTCTCGGCCGCCTGACCGGGTTATTACTGACCCGGTGGCGGCCCCTGTATTTGGAGTGACACCATGGCCCGCAAGACCCCCATCGAGCGCTATCGCAACATCGGCATCTCCGCGCACATTGACGCCGGCAAGACCACCACCACCGAGCGCGTGCTGTTCTACACCGGTGTGAACCACAAGATTGGTGAAGTGCACGACGGCGCCGCCACGATGGACTGGATGGAGCAGGAGCAAGAGCGCGGCATCACCATCACCTCGGCTGCCACCACCTGCTTCTGGAAGGGCATGGACCTGTCCTGGCCCGAGCACCGCATCAACATCATTGACACCCCCGGGCACGTTGACTTCACCATCGAGGTTGAGCGCTCAATGCGCGTGCTCGACGGCGCTTGCATGGTGTACTGCGCCGTGGGCGGCGTGCAGCCGCAATCGGAAACCGTCTGGCGTCAGGCCAACAAGTACCGCGTGCCGCGGCTGGCCTTTGTCAACAAGATGGACCGCACCGGCGCCAACTTCTTCAAGGTCGTCGAGCAGATGAAGGCGCGCCTGAAGGCCAACCCGGTGCCCATCGTTATCCCGATTGGCGCCGAGGAAAACTTTAAGGGCGTGATCGACCTCATCAAGATGAAGGCGATTTTCTGGGACGAGGCTTCCCAGGGCATGAAGTTCGACTACCGCGAGATCCCCGAGGACCTGAAGGCCCTGGCGGCTGAATGGCGCGAGAAAATGGTCGAGGCCGCTGCCGAAGCCACCGAAGAGCTGATGAACAAGTACCTTGAGTCAGGTGACCTGACCGAGGACGAGATCAAGTCGGCGATCCGCCAGCGCACCATCGCCGCTGAGATCCAGCCGATGTTCTGCGGCAGCGCGTTCAAGAACAAGGGCGTGCAGCGCATGCTCGACGGCGTGATCGACTTCATGCCTTCGCCAATCGACATCCCCCCGGTGCCGGGCACCGACGATGACGAGAAGCCGACCGTGCGCCGCGCCGCGGACGACGAGAAGTTCGCCGCACTGGCCTTCAAGCTGATGACCGACCCTTATGTGGGTCAGCTGACTTTCGTTCGCGTTTATTCGGGTGTGCTGAAGTCAGGCGACTCGGTCTTTAACCCGATTCGCGGCAAGAAAGAGCGCATCGGCCGCATCCTGCAGATGCACGCCAACCAGCGTGAGGAGATCAAGGAAATTCTGGCCGGCGACATCGCTGCCTGCGTCGGCTTGAAGGATGTAACCACCGGCGAGACGCTGTGCGATCCCGACGCCATCATCACGCTTGAGAAGATGATTTTCCCCGAGCCGGTGATTTCGCAGGCCGTCGAGCCCAAGACCAAGGCCGACCAGGAGAAGATGGGCATTGCGCTGGGCCGATTGGCATCTGAAGACCCGTCGTTCCGCGTGCGCACCGATGAAGAATCGGGCCAGACCATCATCTCCGGCATGGGTGAGTTGCACCTTGAGATCATCGTTGACCGCATGAAGCGTGAGTTCGGTGTCGAGGCCAACGTCGGCAAGCCGCAGGTGGCCTACCGCGAGACCATCCGCAAGATGGTCAGCGACATCGACGGCAGGTTCGTTCGTCAGTCGGGCGGCAAGGGCCAGTATGGCCACGTCGTGCTCAAGATCGAGCCGCAAGAACCCGGCAAGGGTTTCGAGTTTGTCGACGCCATCAAGGGTGGCGTGGTGCCGCGTGAATTCATCCCGGCGGTCGAGAAAGGCCTGCGCGAAACCCTGCCCAACGGCGTGCTCGCGGGCTTCCCGGTGGTCGACGTCAAGGTCACGCTGACCTTCGGCTCCTACCACGAGGTGGACTCGAACGAAAACGCCTTCAAGATGGCGGCCTCGATCGGTTTCAAGGACGGCTGCCGCAAGGCCTCGCCGGTGATTCTGGAGCCGATGATGGCGGTTGAAGTCGAGACCCCGGAAGACTATGCCGGCAACGTGATGGGCGACCTGTCGTCGCGGCGCGGCATGGTGCAGGGCATGGAGGATATTGCGGGCGGCGGCGGCAAGGTCATCAAGGCTGAGGTGCCGCTGTCGGAGATGTTCGGCTACTCGACCACGCTGCGCTCGATGTCGCAGGGTCGCGCCACCTACACGATGGAGTTCAAGCATTACGCCGAGGCGCCGAAGAACGTCGCCGAGGCGATCGTCACCGCCCGTTCCAAGTAAGACACCAAGCCGGTCTCCGGCGCCCGCGCCGCCCCTTGTGGCGCGCGGCAGGTCTGCTGCCCGTGGCAGGCCCCGCGCTGGAAACCTTAACCCACACGGGAATCGCTCTTTTTTTGACGGAGATACTGAAATGGCAAAAAGCAAATTTGAACGTACCAAGCCCCACGTCAACGTGGGCACCATCGGTCACGTCGACCATGGCAAGACCACGCTGACAGCGGCGATCACCACCATTCTTTCGGCCAAGTTCGGCGGTGAGGCCAAGGCCTATGACCAGATCGACGCAGCG
>JBBQJN010000045.1:0-17278 GCA_038325945.1 Burkholderiales bacterium | reverse complement strand
AGCTCGTGGCGGGCTTCAGCCGCTACCACAAGGTCACGCTGGGGACTGAGTTGCGCCAAGGCAGCCGCGCGGTGCTGCAGCAGGTTCTGCGCGCCAACAACGCCAGCGACAAGGTCGAACGCAGCTCGGTAGGTTGGAGTGGTAACTCCAACGTTTTCGTGCAGGGCCAGGTCTTGCCAAACATGCCGCCGTTGATGTGGACATGTCGTTGGAGTTCACTGCGTTCACTCCAACCTACCGCCCTGCTGCTGGCCATGCGCGTGGCCAAGGAGGTCAAGGCATTCAAGAGTTTCGCCGGCTACCTGCATGCCGTGGAGCAGGTGGGCTCGGTGGCCAGACAGAACGAAGCTTGTTTCAAGCACACGCAGGACAAGGCCAGAGCCCATGCAAACGCCAAAGCCTGAGGATGTGGGATTCATGGGGGCCTGAATGGCCAAGCCCGTGCCGGGCAGTCCAGCCGGCCGGTGCTGGCCAGCGTGCCGAGTTTCATCATCGTGCGTCCACCCCGCCTGGACTCTTGCGGCGCAGCTTGTGCCGCCCAGGCATTTACGTTCAGGCCACCGTACCCGGTAGCCCGGTAGGTTGGAGTGACAACTCCAATATGGGTGTGCAGGGGTCTGGTCATGCCAAACGTGCCGCCGTGAACGTGAAAATGCCGTTGGAGTTCACTTTGTTCACTCCAACCTACCGAGCTAACTGACGAGACGCGATGGTGTCTTGGTTTTTCAGGCGGTGCGACCGCACTGCAGTTGCCGGCGGACGAGGGCGCCGGGTGACCGGGTCCCGCAGGTAAAGGAGGAGACGACTGGCCGCAGGCCTGCCGCCAGTCGTCGGGGGACACGGAGGGATCCGGTCAGCTGGTGGCCTCTTCAGCCTCGCGCTAAACCAAGTGCGCGACTGCTGTCCGAAAGGGTGCGAACGTCAACAATGAGCCGAAAAAAAGCTGCCAATCAAAACCCACCAGGCGCAGCGCATCAACCCGCGCCCGGCAGATAGCGCACCGACAGCACGCCCGGAATGCTGGCCAGGCTGGCGATCACTGCGTCGCCCACCGCGCTGTCCACGTCAACCAGCGTATAGGCCATGTCGCCGCGCGACTTGTTGACCATGTTGTGGATGTTCAGCCCGGCATGGGCCATCGCAGTGGAGATCTGCCCCAGCATGTTGGGCACGTTGGCGTTGGCGATGGCCAGGCGCCAAGGGCTCTCGCGAGACATGCTGACCTGCGGAAAGTTCACCGCGTTCACGACGTTGCCGTTCTCCAGGTAATCGCGCAACTGGTCGACCACCATGATGGCGCAGTTCTCCTCGGCCTCGGCGGTGCTGGCGCCCAGATGCGGCAGGGCGATGACCTTGGGCTGACCATGCAGCGCAGCGCCCGGAAAATCGCACACATACTGGCCCAGGTGGCCGGCGGTCAGCGATTCGAGCACTGCGCTATCGCTCACCACGCCCTCGCGGCTGAAGTTCAGCAGCACCGCGCCATGCTTCATCAGGCCGATGTTGCCGTCGTTCACCAAATGCCGGGTGGCGTCAACCAACGGCACATGCAGGGTGACAAAGCGGGCGTTGCGCAGCACCTCGTTGACGCTGCCGGCGCGCCGCACCTGGCTGGGCAGGCTCCAGGCGGCGTCCACCGTGATCTCAGGGTCGTAGCCCAGCACGTCCATGCCGAGCTTGATGGCGGCGTCGGCGATCATGCAGCCGATCTTGCCCAGGCCGATGATGCCCAGCGTCTGGCCGGCGATCTCGAAGCCGGCAAAGCTCTTCTTGCCGTCTTCCACCGCCTTGTCCAGATCAGGCGAGTTGACATCCAGCGCGTCGGTAAAGCGCAGCGCAGGCGCCAGGTTGCGCGCCGCCATCAGCATGCCAGCCAGCACCAGTTCTTTCACTGCATTGGCATTGGCGCCGGGGGCATTGAACACCGGCACGCCGCGTGCGCTCATGGCCTTGACGGGGATGTTGTTGGTGCCGGCACCGGCGCGGCCGATGGCCCGCACGCTGGCCGCTACGTCCATGCCATGCAAGTCAGCCGAGCGCAACAGGATGGCGGCCGGCCGCACCACGTCCTTGCCAACCAGGTAGCGATCAGCCGGCAGACGCGACAGGCCTTGGGCCGAAATCTGGTTGAGCACCAGCACGCCGGCTCGCTGTGTGCCGGGCTCAACCATGCTCGGCCTCAAACACCTTCATGTAGGCCACCAGCTCCTGCACACCCGCCAGCGGCATGGCGTTGTAGATCGACGCACGCATGCCGCCCACCGAGCGATGGCCCTTCAGCTGCACCATGCCGGCGGCCTTGGCGCCCTTCAGGAAGGCCTCGTCAAGCGCCTCGTCCTTGAGCCGGAAGGTCACGTTCATCAGCGAGCGGCAATCGCGTGCCACCGGGCAGTTGTAATAGCGACTGGTATCGAGGTAGTCATACAGCAGCGCGGCCTTGGCGGCGTTGTGCGCGGCCATCGCGGTCAGGCCGCCCTGAGCCTTGATCCACTTGAACACCAGCCCGGCGATGTAGATCGCGTAGGTCGGCGGGGTGTTGAACATCGAGTCGTTGTCGGCCACCGTCTTGTAGTCAAAGGCCGAGGGCGTGGCCGGCAGCGCCTGGCCGATCAGGTCGTCGCGCACGATCACGATGGTCAGCCCGGCCGGGCCGATGTTCTTCTGCGCGCCGCCGTAGATCAGGCCGTACTTGGCCACGTCGACCGGGCGCGACAGGATGTCGCTGGACATGTCGGCCACCAGCGGCACCTCACCGACATCGGGTGTGAAGTGGTACTCCACTCCACCAATGGTCTCGTTGCTGCAGATGTGCACATAGGCCGCATCGGGGCTCAGCTGCCACTCGGCGCGCGGCGGGATCGTGGTGTAGCCACTGTCCTTGGCGCTGGCGGCGATGTTGACGGTGGCGTATTTCTTCGCCTCCTTGATCGACTTCTTCGACCATTCACCGGTGTCGATGAAGTCGATTGAGGTTTTGCCGCGCAGCAGGTTCATCGGCACTACGGCGTTCTCGGCCAGCGCGCCGCCCTGCATGAACAAGATCTTGTAGGCGGCCGGCACCGCCAGCAGCTCGCGCAGCAGCGCCTGGGCCTCGTCGGCGATGCTGATGAACTCTTTGCCGCGGTGGCTCATCTCCATCACCGACATGCCTGAGCCATGCCAATCCAGCATCTCGGCGGCGGCGGTTTGCAGCACCGCTTCGGGCAGCGCGGCGGGGCCGGCACTGAAATTGAACACGCGGGTCATTGGCGGGGACTCCTGGCTGGAAATAGTGGCATGGCAGCCCAGCAGTTTACGGGCCTCAGTGCTGGCCCGGGCCAATGTCACCCATGTCACCGACGTCTCCGGCCGCAGTGTCGGTAAAGGAATGTGGTGAAGAAGAACCCCACCGCACTCGGCGGTACGGTCGAGATCAGCTCGGCCGAGGGCTACGGCATGAGCGTGGCCGTGGGCGGCGAGTGCTACATCCTGCCGCTGGCCTGCGTGGTCGAAAGCTTTCTGGTGCGCCTCGACACCCTTCGCTCGATCGGTGGCGGCAGCCAGGTCGTCGAAGTGCGCAACGAGTACATGCCAGCAGTCGACCTGCCGGCCGCCTTTGCGGTGCCGTCGGGCCGACAAGACACAACCGACAGGATCATGGTAGTTGTCGAGTCAGAGGGCATGCGCGCCTCAGCGCTCGTCGAAGCCCTGCTCGGCCAGCAACAGCTTGTGGTGAAGAACCTTGAGGCATCCACCGGCCGGTTGACTGTGTCTCGGGTGCCAACCTCCTGGGCGATGGCCGCGTAGCCCTGACTCTGGACGTCGGCTCACTGCTGCGCGGCAGCCACCACTGACGCCGCGACGGCCGGTGGCCAGGCTCGGGGCCTTGAAGAATCTGCTGCCCGTGTTGGCCATTGACAGGCGTCTTTCGTGTCACTCCATCAGGGTTCAGGCGCAGCGGGGGCATCGACATTTCAGTCACCAACTTCAGCACTTTGGCGCAACACCCTAGCTCGAGCCCGTTAACACGGCTCAAGCGGTGATCGAGGCGGCCGATAAGGACAGTACTTCCACCTTCCGACAAAGGATCCGACCATGACCCGCATTTCGATCATCTGTGCCGCCGCGCTGTTGTCAGCCACTTCGTTCAGCCACGCTGCGGTGGGTGGCGCCACGCAGGACCAGGCCATCGCGATGGTCAAGAAGGGTGTGGCCTTCATCAAGGCGGGCGGCAACGACAAGGGCTATGCCGAGATCACCAGCAAGACCAGCCAGTTCAAGCTCGAAGACCTGTACCTCGTGGTCTATGGGCTGGATGGCATGGTGCACGCCCATGGCGCCAACGAAAAAATGGTCGGTCGCAACTTGATTGAACTGAAGGACGTGGATGGCAAGGCCTTTGTCAAAGAACGCGTCGAGCTCGGCAAAGCCAGTGCGTCGTTCTGGCAGGACTACAAATTCACCAACCCCGAGACGAAGAAGATCGAGCCCAAGGCCATGTATTGCGAGCGCCTCGAACAAACCGTGGTCTGCGGCGGCATCTACAAATAACGCGCCCCGATCATTGCCCGCAACTGTTGCCGGACCCGAGACATGAAACTAGGACTCAAGCTGTTGCTGGCGCCGTTGTTCATGGCATTGGCTACCTTGGCCGCCGGTGGATTCAACAACTGGCGTATCAACCAGGACATGAGCAGCGCGCTTGTCGTTGTCCAGCAGGGCGCGGTTCTGTCGGAGACATTGCGTGAAACCAAGGATCAGACGGCGCGTCTGCATATCGGCGTGTACCGCACCATCGGACTGATCGGCTCGATGGACGACAAGCAGGTCAAGGCCGCTCGCGCCGCAGCTTCAGCGCAGATCGAGCATGTGCATCGCACGCTCAAGGCCCTGGCAGGGCAGTTGGGCAATGACCCGCAGTTGTTGGCCGCACTGGCCGGATCCAAGAGCTTGCTTGAAAAGTACAAACCCGAGGCCGACATCGCCATCGATCTCTCGTCGGTCGATCCCAATACCGGCCTGGCCGCTTTGCAAAACGCCGATGAGTCCTTCAACAAGCTCAATACGGCACTCAGCGACATGTCGGCCAAGTTCGCCGCGCACGTGGCCAGCACGACCGCAGCCGCACAACAAAAGGCGCACCAGACGGCACTGCTCACCGGACTGTTGGTGCTGGGCGCGATTGGCGCCGCCCTGGGCGCCACGGCGTGGCTGCGGCGAGACGTCATGAACAACCTGCGCCGCGCCCAATTGGCGGTCGGTGAAGTGGCTCGCGGCAACCTTGCGGTGACCATCGACAACCAACGGAGCGACGAAATCGGAGCGCTGTTGAACTCACTTGAGGACATGCGGGTCAAGCTGCGCAAACTGGTAGGCGACGTGAACTCGGGCGTGGATTCGATCAAGATCGCCTCCAGCGAAATCGCCAGCGGCAATGCAGACCTCTCCCAGCGCACCGAGGAGCAAGCCTCGAACCTGCAGCAGACCGCAGCGTCGATGGAGCAGCTGACCGCCACCGTCAAGCACAACGCCGATACCGCGCGCCAGGCCAACCAACTGGCCACCAGCGCCAGCGAGGCCGCCTCCAGAGGCGGCGTGGTCGTCGGCCGTGTGGTGGGCACGATGCAGGACATCACGACCAGTTCCAAGAAGATCAGCGACATCATCAGTGTCATCGACGGCATCGCCTTCCAGACCAACATCCTGGCCTTGAACGCTGCTGTCGAAGCCGCTCGAGCCGGTGAGCAGGGCCGCGGCTTTGCGGTGGTCGCCGGCGAGGTGCGCAACCTGGCGCAACGCTCGGCCAGCGCGGCCAAGGAGATCAAGGACTTGATCGGCGAGAGCGTCGACAAGGTGCAGACCGGCTCCAAGCTGGTTGACGAAGCGGGCAAGTCAATGGAGGACATCGTCAGCCAGGTCAAGCGCGTGACCGACCTCATCGCCGAGATCAGTGCGGCCAGCGTTGAGCAAACGCAGGGCATCACCCAGGTCGGCGAGGCGGTCAACCAACTCGACCAGGTGACGCAGCAAAACGCCGCGCTGGTCGAAGAAAGCGCCGCAGCCGCCGAAAGCCTGAGCCACCAAGCCGCCCTGCTGGCCCAGGTGGTCAGCGCGTTCAAACTCAGCCCAAGCGACAGCAACTCGGCCCCGGCTGCAGCGCACGGCGTTGCACCAGCGATGGCTGAGCGGGGCGGCTTGAACCGCGCGACCAGGGTTCATCCCCGGATCGCCGCCAAGTCATCTGCCATGGCCCCGGCCGCAGCGGCTGCTTCTTCCGCTGTGGCAATGGCCAAGTCGGGCACCGACGACTGGGAAAGCTTCTGAGCTGTTGAAGCACAAGGCAGCCACACAGGCCGTGCAGCCGCTTCTTTTCGAGCCACAAGTTTGAACCCAGAAACCGCAGTTGACCGCTCTCATACGCTGGCAAGGCCGCATGAACACTGACTTTGTGGCCACGACCGCATTCACCTGTTGGGTGACAGCGCTACGCACCCGCTCGAGCCGCTGCGGCCACGCCTGGGCGTGTTGTTCCGCCTTGCAGGCAGCAGCCTGCTGCGATGTCGCGCCTACCCGGACGCGCCCGCAACGGCCCACTCGGGTGCGTCCAACTCGGTTTCTAGGTTGAAATGAATACCCCCTCCACCGCCGTCGTATCCACGGCACTGGCCGCTGTTGCCGATCGCCGCCAGGCGCTGCGCACAGGCAGCGACTTCGCGATGACCGCGGCCGACTTTGATCGGGTGCGCAAGCTGATCTACCAGCACGCCGGCATTTCGCTGGCCGAAGGCAAGCGCGCGATGGTCTACAGCCGCCTCTCGCGCCGCCTGAGAGAAACCGGTCACACCAGCTTTGGCGACTACCTCAACCGGTTGAGTTCCCTGACCGGCCCCGGCGGCGACGCCGAGTGGCAGGCCTTCGTCAACTGCCTGACCACCAACCTGACGGCCTTTTTCCGCGAGGAACACCACTTTCCGGTGCTGGCCGCCGAGTTGACGGCGCGCCGCAATGCGCCGCTGCGCCTGTGGTGCAACGCCGCTTCGACCGGAGAAGAGCCGTACTCGCTGGCGATGACCGCGCTCGAAGCGCTGGGCCCGCGCCCCAGCGCCAGCATCTTGGCCAGCGACATCGACACCGCCGTGCTGGCCGCCGCCGGCCGCGGCGTCTATGACGCCCAGGCGGGCGGTCTGGATGCGTCGCGTCTGCGTCGCCACTTCATGCGCGGCAAGGGCGAGAACAGCGGCTTCATTCGCGTCAAACCCGAATTGCAGGCTTTGATCGAGTTCCGTCAGTTCAACCTCATGCACGAGCACTGGGCGCTGGGCGAACCGTTTGACATCGTGTTCTGTCGCAACGTGATGATCTACTTCGACAACCCGACACAGCGCCGCGTGCTCGAGCGCATGCACCGCGTGATGAAGCCCGGCGGCCTGCTGTTTGCCGGCCATTCGGAGAACTTCACCGACGCACGCAGCTTGTTCCGTCTGCGCGCCAAGACGGTGTACGAGCGCGTGTGATGCCAGCCGCCACCGCAGCGCACGATGCCTCGCGCCTGGCGCAATTGAAGGCCGCCCCGCGCCAGCCAGGTGAAGCCCGCTTTTTCTTCTACGAGCCGCTGTTTGCGTGCGAAGCGGTCAAGATTTTGCCGGGTGAGTATTTCGTCGACGCAGAGAAGCTGCTGATGATGACCACCCTGGGCTCTTGCGTGGCGGTGTGCCTTTGGGATCGCACGCTGGGCATCGGCGGCATGAACCACTTCATGCTGCCGGATGGCGGCAGTGCGAAGGAGCATGGCCGCTATGGCGGCTACGCGATGGCGCTGCTGATCAACGCCATGATGAAGCGTGGCGCCGCACGCAAGCACCTGGAAGCCAAGGTCTTCGGTGGTGGCCAGGTGATCGGCGGCATGAGCTCGATGAATGTCGGCGAGCGCAATGTGCGCTTTGCTTTCGACTTTCTGAGCGCCGAGCGCATACCGGTGGTCTCCAATGACGTGCTCGACATCTATCCGCGCAAGGTGTGCTTCCTCGCCGCCAGCGGCAAGGCGATGGTCAAGCGCCTCGCCACGGCCAACACCGAGGCACTGCTGGCACAGCAGCGCGCCGTGGCGGCGCCGGCCACCGGCGGCTCGATTGACCTGTTCTGAAGTAAATCGCAACCCTGGAGCAACAACAATATGGTCAAGACCCGCGTGCTGGTGGTGGACGATTCGGCACTGATCCGCAGTCTGCTCACCGAGATCATCAACCGCACCAGCGACCTGCACTGCGTTGGCGCCGCCACCGACCCGCTGGTCGCGCGCGAGATGATTCGAGCGCTCAACCCCGACGTGCTCACACTCGACGTGGAGATGCCGCGCATGGACGGTATCGACTTCCTGACCCAGTTGATGCGGCTGCGCCCCATGCCGGTGGTGATGGTCTCGACGCTGACCGAACGCGGCGCCGAAGTGACGTTGCGCGCGCTCGATCTGGGGGCGATCGACTTTGTGGCCAAGCCCAAGATCGGCCTGGCCGACGGCATCCAGGCGCTGGCGCAAGACATCACCGACAAGATCCGCATCGCCGCACGAGCCCGGGTGCGCCGCGCACCCAGTGCCGGGGCCATCGCCGGCGGCGCGCCAGCGCGTGAGGCGGCCGCACCGGCCAACGTTGGCCGGCTCTCGACCGAGAAGATCATCTTTATCGGCGCCTCGACCGGCGGCACCGAAGCCACCAAGGAACTGCTGATGGGGCTGCCAGCTGATGCGCCGGCGGTGCTGATCACGCAGCACATGCCGCCCGGCTTTACCACCAGCTATGCAGCGCGCCTGAACAGCCTGTGCCGCATTGCCGTAAAGGAGGCCAGTGACCGCGAACGCATCCTGCCAGGCCATGCCTACATTGCGCCTGGCGGACGGCACCTGGCGGTTGAGCGGTCAGGCGCCAACTACGTGGCGCGGGTGTTCGACGGCGACCCGGTCAACCGCCATCGGCCCTCGGTCGAAGTCTTGTTCAAGTCGGCGGCGCGCGTGGTCGGGCCCAACGCCCTGGGCGTGATGCTCACCGGCATGGGCGCCGACGGCGCTACCGCCATGAAGGAAATGCGCGACGCCGGCAGCTACAACCTGGTGCAGGACGAGGCCAGCTGCGTTGTCTTTGGCATGCCGCGAGAGGCCATCGCCGCTGGCGCTGCAAACGAAGTGCTGCCGCTAGCGCGCATCGCACCGGTTCTGCTTGATCGTTTGCGCGCCTCGGTGGGCGCCACACGCCACCGGGTGTGAAGCACAGCCTCAAGCATCCCGCTGCCAAAGCGGGTGTGTAGGCCGCAGCGCCCGAGGCTGACGCGCCGGCCGGGCTGCGACAATCGCGCCATGCTCCAGTTCGACCTGCTCAGCACCGAAGGCCTGGCCCGCTGCGGCCGGCTCACGCTCAATCACGGCGTGGTCGAGACGCCGATCTTCATGCCCGTGGGCACCTATGGCACGGTCAAGGGCGTGCTGCCGCAGTCGCTGCACGACATGGGCGCGCAAATCATCCTGGGCAATACCTTTCACCTCTGGCTGCGGCCTGGGCTGGAGGTGATCGAGCAGTTCAAGGGCCTGCACGGCTTCGAGGGCTGGCACAAACCGATCCTCACCGATTCGGGCGGCTTTCAAGTCTGGAGCCTGGGCGGCAGCGACGGCAAGGGCCGCAAGATCAGCGAAGAAGGTGTGCGCTTTGCCTCGCCGGTGAACGGCGACAAGCTGTTTCTGACGCCCGAAGTCAGCATGCAGGTGCAGACCTTGCTCGACAGCGACATCGTGATGCAGTTTGACGAGTGCACGCCCTACCAGACCCAGGGCGAGCTGACCACCGAAACGCAGGCGCGGGCGTCGATGGAGCTCAGCCAGCGCTGGGCCAGGCGCTGCATCGCCGAGTTTGAACGGCTTGAAAACCGCAACGCGCTGTTTGGCATCGTGCAGGGCGGCATGTTCGAGAACCTGCGCGAGGCCTCGCTGGAGGCGCTGGTGGACATGGATCTGCCGGGTTATGCCATCGGCGGCGTCAGCGTCGGCGAGCCCAAGGAGCAGATGCTGGCGATCATGGCGCATACGCCGCATCGCCTGCCGGCGCACAAGCCGCGTTACCTGATGGGCGTGGGCACGCCCGAAGACATGGTTGAGGGCGTGGCCAACGGCGTTGACATGTTCGACTGCGTGATGCCCACCCGCAACGCGCGCAACGGCCATTTGTTCACCCGTTTCGGCGACCTGCGCATCCGCAACGCGCGCTACAAGACCGATGCCCGCCCGCTTGACGAGACCTGCGGCTGCCAGGCCTGCGCCAGCGGCGTCAGCCGTGCCTATCTGCACCACCTTGACCGCTGCGGCGAGATGCTGGGTCCGATGCTCACCAGCATCCACAACCTGCACTTCTACCTGCAACTAATGCGCGAGATGCGTGACGCGCTGGAGGTCGGCGGCTTTGCCGTCTGGCGCCAACAATTCAAGACCGACCGGGCGCGCGGCGTCTAGGCGCATCGGCGACACACATCCAGGCCCGCGCTGCTTGCCCCTCCGGCGCCGCCATCCATCCCACCTAAGCGTCCCAGCCCAGCGGCCGGACGCGACCAACGGACACCCCGCCCCATGGCGACTTCAAGCAAGACCCGGCGCCCCGCGCCCGCCCCCGCTGAAACCGCAGCGCCTGTGAGCTCGGCCGCTGCCACGCCGACACCAGCCAAGTCTGGCGCGGCGAAGGGCAAGGGCAAGACCAAGGTCGCGACAGCGGCCAAGCCCAGGGGTACGGCTCCGGCGCCTACGCCGGCCTCCGCAAAGACTGAGGTTGAGCGCAAGGCTGCCCAGCCCGCCAAGCCTGCCAAAGCTGACCAGCCCATCAAGTCCGCTGAGGCCGGCCAGTCCACCGAGCCGGTCAAGTCTGGCAAAAACCAGGCCAAGACTTCGGCCGGCACGGCCGCCGGCAAGGCCACCGGCGCGGCCACCAGCGCGGCCACCAGCAAGCTCGCTGGCGCGGCCGCCAAACCGGCGAGCAAACCGGCAAGCCAGCAGGCAGTCAAGCCAGCGGCCAAGAAGGCCGCTGCCAAAACGCGAGCGCGCCAACAAGCTGCGGCGGCATCCAGCGCGGCCGTCAAGTTGCCGCAACCAATCGCTCCTGGCGCGTTAACACAAGCCGCTGTGAGCGCGCCACCGGTCGAAGCCCCGGCTGCGGCCGCCAAGCCGGCAGCTGCAGCTGGGCAGCTGCCCAAGCGCGCGCTGCCAAATGCGGGCCAAGCCGCACGCCAGCCCGGCCGCCGCCAAGGCCAGCCAGCGGCGTCAGCGGCTCCCTCAAAGTCAGCACCGCCCGCTGCAGCAGAACCGGCGGCATCGGTAGCACCGGCCGCAGCACCAGCACCAGCACCAGCACCAGCACCAGTAGCACCAGCAACAACAGCAACAGCAACAGCAGCCCCCGCTGCGGCGCCTGCTGCGCACAGCAAAGCGCCAGCGGCCATGCCGGCGCCGGGTAGACATCCAGCGGCGGCAGCCGAGCCCGTCACACAGCGACCCGAGACCAGGTCTGGCGCCCGTCAACGACCGGGCAAACCGCCCCAGCGGCGCGCCGCCTCGGCCGCACCCGCACCCACAACTTCACCCGCAACTTCACCCGCAACTTCACCCGCACCTGCACCCGCACCCGCACCTTCAGCGATTCCTGCACCCGCACCGGCTCCCGTCGCTGCAGCTGCTCCTGCTGCGGCGAAATCCAAGCCGCGCGCCAACAAGCGCCCGGCCGACCCCAGCAACGACACAGCGCAAGCCGTCATGGCCCTGCCGGCCGCACCGCTGCCCACGCCCGGCCCAGTGCCCGCAGCCAGGCCGCCGCAACCGCGCCACCCGCCGGTAGCCACCGGCCCGGCGCACAGCGCTGTGGCGCTGGTCGAGGGCGACGCCAGGCGCATCGTTTGGCAGCCCGGCCACAGCTGCCCGCCGGCGCTGCAGCAGGCGGCCGAGCGCCATGCCGACGCCACCGCCAGCCTGTCACCCGCCGACGACGAGGCCTTGCCGCTGCTGCAGCGCCTGGCCCATGAAGCCCGGCATGAGCTTCAAATTGATGAAGCGGTGTGGGCGCATCTGGCCGCGCACCGCGATGCCCGCCACCGCCTTTCTGCACTGGAATCGGCTTACCCGCAGGGCCCGGCCAGCCCGGCGCTGCAGAGCCTGCTGCGCGTGGCGCTGCCGCTGTACCAGGCCGAGGGCGCCTTGTTTGCGGTGGTCGCCGGCCGCGCGCTGATCGCCGACGAACGCGGCCTGGGCAAGAGCGTGCAGGCGATTGCTGCGGCACGGCTGTGGCAGCAGCACTTTGGTGTGCAACGCGTGCTGGTGCTGTGCGCGGCAAGCCAGCGCCACGCCTGG
The DNA here is from genome assembly GCA_038325945.1 of Burkholderiales bacterium. GTDB lineage: Bacteria > Pseudomonadota > Gammaproteobacteria > Burkholderiales > Burkholderiaceae_C > Pseudaquabacterium. Next base: position 4,929 of record JBBQJN010000045.1, on the reverse strand, counting down.
CAGCGCGCCTGGCAGCGCTTTGCCGGCCCCGACCACGCCCTGGTGATCGACGGCGGCCTGCATCAGCGCCAAGCGCTGTGGTCAGCCAGCGCCGATGTGCGCATCTTGTCGCCCGAAACCCTGCAGCGCGACTCTGCGCAGCTGGCCTTCTGGGCGCCTGAGCTGATCATCGTTGACGAGCCGCAGCAGCTGGCGCTGCAGGCGCAGGATTGGCAGCAACTCGACGCACCGCATGCGCTGGTGCTGTGCGGCGCCGCGCTGGCCGAGCAGCCGGCGCTGATGGCAGCCATCGTCAGCTGGCTGGATGTGCAGCGGCTGGGCCCGCTGGCCGCGCTGCGCGAGTTGCTGGCAGCCAGCGAGAGCGGCCGCGCGCTCGACGAGGCGGCGGTGGAGCGCCTGACCGGCAGCCTGTCGCGGTTGATGCTGCAACGCCAGCGCGCCGAGTTGAGCGATCAATTGCCAGCCCTGGTGCACAGCGAGCGGTTGGCAGCCTTGGCCCCCGGCCAGCGAGACTGGCACGAGCGCCATGCGGCCGAGGCACGGCGCCTGCTGGCCGGCTGGCAGCGCAGCGGCTATTGCAGCGACTCCGACCAATGGCGGCTGGCGCTGGCGCTGCGCGAGATGCAACGCGCCTGCCAGCGCGCTGAACCCGCCAACCCGCACAGCGTGCTGGCCGAGGCCACGCTGCAGGCGCTGGCCGCGCAGCTTGACGATTGGTCGCACAGCGGCCCGCTTCAGGTGGCCGTGCTGTGCGCCAGCAAGGCCGACCAGGCCCAACTGGCCGAGCGCCTGGCCGAGTGGCTACCGCCGGCTGCCCAGCCCGCAAGCGAACTGCAATTGCGGCTGCTGGGCCCGGATCAGCCCTGGCCGAACGGCCTTGACGCGCTGCTGCAGATCGGCGTGCCCTGGCAACCCCGACGCCAGCCCGCCGGCGCAGGCGGCGAGGCGCCCGCCGGCCAGCAGTGGGTTTACGTGGCGGCACAGGACAGCATCGAGTGCGGCCTGTTCGATACGCTGGCGCAGCGCCTGGATGTGCCGCGCGGCCTGGCCGATGGTGGCGGCCGCGACTACCTGCACGGCGCGCAACTGAGCGCCTGGCTGTCGGCCTTGTTGGCGGCGCTGGTGGCATCGGCGCCGGCCCCAGGCTGAGAGACTGAGAAACTGAGATGAGCCTGCGCTCACTTCCTTCGCTGCCTGCCAGGGGCTTGCTCGGCGCCTGCGCACTGGCCGAGCGGGTCAGAGACGCCGCAAGCCCGGCAGCCTGCTAGCGCCACTGCGGTCGCTGCAAGTCGGACGTGGCTGAGCCGATCCAATCACCGCTGCGCCGGGGCTTGCGCCGGCTGACGCAGGCCCTGCGCGGCGTGCTCGGCGCCGCGCTGGCGCTGCTGATCCTGTTCGAGGAATGGGGCTGGTGGCCGCTGCAGGCCTGGCTGGCGAGGCTAGCTTCTTGGCCGCCGCTGCGTGCGTTGGAGGCGCTGATCCAGCGCCTGCCGCCCGTACCGGCGCTGGCCTTGTTGGCGCTGCCCGCGCTGAGCCTGCTGCCGGTGAAGCTGGCGGCCTTGGCGCTGATGGCGGGTGGCCAGCCACTGGCCGGACTGGCGGTGATCGTGGCGGCCAAGCTGCTGGGCACCGCCGTGGTGGCGCGGCTTTATCAGCTAACGCAACCGGCGCTGCTGCAGTTGGCTTGGTTCGCACGCCTGCAGGGCTGGTGGCTGCCCTGGAAGGTGGCGCTGCTGGCGCGCGTTCAAAGCAGCAGGGTTTGGCGCCAGAGCCGGGTACTCAAGCGCGCGTTGCGACGGCGCTGGGCCCGGGTGGTGAGCGGCATGCGCTAGGGCCTACCAGAACTGCCACTGCTCGCTGTGCACCACCCAGATGCCCAGCGCGCCATTGGTCACCGCATGGGCGATCACGGCGGTCCACAGCTTGCCGGTAGCGCGGTACAGCAGCGCATAGGCCAGGCCGGCGACGATGGCGGCCAGCCACAGCGGATGCGCCAGCATGAAGACGAAGGTGGAGAGCAGGATCGCCTTGGCGCCGACGCGGCGCGGCTCAACGCCCTCAAACACCGGCGCCTGCAGCCAGCGCATCAAGAACGAGCGCCAGAACAGCTCTTCCATCACGGGTACCAGCAATGTGGCGCCCAGCCAGCGTACGGCGATCAAGGGCCACAGCAGCTGGCCCTGGCCATCGATGGGGATGAACGCCGCAGTGGCCTCACCAATCTGCATCCAAGGCGCGTCCAGCTGAATCCACAAGACAAAGACAAGCAGGCCGACCGCCACCGACAGCAGGGTCTCGCGCAAGGCCGGCAGGTTCTGGCGCGCCAGCTCACCGTACTCGCGCCACCACAGCAGCAGCAGCAGCGCAACCCCCGCATTGAGCGCATACAGCCAGCGCGGATCAAAACCCCAGCTGCCATCGGCCGGCGCCAGGCCACGCAAGGCCAGCAAGGCCATGAAGGCGACAAAGGGCAGGATGCGCAGCCAGGCGGCGCGGCTCAAGTTCATGATGATGGGCGGCTGCTGGGTTGTTTCAAACTGTATCCTGTCGACGCCCCCGCGCCACCAGCCACTTGACCCAGCGCTTGGCCCAAAACGTGCAGTGCGACCGCTGGCGCGGCCTGGCATGGCCGCCGCCGCAGGGCTGACGCATGCACCGCAGACCACGATCAGGCCGCTGTGACTCGCCACCGATGTGCGCTGATGCCGGCCGCTTGGCCGACTCGCGGTGCTCGGCTGCTCGGCTGCTCGGCTGCTCGGCTGCTCGGCTGCTCGGCTGCTAATTCCTAAGTTAAGCGACAGACCCCGGTTGCAGTGCAGCCGCCAAATCGACCGTCATGCTCCGGACGCTGCCAGGTGCGGCGCTTCGGCATCGAGGCTGCGATAGTGGTAGGCATAGGCGTCGGCAAAGCCCAGCCGCTGATAGATCACACGCGCCGCGTGGTTGTCGGCATCGACCTGCAGATAGGCCACACGCGCACCTGTGGCCGCAGCGTTTTCCAGCAGTTGGCTGCACAGCAGTCTGGCCAAACCCTGACCACGCGCTGCGGCATCGGTGAAGACGTCATAGAGCCCGACCAGATCGCCCTCGCGCGCCGTCTGGCCGCAGGCCAGCAAGGCGCCATCATCCCGGCGACGCAGCAGCCAGCCCTGGTAGGGCACCGGCGACAAGGCCAAACGCTCGGCCATCGCCAGGCGCTGGCCGGCCGGCGAACCGCGCAGCGCGCCCACCGCCTCGGCCAGCTCGGCGGCGCCGCAACGTTGCAGCTGAAGATGCACCGGCAGCGGCTCTGTCTGCCGTGGGCACTGCGGTACCACCATCACCCGGGTATCGTCCTGCCGCGCGTAGCCCAACGTCGCCAAGGCCTGGTCCAGCCCGCTGGGCCGGCTGAAGGGCGTGAGCCGCAGCAGCATCGGCAGGCCGGCCTCGGCAAACACCTCGGCACACAGCGCCAGCCGCTGCTGCAGCGGCAGCCGGCCATCGGCCACCGCCTGCACGCAGCGCGCGCGCTTGGCCTTGCCCGGCGAGAAGCGCAGCAACCAACCGTCCAGCCAGCGTTGCTGCGGTGGCGCACTGGCGTTGATGCCGGCATCCTCGACGCGGGACAGCAAGGCCTCGGGCAGTTGCAGCGGGTTCACGGCGTCTTCATAAGCGCTCGGCGCCTGGCCGCCAAGCCGGTTGGCGCCGGGCTCAGACTCTCAGACGCCAAACTGCAGCGAGCCCACGCGCTGCACCAGCTCACGCGCGAAGTCGACATAGGCCACCGCGCCCTTGGATGCCGGATCAAACACCACGCCCGGCTGGCCGTAGCTGGGCGCCTCGGCCAGCCGCACATTGCGCGGAATCACAGCGTTGAACACCTTGTCGCCAAAGTGGCTCTTGAGTTGTTCGCTGACCTGCTGCTGCAGCGTGATGCGCGGGTCGAACATCACCCGCAGCAGGCCGATGATCTGCAGATCACGGTTGAGGTTGGCATGCACCTGCTTGATGGTGTTGACCAGGTCGGACAGGCCTTCAAGCGCAAAGTACTCGCACTGCATCGGCACGATCACGCCATGCGCGCTGCACAAGCCGTTGAGGGTGAGCAAGCTGAGCGACGGCGGGCAATCTATCAGCACAAAATCATAGACCCCGGTGGGATCGGCAGCGGCTTCAGCGAGCGCACGGCGCAGGCGCTCGTTGCGGTGCTCCAGTGCCACCAGCTCCACCTCGGCGCCGGCCAGTTCGCGGTTGGCGCCCAGCACATCGTAGCCACCAGCCTCGCTGCGCTGGCGGGCCTCGATGATGCCGGCCGATTCAAGCAGCACGTCGTAAATCGACAAAGGCATCGCCCGCTTGTCGACGCCAGAACCCATGGTGGCATTGCCCTGCGGGTCGAGATCGACCACCAACACGCGCTGGCCGACTCGGGCCAGACCGGCGGCCAGGTTGACGGTGGTGGTCGTCTTGCCGACGCCGCCCTTCTGGTTTGCGATGCAGAACACTTTGGCCATGGGGTGAGTATCGCCGCTGCGGCCCGGCGATTTTGCTTCCGACCCATGCCGCCGATTGCTGGTGCGGCTTGCGGCCAGCGGTCGATGTGCCCCTAGGAGCCTGTCGAGCTTGGGGAGCGTCGGCTGCGAGTCGACCGCAGCGGTCCACTTCTCACCGTCTTTTTGCCCCATAGCTGGGCTATGGCGCTGCAAATCCGGCAAGAACTGTCCTCGCTGGGGCCGATTCTAGCTTTTCGACGCCCCAAGCCCGACAGGCTCCTAGCCACCGGTCAGCGTCGTCTCCGATCAGGGGCTCCGGTGCAGCGGCTGTGCGCAGCCTGTCGATGGCGCCGGCGACCAGACGCGCAGCATTCGCCTGGCCAGGCCGGGTGTCCTGTAGCAGCTGGGCCAGATCGGGGCGGCCGCGGCTGATCGCGATGGCGATGAGTCGCCGCCT
>JBBQJN010000044.1:0-17355 GCA_038325945.1 Burkholderiales bacterium | reverse complement strand
CACCTGGTGCGGCGCGATCGCGCTCAGCTCGGCTTCCATCCGGCCGGCCTCGACCTTGGACAGGTCGAGGATGTCATTGATCAGACTGAGCAGGTGCTTGCCGCTGGAGTGGATGATGTCGAGGTGACGTGTCGCGTCGCTGGATTCGATCAGCGCGCTGCGCTTGAGCACCTCGGTGAAGCCGAGGATGGCATTCATCGGCGTGCGGATCTCATGGCTCATGTTGGCCAGAAACTGGCTCTTGGCCTGGCTGGCCGCGTCGGCCTGCTCCTTGGCGGCCTGCAGTGCGGCGCCGCGGTGCTCAAGTTCGGTGACGTCCTGCAAGCTGATCACCAGCGCCTGCAGGTTGCCACGCTCGTCGGCAATCGGCGAGCAATTGGCGCGCAGCGCGTAGTGCTTGCCATGCTGGCCGGTCACCGTCAGCGGCACGTCGCGTTGCGGCTCGCCGCTGGCCAGCGCCAGGGCCCAGGGCAACGCCTCAGCCGGCGTCACTTCACCGGCAACGCAGTCAGCCAGTCGCCAACCAAACTGTGATGGGGGCTTGCCGACCAGGCGTTGCTCGTCGACGCCCAACAGCGTGGTGGTGGTCTTGTTGGCCAGCACCACCATGCCACGACGGTCAACCACCATCAGGCCCTCGGCCAGCGTGTCGTAAGCGGTGCGCACGCGCGCCGGCACGGCGCGCGCCGGATCCAGTTCCTTCAGCATGCGGCGCAGGAACAGCATGAAGGAACTCAGACAAGTGAAGAACACAAACACCGGCAGCAGTACCGCCGGCTGCTGCAGCGTGCCCAGCCAGCCTGCCGCGATGATTGGACTGAACTGAAGCTCCAGCCGGCCCCAGGGAACGCCGGCCTGGTAGACCGGCACGGTGAGTTCGGCATCGGTCGAGCCCTCGCGCGCGCCCGGAGTCCAGTGCGCTGCATGGTCGTTGACATCGATCAGCAAATCGCCGTCACGGGTGCGCAGGCCGATCGAGCGCAGGTCGGGGTCGCGCTTGCGCAGCACCTCCAGCAGTTGTTGCAACGCCTCGGGCTGGCTGTCGTCCAGCGTGGCCGAAGCGGTGACAGCCAGCGTCTCGGACAACACCGCCCGGTGTTGGCGAGTCAGTTGATGCGTGTCAGGCACCAGACCCAGCCAAGTGGCCGCCAGCAGCACGCTGACGGCCAGCGCCGCGAGGCCGATAGCCAGGTGAACGCGCGTGGATATCCCGCGCAAGAAGGTCAGGTGCTTCATCACGAAGTCTCCTTGGCGCCGGTCGGCGCGACGACCAGGGCCGGCGGGGTATCAGGGGCCGGAGGCGCGCTGGGCCGGCGCTCGGGTGCGTCAAACAGGCGCTCGACATCGTCATCGGGCTCGTCACCAGCGCCGTCAAAACGGGCGGCGCCACGCGCTGCCACCACCGGCAGCGGGTCCATCATTTGCCAGGCCGGCAAGGCCGACAGCATCGAACTCATCAACACGCCGCCGCGCACCAGCCAGACCACATAACCGATCGACAGGCTGCTGGCCACCGCAGTGGACGAGGCCATCAAGGTGCCGTGCAAGTCGCCTTGCTCGAGCAGGCGGCGCTGCAAGGCGCTGCCGTCGAGGCGGCGCATCATGTCGTCGGCGCTGAACATGCGCAGCATCGGCGACAGCTTGATGTCGGAGCTTTCGGCCACCAGCGCGACGTCAGCCACCGTGAAGCTCGGCGTGTTGACGCGGGATGTCAGGCTGGGCTCGGCGATGGCTGCAGCCGCAGCGCGATGGGCACCGGCGCCCGAGGAGGCCAGCGGCTCAAGCGCGGCAGCCAGCAGGTCTGCCTGCGCTGTCTCGCCCGTGGGCTGCGGCTCAGCCAGGGCCGGTGTTGCAGCCGGATCGTCCGCTGCCGCCGTCGAGGGCTCGCTGCGGGTCGGCTCGGCACTGCGCTCTGCCGCTGCGGCCGGCGGCGTGGCCATGGCAGGCGGCGCCGCCAGCACGGCCTGGCTGTTGATCACCAGCACCGCGAAAGCCGTTTGCGCCTGGGCGCCAAAGGGATCGCTGGCCGCCAGCCGCACGACGATGCGGCCTTGGTCAGCGCCGGTCGGTGTGCCCGTGAAGCGGCCGCTGTCGGCATCAAAGCGCAGCCAGGGAGGCAGCGGCGAGCCGTCAGCCAGGCTGGCGCTGAGCTGCAGCGCGTCGCCCGCGTCGGCATCAACAAAGGTAGCTGCGGGCACGTCGAAGCTGAAGGCCAACAGGTCACTGACCTGGCGGTCGGCCATCGGGGCCGCCACCCGCGGCGCCTGGTTGGCCATCGTCACGTTGAGGGTCAGGTCGCCGCTGGCGCTGGCGCCGGCGGTGTCGGTGGCGGTGATGCGCAGGCTGATCAAGCCAAGGTCAAGCAGTGCCGGCGTGCCGCTGAAGCGCTGGCTGCTGGCGTCGAAGCTCAGCCAGCTCGGCAAGGCGCTGCCATTGGCCAGCGTCGCGCTGTAGCGCAGGCTGTCACCCACGTCCATATCACTGAAGCTAGCCGTCGGCAGGCTAAAGCTGAAGGGCTGGTTGCGCGCGGCCTGCTGAGCGGGGAGAGTCGCGTTCAGCACGGGCGCATCATTGACGTTGGTCACGCTGATTTTCAAGTCGCTGAAAACGCTGGCAGCCGATTCGTCAGTGGCCGTCACCCGCACGCTGATGGGGCCGACGTCGGCATTGGCTGGCGTTCCGCTGAAGGTTCTTGTCGTCGCATCAAAACTCAGCCAGGCCGGCAAGGCCGCGCCACTGCTCAGCCTGGCGCTGTAAGTCAGGGTGTCGCCGACATCGGTGTCGGCAAAGCTACCCGACGGCACAGTGAAGCCAAAGGCCGAACCCTGGCTCGGCACCTGGTCGGCCAGCGGGTTCAGCAGCACCGGCACGTCGTTGACGTGGGCAACGGTGAGTTGGAAATCGTCATAGCCACTGGCCGCCGAGCCATCGGTGGCCGTCACCCGTACGCTGACCATTCCCACGTCGCCGTTGGCCGGCGTGCCGCTGAAGCTGCGCGTGCTGGCATCAAAGCTCAGCCAGGTCGGCAACGCCGCGCCGTTGGTCTGCGTGGCGCTGTAGCTCAGCACATCACCCTCATCGATGTCGGCAAAACGGCCCGCCGGCACGGTGTAGGTGAAGGCTTGGTCCTGGATCGCGGCCTGGTCGGCCAGCGGTGTCACCAGCACGGGCGCATCGTTGACGTTGGCCACCGTGAGATTGAAATCGTCGTAGGCGCTGGCCGCCGAACCGTCGGTGGCGGTGACGCGCACGCTGATCAACCCCACGTCGGCGTTGGCCGGCGTGCCGCTGAAGCTGTGGGTGGTCGCATTGAAACTCAGCCAGTTGGGCAAGGCCGCACCGCTGGTCAGTCTGGCGCTGTAGCCAAGCACATCACCGACGTCAATGTCGGCAAAGCTGCCGACCGGCACGGAGAAGCTGAAAGTCAGCCCCTGCGTCGCTGCCTGGTCGGCCAGCGGCGTCACCAGCGTCGGCGCATCGTTGACGTTGGCCACGGTGAGGTTGAAGTCGCCATAGGCGCTGGCGGCCGAGCCGTCGCTGGCGGTCACCCGTACGCTGGTGAGGCCCACGTCGGCGTTGGCCGGCGTGCCGCTGAAGCTGCGCGTGGCGGCATTGAAATTCAGCCAGCCCGGCAAGGCCGCGCCGCTGCTCAGCTTGGCGCCATAGCTCAGCACATCACCGACGTCGCCGTCGGCAAAGCTGCCCGCCGGCACGGTGTAAGTGAAGGCCAGCCCCTGCGTTGCTGCCTGGTCGGCCAACGCGTTCACCAGCACGGGCGCATTGTTGAGGTTGACCACAGTGAGATTGAAATCGTCGTAGGCGCTGGCCGCCGAACCGTCGGTGGCGGTGACCCGCACGCTGATCAACCCCACGTCGGCATTGGCCGGCGTGCCGCTGAAGCTGCGTGTGGCGGCATCAAAGCTCAGCCAGACCGGCAGCGCCGCACCGCTGCTCAGCTTGGCGCTGTAGCTCAGCACATCGCCGATGTCGACATCGGTGAAAGCCACGCCTGGCACGGTGAGCGAGAACAGGCTGCCCTGCGTCGCCGTCCGCGCTCCGATGGCGGCCGCCAACACAGGCGCGTCGTTGACCGGCGTGACATCGATGCTCATCGTCCGACTGACGGCATCAAGGTCCACCCCGCCGTTGGCTGTGCCGCCGTCGTCCATCACCTGGAAGCCGAAGCTCGCATAGGCGTAACCATGGGCATCGGGCGCTGGTGTGAAGAGCAGCCGCCCGGCCTGCAGGTCGGCCACACTGATGAAATCACCGGTGGCCACCGCAGTGCCGGCCAGGGTCAGCGCGCCAGCCAAAGGCAGGTTGCTGAGCTTGACCGCGCTCAAGGCATGGGCCGGATCGTCCCGCCCGTCGACGAAGCCGAAGTCGGCTGGCTTGAATGTGTAGGCCTGGTCCTCGTCGACAACGACCCGGTTGTCGGCGCCGGTCGGCGCATCGTTGACCGATGTGATGTGGGTGCCGAGCGCGACCACGCCGGCGCTGATCACCGAAGTGCCGCCGGCGCCGCGCGCATCGATCAAGGCGCCGGACGTCACCGGCTGTGAGTTGTCCAGCAGGCGCAGCGTCAATGCGCCCGGTGTGCCGCTGGAGTCGGCAGCGGGCAGGAAGCGCAGCAGATCGGTCAAGCCCAGCGAAACGGCCGTGGCATCTGCCAGTGCATTGAAGCCCTGCCAACTGCTGCCGGCGTCGATGCTGAACTGCCAGCGGCCTTGCGCGGCGGTGCTGGCGTCGCCGACCACCGCGACACCTGCCAATTGGTTTTGTCCCGGCTGACCCGCGTCACGCGGATCACTGAAGTTGCCCGCCACCAGCACCGACACCTTCAAGCCAGGCGGATTCTGGTTGTCTTCCGGCACAGCCGGCAAGCTGGCGCTGCCGGTGGCGACCGGCGCGTCGTTGACCGGCCGCACCGTCACACTGCTGAACGCCTGGCCAGCGCTGAATGCCTTGTCGCCGCCATTCACTGTGGTGTCGGCCCAATTGCCGGCCAGGCCGCTGGTGCGGTCCCAGGCGCGCAGCCGCAGGCCGTTGGCCACCGTGCCGTTCCAGTCGGCCGTCGGCACAAATCGCACCGCGGTCTGCGTGTCTGCCGCCAGCAGCATCGCGAAGTCGTCCCTGGCCCCGGCCAGATCGCTCCAGGTGGTGCCGCCATTCAAGCTGAATTGCCAATTGCCGCTAGCGTTGTCGACCGCCGTGATGGCCACACCGGCCAGCGCGCCCTGGTCCACATCGGTCAAGTGACCCGCCAACAAGGACGACACCAGGGTGCCGGGGTTGAGATTGGCGTCTTCGTCGATGGCGGCGAGGTTCTCAGCGCCGACGAGCACCGGCGCATCGTTGACCGCTGAGACACCGAGGCTGATCGTCCGTGCGGCGCTGGTTGAAGTGCCGTCATTGACCGTGATGAACACGCTGCGGGTGGCAGTGGACGGCGAATCGCTGGTGTTCTGGTAGCTCACCGTGCGCAAGGCGGCCTGCCACTGCGCCAGGGTGGCCGTCGCGCCCGCCGAGTCCAGTTGCAACACCCCACCAGCGTTGCTGGTGATGGCGATATTGCCAAAGCTGGTGCCGAACACAAAACCGAGTTGGTCTTCGGCGCCTGCGTAGCCCGCGCCAATGCGCACCGTGGCCCAGGTCAGCGTGGCGGGACTGAGGTCGGGGTCGCTGACCAGCAAATTCGGATCCAGCGCCACCGGTGCGGCGCCTTCGCTGGCCGTCATCGTGGTCCGCAGCAGGGTCACTTCAGGTGCCGCATTGGCGCCGATGCTGATCACGATGCTGCCGACAGCCTGTCGTGCACCACCGCTGCCGCTGTTGCCCAGGTCATTCAATGTCAGGTCGATCTGCGCTGCGGCCGCCGAGGTGGCGTTAAAGACCAAAGTGTTCAGCGCCGCATTGAGCTGGGCCAGGCTGCCCTGCAGCACGATGCTGGTACTGCCGTTGCCGCCGGTCACGCTCGCACCGTTCAGGTTGCCAAAGGCCAGCGTGCCATTGCCGCTGCCACCGGTGGTGCTGAGGCTGAGCTGCACCACGGCGCCGCCGGCATCGACATCGGCCAGCGTGATGGCGTTGCCCTGCCCGGATGAGAAAGCCAGCGGCGCGGTTTGCGGCGTGCTCTGCGGCCCCGGCAAATCAAGCGTGGGTGCGTCGTTCACCGCCAGCACGGTCAGTGCCAGGCTGGCGCTGGCCGACTTGGCGCCGCCGCTGCCGCTGTTGCCCAAATCGTTGAGGCTGAAGTCGATTTGCGCCGCACCGTTGCTGTTCAGCGTTGGCGCAAACCTCAGGCCGTTCAGCGCGGCATTGATGGCCGACAGCGTGCCGCTGAACGTCATGCTGGCGCTGTTGCTGCCGCTGCCGCCAACAAAGGACAGCCCTGCGCTGGTGCTCAAGGTCAGCAGACCCTGGGTGGCGGACAGGGTCAACTGCAGCGGCGAACTGCCGGCATCGACATCGCCGATCACCGGTGCCAACGCACCGGCCAGGGTCAGCACCCCGTCCTCATCGAAGCTCTGGCTGGCCGGCAGTGCGATCGTCGGCGCATCATTGACGGCGTTCACCGTCACCGTGAAGCTGGTGCTGCTGGTATTGCCACCGTCAGAGACGGTCAGGGTGATCGTGCTGCTGCCGCCGCTGTTGGTGCTGTTGGCGTTGGCGGCAGGCGTCAGGCTGATGCTGCGCGTGGCGCCGCTGCCACCCAGCACCAGATTGACATTCGGCACCAGCGCGGTATTGCTGGAGGTGGCGGTAACCAGCAGCGCCGCAGCGCTGGTCTCGGCATCGGCCACGTTGAAGAAGACCTCTGACAGCGTCGTGCCCTCGTTGATCACCTGCGCCGCCACCGCAGTGATCGTGGGCAGGTTGCCCCAGGGATTGCGTTCGTAGGCGCCGATGTCGGCGGCGCCCGCGTAGAACACGCCACGCTGGTCAGCCAACAGGGTAGTGACCGGATTGGCGGCATTGATCGCCAAGCTGCCCGCCGCCAGCGCATGGGTGCGGGTAAAGCCGCCGTTGCTGGCCAGGGGCAGCACACCAGCGGCCGTGTTGCGCCGGTCGCCAACGCCAGACAGGCCAGCCGTGTTGTCATCGCTGAGGTTGTAGCCCAGCGACACGATCATGCCGCGCACATTGCCGCCCGTGTTCTGGGCCATCAGCGTGTTGCTCATCGTCACCTGGCCGGTGGTGTCGTAGATGGCGCCGCCATTGCCGCTGGGTGCGCTGTTGCCAACCACCGTCACATGGTCGAGTGTGAGCTTCTTGTCGACGTAGATCGCCCCACCTTCCTGGGTGGCGACATTGCTGCTGAAGGTGACGTTGCTGAGCTGGGTGCTCGAGTCGTTGTTCCACAGGCCACCACCGCGCTTGGCCTGATTGTTGGCAAAGGTGATGTTGTTCAGCGTCGCATCGCCGCCGTCGATGTAGAGGCCGCCGCCGTCCTTGCCGAGTCGGGCGATGTTGCCGCTGAACTCGACGTTGCTGAGGTTGAGCTGGCCGCTCTTCGAATAAATGCCTGCGCCGTCGGCCTCGCCCGAGCCACCCAGGCCGTTGTCGCGCACCAGGCTACGGGTCATTGTCAGGTTGCCGTCGCTGTAGATGCCGGCGCCCTTGCTGCCACCGTTGCCGTTGTTGTTCTGCACGATCAGATCGTCCATCGCCATCGACACGCCGTTGCCGATGCGCACGCCGGCGCCGGTGTCGTGGCGTCCGCCCTGGATCGTCAGACCGCTGAAGCTGACGGTGCCGCTGCGCACGTCGAACACACGGTCGAGGCCATTGCCGTTGATGACGGTGTTGGCGCTGCCGTTGCCGATGATGCTCAGGCTGCCGATGATGTCGAAATCGCCGTTGGTGTTGCTGTCGTCGCCACTGACCAGGCTGGCCATGTTGTAGGTGCCATTGCCCTGGAAGACGATGGTGTCAGCCCCCGGATTGGCATTGGCCTGGCTGATGGCCCAGCGCAGCGTGCCGGGCAGCAGCACCGATCCGGTGACGTCGGTGGTCTTGTCGACCACGAACACCGCGAGCGTGCCCTTCCAGGCCGATTGCGCCGCCAAGCTGGGCGCCAGCCTTGTCTCGATGACGCCGGTGCTGGTCTCCAGCGTCCAGTTGCCGCCCAGCGCGGTGGCGCCGGTCGGGTCGCTGCTGGCCGCGACGTCGGCGCCAGTCAACGCCGCCAGATCACGCACGAGTTGAAGTCCGGCTTCGTTGCCAGCCACGTCGCAGCCGTAGATCAGCAGGTCGGCATCGGGGCTGAGCGCATCGGCCCAGCCCGACACCTCGCCGGCGCGCGCGAGCAGTGACGCCGCATCGAGCGAGCTGCCGCCCAGTTGCACCTGGCCAGCGCTGCCGTGGGTGATCAGGTGGATCGCGTCAATGCCCTGGCGCCCGGCCAGGGTCTGGCTGATCAAGGCCAGGCCGTCGCTATCGGCGCTAATCCACACCAGCTCACGCTGCACACCGTCGGCCGCCAGACCGACCAGCAAAGCTTGCGCATTGCTCAGGCCGGCGTCGACAAAGACGATCTCATGGCGCTGCGTCTGCACCTCGCCAGTCGCGGCCTGATGGCTCAGCGTCTGCTGCTGCGCCGCGCCCCAGCCGCTGCCTTCGAGGCCGGCGGTGGGCAACAGGTCGGCGCTGTGAAGGATGCGATCCTCCATGCGCTCGACCACCGGCATGGCGCTGCGGCAGCTGCGGGGCATGGGCATTCAATCTGTCAGAGGGTGGCGGGCTTGCCGCCGACCGATACTGTGCGCTGCTGCGCGGCAGGCTTCAGGCTGATCGGCTTGGCCGCCTCGGCGCCGGGCTTGGCCGGCGCGATGGGCGCGGCGGCCTGCATGCCGGGCAGATCGGCCTTGCAGCGCAGGCCGGCTGGCAAGGCGTTGCGCGGGTTGGGCAGCGTCAGCCGCACGCGAAAGGTGTTGCTGGCGGCGTCGAGCACGCGGTCAACCTGGCGCACGCTGGCGGTCACGCTCTCGACACCCGGCAGCTCGGGCCGGATGTTGATCTGGTCGCCACCCTTGAAGTTGCCATACTGCGCGGTGGGCACCATCAGCTCAACGCGCAGCGGGTCAATCACCGCCACGCGCAGCAGCGGCCGTTCCTCAACGCGCTCGCCGGCGTTGACATAACGCTCGACCACCACGCCGGCGAACGGGCTGCGCACGGTGCGCAGCGCCAGCTGTTCGTCGGCGACGCGCTTCTCCTGCACCCAGATCTGCTGCTGGCTGCGCACCTGGTTGAGCTTTTGCCGCGCCACTTCATGCTCACCGCGGGCCTGGTCCAGGCCTTGCTCGGAGATGAAGCCCTGGCCCACCAGCGCCTCGGCGCGCTGCACTTTCTGCTTGGCCAGGTCGACGCTGGCGGTGGCCGCCAGCACGTCGGCATTGACCCGTGAGCGAGTCTCGGCGACGTGGGCATTGGCCCGCTCAACGCCAGCGCGCAGCGTCAGCAGCGGCTGGCCGGCAACCACGATCGCGCCGCGCTCGACCAGCACCTGCTCGACCACGCCGACCACCTGCGAGCCAACCTCGGCCACCCGGTCGGGCTCGATCAAGCAGCCCAGTGGCTTGTCGGCCAGCCGCGGCCCGCTGCCGGGTGCGGCCTGCGCTGCGCCAGCGCCCAGCGCCAACGCCAGGCTCAGGCCGGCGGCCCGGCAAACGACAGCCGTCGCTCCCAGTCCAGATCCTGTTGCAGCAGGCTCTTGCGCAGCTGCGCCCGCCGCTGCTCTTCGCGCCATTGCGGCCAGCGCCGAAACATAGTTGTGATCCACGGCAGCACCTCGTCCACGGTTGTGAGATTCCATGGCACGAGCTTAGGTACAGGCGGCTGATCGCAAGAAGTGAAAGAACCGGTGATTGACCAGCTTTCTGTGCTGCCGGGGTCGCCGTGTCGGCCAGCGCGGCCGGCCAGCTGCCGGTCAAGCCGGCGCGAGGCGTTGTGCTGGCAGCTCAAGACATGCAGCCCACCCGCGGCGCGTGCGGCGACGTCGGGCACGATATCGGTGCCACGGCCGGCCATGCGGGTGGCCACGGTGACCGCGCCGCTGCGGCCAGCGGCGGCGATGATGGCGGCCTCCTGGGCATCGTTGAGCGCGTTGAGCAGCAGGTGGGCGATGCCGCGGGCCCGCAACAGCTCAGCCAGGCGCTGCGAATCGGCCACGCTGTCGGTGCCCACCAGCACCGCGCGCCCCGCAAGCTGCAACGCGGCCACGCGGTCAGCCACCGCTGGCCACAGTGCATCGGCATTGGCAAAACGACGCGACGGCAGATCGCGCCGCTGGCTGGGCCGGTGCAGCGGCACACGCAGCGTGCGCAAACCGTAGACCCGGCGCATCTCGCCGCGCGCCTCCCACAGCGTGCCGCTGATGCCGCACAGCCGCCAATAGCGCTGGAAAAAGCGCTGAAAGGTGGTCTGCGCCAGCGTCTCGGTCTCGGCCGCGGGCCGCAGGCCCTCCTTGAGCGCCACCACGGTATGCAGGCCGCGCGACCAGACCCGGCCCGGCGCGGTGCGGCCGGTGACCTCGTCGAGCAATTCGATCGCGCCGTCGCGCACCACATAGTGTTCGTCACGGCGAAAGACATGCAGCGCCGCCAGTGCGATGCCCACCGCCTCGCGCCGGTAGCGCGGCCGGCGCCAGGGGCCGCCCAGGCCGGTGCACAACTCGGCCAGCCGCTCGTCGCCGGCATCACTCAGGCTGGCGCGCTTGTCGGCCGGGTGCACCTGGAAGTGCAAACCGTTCGCCAACTGTCGGGCCAATGCCAGCGCCTGCCATAAGAAAGCCCGCCGCGCCGCCTGCGGCACGCTGCGCGACAGGATCAACGGCATCTCGGCCTCGTCGAGCAGGATGCTGTCGGCCTCGTCGAGCAAGGCCATGCACAGGCCGCGCTGCAGCGGCGCGGCAGCAAGCGCCCCGCCGCCGCTGGCCAGCAGCCGGCTGGCCAGCAGTTCGGGCTCGCGCAGCGTCGGCATCGCCTGGCGGTCACGCAGGTGATCGAAGGCCAGCGCCTTGGCGGTGGCATAGACCAGGTCGTGTTGGTAGACGGCGCGGCGGCTCTCGTCGCTGCAGCCCTCGTCGAGCCCGGCCAGCGTGGCCACACGCAGCCCCAGCGCGTTGAAAAACGGCGCCAGGGTCGCCGCGTCGCGCGCTGCCAGGTAATCGTTGGCGGTGACCACATGCACCGGCACGCCGGCCAGTGCGGCCACCGCGGCGGCCAGTGCGACGGCCAGGGTCTTGCCCTCGCCGGTGGCCATTTCGGCGAGCCGGTTGTCCAGCAGCGCTGCGGCGGCCAGGCACTGCGTCGGCCGGGCGCGTTGGCCCAGCACCTGCTCGGCCACCGCAGCGGCCACACCCAACGCCTGCACCACCGCATCGTGCTGCAGGCCGTCGCGGCGCAGGCGGCGGCGCAAGGCCGCCAGGGCGACGGCCTGTTCTGCGGCCGGCATCGTCAGCCAGACTTGCGCCTGGGCCGGCACGGCGTTGGCCACCGCGCGGCAGCCTGCGCTGGCGCTGCGCCACTGCCAGCGCCGTGTGGACGGCGCAGTGTCGTCGGCCGGGCGCAGCGGGTAATGGCCCCAGACCGGGCCAGGCACCGGCAGCAAGCGGCTGATCTCGAACGGAACTTGCATGGCCGCGACTCAGAACTGCGGGTTGAGCTGGCGCATCGCCTGGCGCTGCATGGCGCGCGCCGCCTGCAGCGCCAGCGGCGCCAGGCCGCCGTCAAAGCGCACCCAGGCGCGTTCGCCGATGCGGCTGGCCAGCTCGGCTGGCCGTTCGGCCAGCCGCAGATCCAGCAGCAGCACGGGTTGCAGCGGCTTCAGATCGTCCTTGTCCTGAGGATCCGTCAGCACCTGGCCGCCATGGCGGCTGCTCAGCGCCGCACTGGGCAGCCGTCGGCCAGCGCCGCCGCCTTCGCCCAGCAGCTGTGCGGCATGGGCGTGCTGCGGCGAGGCCGCCAGGCGCACCGTGGCGCCCAGCTGCTGGCGCCGCAGATCCAGTGCCTGCGACTCGGGCACCGCCACGCGCACCGTGGGCGGCGCGTCGGTGATCACCTGGCCCAGCAGCGCGCCGCGTTTCAACCATCGGCCGGGCAGATCAGCGGCCTGCGGCAGCGCCAGCCGACCGGCCACGCCGGCGCGCAATTGCAAGGCCGCCACACGCTGGTCCAGCGTCGCCAGCTCGGCCTGCGCCGCCGCCAGCTCGGCGCGGGCATCGCCGGCCCCGATGCCGTCGGCCGGCATGGCCTTGAACAGCGTGGCCTCCAGCGCCGCCAGCCTTGCGGCCTGGCGTTCATGCGCGCCTTGCAGCGCCGGGTTGCTGAGCTGCAGCACCAGATCGCCCAGCTGCACCGCCTGGCCGTCCTGCAGCAGTACGGCCTCGACCTGGCCTTCGCCTTCAACGCGCAGTTGCGCGTCATCGGGTGGCCAGACCACGCCTTGCACCAGCGTGCGCTCGGGCAGCGGCAGCAGCATGATCAGCAGCAGCGCGGCGGCGCCAACCCCCGCCAGGCGACGCCAGCGCTGCGCCGTGCTGGTCAGGCCCAGCGCGCTGCGGCGCAGCTGCGAGAACAAGCGCCAGACCGGCCGCAGGCCCATCTGCCAGGCCAGCAGCAGACCGCAACCCAGGCCCAGCACCAGCGACAGCTGGCCCAGCCAGGCAACGGCCAGCACGGCCACCGTGATTGCATTGAGCCAGGCCAGCGGCGCATAGACAGCCAGCCAGGGCGGCTCGCCACGGGCCACCGGCATCGGCTCGGCCTGCGGCAGTTGCAGCAGCCGGCGGCTCAGCAAATCCAGCCACCAGCGGCGGCTGCGCGGGCCCAGGTTGGGCAGCGACAGCGCGTCACTGGCAATGTAATAGCCGTCCAGCCGCAAGAAGGGATTGGCATTGAACATCAGCGTCGAGACGCTGGCAATGAACAAGGTGACAAAGGCCATGTCGCGCAGCAGACCATCGTCCAGCCACAACCACAGCGGCAGCGCCAGTGCGGCCAGGCTGAGCTCGGCCATCATGCCGGCCGCGCTGACGATCACGCGCTGGTGGCGGCGGGGAAAGGCCGAGGCCGCCGAGGCATCGACAAACGGCACCGGCATGCCCAGCATCAGCGTGACGCCGGCCTGGCGCACACGGCCGCCCCAGCGCCGCACCGCCAGCCCGTGCGACAGCTCGTGCAGCAGCTTGATCGGCACAAACAGCAGCATGGCCAGCAGCGCAAAGCGCGGTGTGCCCAGCCAGCTCTGGCCATGGGCCCACAGCGCCGGCGCATGCTGTGCCACCAGCGCCACCAGCACCAGCATGGCCAGCGCCCACAGCGCGGCGACGTGGCGCGTGAACAGCGCCACCGCCAGCGGCGCCAGGCAGTCAAGCAAACGGCCCGGATTGGCCAGCGGCAGCCGCCAGGCCAGCAGGCTGTTGCGCCCGGCCGGCCGCTCGATGCGGTCGAGGTGCGGCAGCAAGGTGTCGAAATCGGCGGCCCGGTCAAACTGTAGCAAGCCGGCCTCGCGCAACTGCGCCAGCAGGTCGAGCGTTTCGTCCTGGCTGGCGGCCTCGCCCGGGCGCTGCAGCTGGGCGTCCCAGGCTTGTTGCAGCGTGCAGCGGCCATCGAGCCGGCCGGCCAGCGCATAAGCCGCAGCGTTGAGCCGCACGCTGCGGCCGGTGGCCGGATCGGCCAGCAGCATCCAGGTCTCGCCGCGCAGCCGCTGGCGGCGCACCTGCAGTTCGGGCGACAAGCGCGGCTTGAGCCCGGCCACGCGGTACCAGCGGGGGCTGTACAGCGCGCTCATCCCAACCAGGACCAGTAGGAGAGTTTCAGGCGATTCGCTGCCTGCTGCAGCCAGACCCACAACGGCGGCGTGCGGCCAACCACCAGCTGAGCGCGGCCCAGCAGGCCCGGCCGCAGTTCGTCACTGGGGCTGGGCAACTTTGCCTCAACCTCAAACACATTGCGGCCTTCCACCGCTTTGGCGATCGGCGCGATGCGCTCGACCACCAGATCCTGGCCGCCCCAGGGCAGCGAAGACAACGCCAGCCGACCCAACTGGCCGGGCTGCACGCGGGCGATGTCGGTCTCATCGACCTCGACGATGACCCGGTACTGGCCGGTGCTGGCCAGCGTGATCAGGCTGTCGCCCTGGCGCACCGGCGCGCCAATCGACTGGCTGAAATCACCCTGAGTCACCAGGCCATCGAAGGGCGCGACCAGCCGGCCACGCGACAACTGGCCATCGACCAGCGAGAGCTGCGACTGCGCCTCTTCTACCCGGGACATGCTGGTGGCCGCGGCCACGCGGTCGGCGCGCGCCATCGCCGCGGCATAGGCGTTTTCATGCTGGGCCAGTTGGCTGCTCCAGCGTTCGCGTTCGAGCCGCAGATCTTGCTCAAGCATATCGAGCAGGGGTGCGCCGGCGGCGACGCGGTCGCCCGGACGCACATGGGCGGTCTTGATGAAGCCATCCACCGGCGCGACCAGCATGCGCTGTTCGGCACCCTCGATGCGGGCGCGGCCGCCCACCTCATGCTGCAGGGGCAGCGCTGCCAGCAGCAGCAGGCCGGCGGCGGCGGCGGCGGCGACACGGCGGCCAATACGACGCTCGGGCTGTCGCCAGGCGGCCCACAGCAGTTGCAGATCGCGCAGCGTGCGGCGATGCCAGGGCAGTTGCGCCAACATCATCCAGCACAGCGCGGGCGTGGCCAGGCCCAGCAGCAGCACCAGTTGCTGCAGTTCGGCATCGCTCAGCGGCGGGCCTTGGTCGCGCTGCACGCACAACACGCCGAAGACCTCGCCGCCTTGGCCCAGCGGCACGCTGGCCAGCACGCCACCGCACAGCGCCTGCAAGGCCGCTTGCTCGACGCAAATGTGCTCGGCCACGCCGGGTGGCAAGGCCTGGTTTGGTGGCCAGGCCAGCGGCATGGCCTGGTCCAGCGCTTCGTCCATCGCGCCCAGCAGGCGCTGCGGTAGTTCGGCCTGGCTGTTACTGATGTCACCGCTCGAGCAGGCCAGCAGCCGGCTGCGACCCTGCTCGCGCAGACCCAGGCTGACCCGGCTGAAGCCGAGGTCCAGCGCCAGGCCTGCCACCAACCGATGCGCGGCGGCCGCCAGCGTGCGCTCGCCCAGCACCCGGGCGTATAGATTGAGCGCAGCCTGCTGCGCCGGAACGCTGGCCGCGCTGCCCAGGTTGGCAGGCGTGGCCGCGCCGGGCGCCTGCGTTGCGGCGGGCGCGCGGGCCGGCCGCGCTGTGGGCACAGGCGCGGCACGCGGCGGAGTGTCTAGGCAGAGCAAGGGCTGCATCGGCGAATTTTCCGCGCCACCGGCCGCGTCCATGGCCCGATCTGGCCGGGCTTCCGGGCCCTTCTGTGGCGGCAGCGTGTTGGCCGGTACGGCCGCCACATGCCCACTTGCATGGCCACTGGCCTGGCGGCCTGATGTTGGGCGTCGACCCGACGCCGACCCGCCACCATTTATGCCCACAAATACAATGTCGAGGTCCGTCCAGCAGGCAGCAGCCTGAGGCGGTCAGCAGCGACCTTGCTCGGGGCCCCGCATGGCTCCTTTTTTTTTGATGTGCCTGCGTCGAGTCCCAGTCCCTGGCCTGGGTTTCGCCGCGGGCCGGCCTTGCCGGGCCGCTTGCCACAATGCGCCCGACCCCATCATGGCCACAGACCCCCTGCCCCCCGACGCCGGCCGCCCGGCCCAACGCATCACGCTGGCCGCCGCGTGGCGATCTCTGCGCCTGGCCCTGCGCGGTGGTTGGCACACGGTGCGTGATGTTGAGCCCGAGTTCTGGCGCAATCTGCAGGTTGAGCTGACGGCAGGCAGGCAATGGCTGGACCGCGGCGTGGTGCTGATGTTTGCCGCCGCAGCGGGCTTGCTGGTGGTCGGCTTCACGCTGCTGGCCGAGGCCGCCAGCCATGCTTTCGCCACCATCCAGGGCGGCGGCGGCTGGTGGCGCTGGTCGCCGCTGCTGCTGACGCCGGCGTTGACCATCGCCGTGCTCTGGCTGACCCGACGCTTTGCGCCGGGCGCCGGCGGCTCGGGCATTCAGCAGGTGGTGCGAGCGCTGGACGACGACGTCTCGGAGCGGCAACTGAGTTGGCTGGTTTCGCTGAAGCTGTCGCTGGCCAAGGTGGGCCTGGTCTCGGGCGGGCTGCTGGCGGGGTTGTCGATTGGCCGCGAGGGCCCGGCGGTGCAGATCTGCGCCGGTGTGATGCTGCAGGCCAGGCGCTGGCTGTCGCCCAAATCGGGCATCGACGCCCATGACCTGATGGTTGCCGGCGCTGCCGCCGGCATCGCTGCGGCCTTCAATACGCCGCTGGGCGGCATCATGTTCGCGATCGAAAAGCTGTCGCGGCGGCGCGGCATCTCGCACAGCGCACTGGTCATCACCAGCATCGTGCTGGCCGGCCTGGTGTCGGTGGCGGTGTTTGGCAATCAGACTTATTTTGGCCAGTTGCGCGTGCAAACGCTGACCAGCAACATGCTGCTGCCGGGTTTGATGGTGGCGCTGACGGCAGGCCTGGCCGGCGGGCTGTTCTCGCGGCTGTTGGTGGTATCGGCGCGTGGCCTGCCCGACCGCTTCAGCCGCTGGCGCCGCAGCCATCCGCTGCGCTTTGCCGGCGGCTGCGGGTTGGCCGTGGCGGTGATCAGCATCGCCACCGGCGGCGCCACCGCAGGCGCGGGTTACGAGACCACGCGCGCACTGCTGGAGGGCCAGGGCGACCTGCCCGGCGTCTACACCTTGCTGAAGTTTTGCGCTACCTGGCTGTCGGCCTGGAGCGGCGTGCCAGGCGGCATTTTTGCGCCGTCGCTGGCCATCGGCGCGGGCATCGGCCATGACGTGACCCTGCTTACCGGTCTGGGCAGCGAGGCGGCGATACCGCTGATCGCGCTGGGCATGGTGAGCTTTTTGTCGGCCACCACCCAAGGCCCGATCACCGCCTTCATCATCGTGATGGAGATGGTCTCGGGCCATGCCATGGTGCTGAGCCTGATGACCTGCTCGCTGCTGGCCAGCGGCGTCTCGCGCTTGATCAGCAAGCCGCTTTACCCCGAACTGGCGATGATGCTGTTGTTGCCACCCGAGCCCGAGCCCGAGCCGCCCAAGCCACAGGCCGAGGCAGCGACACCGCCGACAACACCGCCGACAACATCGCCATCGAAACCGCCCGTCGGCTGATCTCGCTGCCGGCTCACCGCTTTTCAAGTTCTCAGCCTAGATTCCGCAGTTGGACACGCCCGAGTGGGCTGCGATGCGGTGCGCCAGCAAGGCGCGACGACGCTGCGGGCTCTTGCCCGCGAGGAGGAGCAACGCCGCTGGCGTGCCGTAGCGCAGCTCAATCGGGTGTGT
>JBBQJN010000043.1:0-17441 GCA_038325945.1 Burkholderiales bacterium | reverse complement strand
GTGCGCACCTATGCCGGCGCGTTGGCACAGGTCACCGACCAAACCATCGTCCTAAAGCCGATGCGTGCCTCTGCGGATGACAAAGAAGTAATCGTTCGCACCGAAATTAGAGGCAGTGGCGACGCCATTCAACTCGATTACCGCCTGGAAAAGACGCCCGGCCAAGGTGCGGGTTGGCGCATTTTTAACCTGAACGTGCTCGGCGTGTGGTTGGTGGAAACCTATCGCAGCCAGTTTTCTCAGGAAATCAATGCCAAAGGCATAGATGGCTTGATTGCCAGCTTGACGGAGCGCAACAAGGCCAACGCCAAAAAGGGTTGATGTGCTCACGTTGCCCACCGAATTGACCCATGCGCAGGCCACCGATTGCTTGGCGCAGTTGATCGAGCCCCTGGCGGAGCAGCCTTCGCCGGTGCTGGTCGACGCTGCGCCTTTGCGGCATTTTGATTCCTCGGCGCTAGCGGTGTTGCTGGCGTTGCGCCGTGTTTGTACTGGCGTCGGTAAACCGATGGTGGTGCAGGGATTGCCAGATGGTTTGCGCGATCTGGCCGTTTTGTACGGCGTTGAGGATTTGCTGCACAGCGCCTGAATCCTGCTGCGTCGTATCGCATTGGCCTTGCGCACATCGCTCCAAGGTGGGTCGCTTAAAATAGCCGACTCCTATGACCGCCATCTCCTTCCAATCCGTTTCCAAATCCTACCCGTCGCCACGCGCTCCCCAGGGATCGTCGTTTTTGGCCTTGGATCAGGTCAGCCTAGACATCGAAGAGGGCGAGTTTTTCGGCCTCCTAGGCCCCAATGGTGCGGGCAAGACCACGATGATCAGCATTTTGGCCGGCCTGACCCGCGCCACCAGCGGCCAGGTGTCCGTCTTGGGCAGCGATGTCCAGCGCGATCCGGCAGCAGCCCGGCGCAAGTTGGGCGTGGTGCCGCAAGAATTGGTGTTTGACCCATTCTTTAATGTTCGCGAGGCCTTGCGCTTTCAGTCTGGCTATTTCGGGGTCAAAAACAACGACGCTTGGATTGATGAACTGCTTGAAAGCTTGGGTTTGACTGACAAAGCCGGCGCCAATATGCGCCAGCTCTCTGGTGGAATGAAGCGGCGCATGCTGGTCGCGCAGGCCTTGGTGCACAAGCCGCCGGTGATTGTGCTTGATGAGCCCACGGCCGGTGTCGATGTGGAGCTACGCCAAACGCTTTGGCAGTTTGTGGCCAAGCTCAACAAACAAGGCCACACCGTCTTACTGACCACCCATTACCTGGAAGAGGCTGAGGCCCTGTGTGGCCGTATTGCCATGCTCAAAGCCGGGCGCATTGTGGCGCTGGACCGCACCAGTGCCTTGCTCAGTGCGGCATCGGGCAATGTGCTGCGCTTCAAAACCCATGGCGTGTTGCCGCCGGCCTTGGCGGCCCGCGCACGGGTCACGGGTAGCGTGGTGCAACTGCCCGCCCACAACGCGCTGGAGATCGAACAACTGCTGGCAGCCGTGCGTGAATCCGGCCTGGCGGTAGAAGACGTAGAAATGCGCAAGGCCGATTTAGAGGACGTATTCATCGAAATCATGCACCGCAGCGCAAGTGGCGCCGTGCCCCCGCGCGCTCAGCGCGGTAAAGAAACCAACGTGGTATCGAATTTCCCATGACCGGCTGGCAAACACTGCTCTACAAAGAAGTCCTGCGATTCTGGAAAGTAGGTTTCCAGACCGTCGCAGCCCCCGTGCTCACCGCACTCATGTACTTGGTGATCTTTGGACATGTGCTGGAAGACCATGTCAAGGTCTACAACAACGTTGGCTACACCGCCTTCTTGGTTCCAGGTCTGGTGATGATGAGCGTGCTGCAAAACGCGTTTTCCAACAGCTCGTCGTCCCTGATTCAAAGCAAGATCATGGGCAGTCTGGTGTTTGTATTGCTCACCCCGCTTTCCCATTTGAGCTGGTTTGTGGCCTATGTGGGCTCGTCTGTGATCCGCGGTTTGGTGGTCGGTTTTGGGGTTTTGTTGGCGGGCGCTTGGTTTGCACCGCTGGAATTTGCGCACCCGCTGTGGATATTGGTTTTTTCTGTGCTGGGCGCCACCTTGATGGGGGCGTTGGGGTTGATTGCGGGCTTGTGGGCAGAAAAATTCGACCAGCTCGCAGCCTTTCAAAACTTCATCATCATGCCCATGACGTTTTTGAGCGGCGTGTTTTATTCCATCGCGTCGCTGCCGCCCATCTGGCAGCAGGCCAGCCACCTCAACCCGTTTTTCTACATGATTGACGGCTTTCGCTACGGCTTCTTTGGTGTCAGCGACGCCTCGCACTGGCTGAGCCTGTCCGTTGTGGGCGCTGCTACCGTGCTTGCCAGCGGACTGGCCATGCTTTTATTGCGCATCGGCTACAAAATCCGCAGCTGAGCACCTGCACCTTATTTATTTGACTTATGACCGCTGAACAACTTCAATCTTTAATTACCTCTGGCCTGTCCTGCGAGCACTGCCAACTTGAAGGCGACGGTCGCCATTGGTACGCCACCATCGTCTCCACCGCGTTTGAGGGGCTGCGTCCCATCCAGCGCCACCAAAAGGTGTATGCCACCCTGGGCGACCGCATGAAGACCGACGAAGTACACGCCCTGTCGATGAAAACCTTTACCCCCAGCGAATGGGCGGCCCAAGCGGCTTGACCTGTTTTGCCGAACCGTAACCGAAAGCCCACCTGATGGACAAACTATGCATTCGCGGCGGACGCCTACTCAACGGCACGGTGCAAATTTCTGGCGCCAAAAACGCCGCCTTGCCCGAGCTGTGCGCAACCCTGCTCTCGGCCGACCCGGTGACGCTGCGCAACGTGCCGCGCCTGCAAGACGTCAACACCATGCTCAAGCTCATCCGCAACATGGGTGTGCAGGTAGACCGCAGCGATGACGGCACCGTGCGCGTGGACGCAGGCAAGCTGAGTTCGCCCGAGGCACCGTATGAGTTGGTCAAAACCATGCGGGCATCCGTGTTGGCGCTGGGGCCTTTGCTGGCCCGGTTTGGTGAGGCGACCGTCTCCTTGCCCGGCGGCTGTGCCATTGGCTCGCGCCCGGTAGACCAGCATCTCAAGGGTCTGGCTGCCATGGGTGCCGAGATTGTGGTGGAACATGGTTACATGATCGCCAAGCTGCCCGTGGTTAACGGCGTGCGCCGCACCCGGCTGCGCGGAGCGCGTATTGCCACCGACATGGTTACCGTTACCGGCACCGAGTATTTTTTGATGGCAGCAAGCCTGGCCGACGGCGAAACCATTTTGGAGAACGCCGCCCAAGAGCCCGAGATTGCGGACTTGGCCGAAATGCTGATCCAGATGGGCGCCAAGATTGAAGGCCACGGCACCAGCCGCATCCGCATCCAGGGTGTCGAATCCTTGCACGGTTGCACCCACCAGGTGGTTGCAGACCGTATCGAGGCGGGTACCTTTTTGTGCGCCGTGGCGGCCACCGGTGGTGATGTGGTCTTGCAGCATGGCCGCTTTGACCACCTGGAGGCGGTGATTGAAAAACTGCGTGACGCCGGTGCGACGGTGACTGCGGTGGATGGCGGCATCCGTGTCCAGTCCCAAGGGCGGCTGAAAGCACAGAGCTTTCGCACCACCGAATACCCCGGTTTTCCGACCGACATGCAGGCGCAATTTATGGCGCTCAACTGCATCTCGCACGGGCACAGCATGGTGACCGAGACCATTTTTGAGAACCGCTTCATGCACGTCAACGAGCTGGTGCGGCTGGGTGCGAACATCCAGGTGGACGGCAAGTTCGCGGTGATCGAAGGCGTGGAAAAACTCTCTGGCGCCACGGTGATGGCGACTGATCTGCGCGCATCGGCGAGCCTGGTGATCGCCGGCCTGGTGGCCCAGGGCGAGACCATCGTCGACCGCATCTACCACCTGGACCGGGGCTACGACCAGATGGAAGCCAAGCTGCGCGGCATCGGCGCCGACATCGAACGGGTCAAGTGATGATCACTCTGGCCTTGTCCAAAGGACGCATCTTCGACGAGACCCTGCCGCTGCTAAAAGCGGCAGGCATCGAGGTGCTGGAAGACCCGGAGAAGTCGCGCAAGCTGATCCTCGCGACCAGCCGGCCCGAGGTGCGGGTGGTGATCGTGCGCGCAAGCGACGTGCCCACCTATGTACAGTACGGCGGCGCCGACCTGGGTGTGACGGGCCTGGACACCATGATTGAACACAATGCCGACTGGGGCGGCGGCGGCCTGTACCAGCCGCTGGACCTTCGCATCGCGAAGTGCAGGGTGAGCGTGGCTGTTCGCGCCGACTTCGACTACGCCAGCGCCGTGCGCCAGGGCTCGCGCCTTCGGGTGGCTACCAAGTACGTGAACATCGCCCGCGAGTTCTTCGCGACGAAGGGCGTGCACGTGGACCTGATCAAGCTGTACGGCAGCATGGAACTGGCACCGCTTACCGGGCTTGCCGACGCGATCGTTGACCTGGTTTCCACCGGCGGCACGCTGCGGGCCAACAACCTGGTCGAGGTCGAGCGCATCATGGACATCAGCTCGCGGTTGGTGGTCAATCCGGCCGCGCTCAAGCTCAAGCGTGAGCCGATGCGCCAGCTGATCGACGCATTTGCCCGTGCGGCCGGTTGATCGGCCACCATGACCGCCGTCAACATCCGCCAGCTCAGCACCGCCGCCGCCGACTTTGAAGTCGAGTTTGCGCGCGTGCTGCACTGGTCGGCCGAGACCGACCATGCGATCGAGCAGCGTGTCGCCGACATCCTGGCCGACGTGCGCTTGCGCGGCGACGCCGCCGTGCTGGACTACACCGCCCGCTTCGACGGCCTGACCGCCAGTGACATGGCCGCGCTGGCGCTGAGCCGCGACGAGCTGCAGCGCGCTTTTGAGGCCATCACCCCGGCACAGCGCGACGCCCTCCAAGCCGCTGCCGCGCGGGTGCGCAGCTACCACCAGCGCCAGTTGCAGGCCTGCGGCCTGAGCTGGCAGTACCGCGACGACGACGGCACCCTGCTGGGCCAGAAGGTCACGCCGCTGGACCGGGTGGGCATCTACGTGCCTGGCGGCAAGGCCGCCTACCCGTCGTCGGTGCTGATGAACGCCATCCCCGCCCATGTCGCCGGGGTGGCCGAGATCATCATGGTGGTGCCCACCCCGCGTGGCGACAAAAACCCGCTGGTGCTGGCGGCCGCCTTTGTCGCGGGTGTCAGCCGCGTCTTCACCGTGGGCGGGGCGCAAGCCGTGGCCGCGCTGGCCTACGGCACCGCCACCATCCCACGGGTGGACAAGATCACCGGCCCGGGCAACGCCTACGTGGCGGCGGCCAAGCGCCGGGTGTTTGGCCAGGTCGGCATCGACATGATCGCCGGGCCCAGCGAGATCCTGGTTTTGGCCGACGGCACGACACCGCCCGACTGGGTGGCGATGGATTTGTTCAGCCAGGCTGAGCATGACGAGTTGGCGCAAAGCATCCTGCTCTGCCCCGATGCCGACTACATTGCCGCCGTGCAGCGCGAGATTGATCGCTTGCTGCCGGCCATGCCCCGGCGCGACGTGATCCGCGCCAGCCTGGAGGGCCGCGGCGCGCTGATCCACACCGCGTCGATGGATCAGGCCTGCGAGATCAGCAACCGCATCGCGCCCGAGCACCTGGAGGTGAGCAGCCGCGAGCCGCAGCGCTGGGAGCCGCTGCTGCGCCATGCCGGAGCGATCTTTCTCGGCGCCTACACCAGTGAAAGCCTGGGCGACTACTGCGCCGGGCCCAACCATGTGCTGCCGACCTCGGGCACGGCGCGTTTCTCGTCGCCGCTGGGGGTCTACGACTTCCAGAAACGCAGCAGCCTGATCGAAGTCAGCGAAGCCGGCGCCCAGGTGCTGGGGCCGATCGCTGCCGAACTGGCTTATGGCGAAGGCCTGCAGGCCCACGCCATGGCGGCCGAATTCCGTCTCAAGAAACACAAGCCATGAGTCAACTCGAAGACAGCATCGCCCGCGTCATCCGCCAGGACATCCAGGGCATGCATGCCTACGCCGTGCAGCACAGCGCCGGCCTGGTCAAGCTCGACGCGATGGAGAACCCGTATTCGCTGAGCCCTGTGTTGCAGCAGCAACTGGGTGAGCGCCTGGGCCGGGTGGCGATCAACCGCTATCCGGCAAACCGGGTCGCTGATTTGCGCGCCGCACTGGCCGCCCATGCCGGCCTCAGCCCGGGCCTGGGCCTGATGCTGGGCAATGGCTCGGACGAGCTGATCAGCCTGCTGGCGCTGGCCTGCGACCTGCCGGGTGCGGTGCTGATGGCGCCGCTGCCGGGCTTCGTGATGTACCAGATGTCGGCGCAGCTGCAGGGCCAGCGCTTTGTCGGCGTGCCGCTGACGGCGGACTTTGAGCTCGATGAGGCGGCGATGCTGGCCGCCATCGAAGAACAGCGGCCTTCGCTGCTCTACCTGGCCTATCCCAACAACCCCACGGCCAATCTGTGGCGCGACGAGACCATCGACCGCTGCATTGACGCCATGGGCCGCATCAACGGCCTGGTGGTGATGGACGAGGCCTACCAGCCGTTTGCCGCCCGTGACTCGATGGACCGCATGCGCCGCCACCCGCATGTGCTGGTGATGCGCACGATGAGCAAGTTTGGCCTTGCCGGCGTGCGCATCGGCTACCTGATGGGCGCCGAGGCCTTGATTGCCGAGATCGACAAGCTGCGCCCGCCTTACAACATCAGCGCGCTCAATGCCGAGGCCGCGCTGTTTGCGCTGGCCCATGCCGCTGACTATGCCGGCCAAGCCGCACTGATCCGCGCCGAGCGCGAGCGGGTGTTCGCGCAACTGGCCGATCTGCCTGGTGTCACGCCCTTTCCCAGCCAGGCCAACATGATCCTGGTGCGCGTGGCCGACGCGGCGGCGGTGTTTGCCGGTATGCGCCAGCGCGGCGTGCTGGTCAAAAACGTCTCGGCGCTGCATCCGCTGCTGGCCAACTGCCTGCGCATCACCGTGGGCACGCCGGAAGAAAATCTGCGCATGCTCAACGCGCTGCGCGCTTCGCTCTGACCAAACCTCGAAAGCTGCCCATGGACCGCCCTGCCGACCGCACCGCAGATGTGCAACGCGACACCAAGGAGACGCAGATCCGCGTCCGCCTCAACCTCGATGGCACCGGTGCCGGCCGCTTTGCCACCGGCATTGGCTTCTTCGACCACATGCTCGACCAGGTGGCGCGCCACGGCCTGATCGACCTCGACATCGAGTGCCAGGGCGACCTGCACATCGACGGCCACCACACGGTGGAAGACGTCGGCATCACGCTGGGCCAGGCGGTGGCACAGGCCATTGGCGACAAGCGCGGCATCACCCGCTACGGCCACAGCTATGTGCCGCTGGACGAGGCGCTGTCGCGCGTGGTGGTTGATTTCTCCGGCCGGCCCGGCCTGCACCTCGACATCCCGTTCAAGTCGGGCATGGTCGGCGCCTTCGACACCCAGCTGACTTTCGAGTTCTTCCAGGGTTTCGTCAACCATGCGCTGTGCACGCTGCACATCGACAACCTCAAGGGCGACAACGCCCACCACCAGGCCGAGACGGTGTTCAAGGCCTTCGGCCGTGCCATCCGCATGGCGCTGACGCCTGATGCGCGATCGGCAGGTGTCATTCCATCCACCAAAGGGTCGCTGTAATGGGTGGCGGCGGCGGGCCGAGCGCCGGGCCGCCCCAAGCCGGCCCGCATCTCCTCGGGGGATCGGCGAAGTTAAAAGTTCGCCGAGGGGCTGGCAGAACCGTTGCGGTTGTCGACTACGGCATGGGCAACCTGCGCTCGGTGTCGCAAGCGGTGCTGCATGTGGCGGCCGATTCGGGCTTGACGGTGATCGTCACGCAACAGCCCGACGAGGTGCGCGCCGCCGAGCGCGTGGTGCTGCCCGGCCAGGGCGCGATGCGCGACTGCATGCGCGAGCTGCATGACTCTGGCCTGCGCGAGGCCGTGCTCGAAGCCGCCGCCAGCAAACCGCTGATGGGCGTGTGCGTGGGTATGCAGATGCTGCTGGATCACAGCGAGGAGCAGGACACGCCTGGCCTGGGGCTGATCGCCGGCCGCGTCAAGCGCTTTCAGCTCGACGGCCGGCTGCAGCCCGACGGCAGCCGCTACAAGGTGCCGCAGATGGGCTGGAACCAGGTGGCGCCGGCAATCCACGGCGGCGTGACGCACCCGATCTGGCAGGGCGTGCAAGCGGACAGCTGGTTCTACTTCGTGCACAGTTATTACGCCGCGCCGTCCGAAGCGCGCCACAGTGCAGGCTTCACCGACTACGGTGAGCGCTTTACCTGCGCGGTGGCGAGAGATAACATTTTTGCTACGCAGTTTCACCCGGAGAAGAGTTCCGACCAGGGTTTGGCCCTGTACCGTAACTTCCTGGCCTGGCGGCCCTGAGCCGCTGGTCCAGCAACCGACCTGCTGCGCGCGCCATTCCACTTAACCTTCTGTACCCCGGCCATGCTGCTGATTCCTGCCATCGACCTCAAGGACGGTCACTGTGTTCGCCTCGAAAAGGGCGACATGAACGTCTCCACCACCTTCGGCGAAGACCCGGCCGCGATGGCGCGCCGATGGGTGCAGGCCGGCGCACGGCGGCTGCACCTGGTTGACCTGAACGGCGCCTTCGCCGGCAAGCCGATCAACGAGCCGGCGATCAAGGCCATCCTGCGTGAAGTGGGCGACGACATCCCGGTGCAACTGGGCGGTGGCATCCGCGACCTCGACACCATCGAGCGCTACCTCGACGACGGCGTCAGCACCATCATCATCGGCACTGCGGCGGTGAAGAGCCCGGGTTTCCTGCGTGACGCCTGCACGGCATTTGGCGGCCACATCATCGTTGGCCTCGACGCCAGGGACGGCAAGGTGGCCACCGACGGCTGGAGCAAGCTCACCGGCCACGAGGTGATCGACCTGGCGAAAAAGTTTCAGGATTACGGCGTCGAGGGCGTGATCTATACCGACATCGGCCGCGACGGCATGCTCACCGGCATCAACATCGAGGCCACCGTCAAACTGGCCCAGGCACTGACGATTCCGGTGTTCGCCTCGGGCGGGCTGTCGGGCATCAGCGACATCGAGCAGCTCTGCGCCGTCGAGTTTGAGGGCATTGCCGGCGTCATCTGCGGCCGCTCGATCTACAACGGCGCGCTGGATTTCACCGCTGCGCAGCTGCGCGCCGACGAACTGGCGGGCTGAGCCAGCGGCCAGCGCGGCGGCGCAACGCGTCAGCCGCGGCTCAATCATCAGCCGCCAGCCGCCAGCCGCCAGTCGCCAGCCGCCAGCCGCCAGCCGCGTCCGGGCGAGATAATCCCGGGCCCACTCCCAGCCCAGCCGCCATGCTTGCCAAACGCATCATCCCCTGCCTTGACGTCACTGGCGGCCGTGTCGTCAAGGGCGTTAACTTTCTTGAGTTGCGCGATGCCGGCGACCCGGTGGAAATCGCCGCGCGCTACAACGAGCAGGGCGCCGATGAACTCACTTTCCTCGACATCACCGCCACCAGCGACGGCCGCGACGTCATCCTGCACATCATCGAGGCGGTGGCCTCGCAGGTTTTCATCCCGCTTACCGTGGGCGGCGGCGTGCGCAGCGTGGCCGATGTGCGGAGGCTGCTCAATGCCGGTGCCGACAAGGTCAGCTTCAACTCGGCGGCGATCGCCAGGCCGGCGCTGATCCAGGAGGCCTCGGCGCGCTACGGTGCGCAATGCATCGTGGTGGCGATCGACGCCAAGCGCCGCCAAGGTGATGACCTGGCCGCACGCGGCCCAGGCTGGGATGTCTACAGCCACGGCGGACGCAAGAACATGGGGCTGGACGCAGTGGGCTGGGCGCGGCAGATGGCTGACTTTGGCGCTGGCGAGATCCTGCTCACCAGCATGGACCGCGACGGCACCAAGATCGGCTTCGACCTTGAACTCACCCGCGCCGTCAGCGACGCGGTGCCTGTGCCGGTGATCGCCTCGGGCGGCGTCGGCGCACTGCAGCACCTGGCCGAGGGCATACAGATCGGCGGTGCTGACGCGGTGCTGGCCGCCAGCATCTTCCACTACGGCGAGTTCAGCGTCGGCCAGGCCAAGGCGGTGTTGGCTGCGCACGGCATCCCGGTGCGGCTGTGAAGCCGCGGGCGCGTGGCGCTACGGCGCATGAGGTGCGGCTGATCGGTGGCGCGCTCAAGTGCAGCAAGCTGCCGGTGGCCGCCCGACCCGGCCTGCGGCCCACGCCTGATCGCGTGCGAGAAACCTTGTTCAACTGGCTGGGCCAAGACTTGTCGGGCTGGCGTGTGCTCGATGCCTTTGCCGGCAGCGGCGCGCTGGGTTTCGAGGCGGCCTCGCGCGGCGCCGCCGAGGTGCTGCTGCTCGAGCGCGATGCGGCGCTGGTGGCCAGCCTGCGGGCCAGCCAGGCGCGGCTGCAGGTGGCGACACTGCGCGTCGAAGCCGGCGACGCACTGGCCTGGATGTCGCGCTGCGCGCCGGCCCGTTTTGAGCTGGTGCTGCTCGACCCGCCGTTTGATGCTGGCTTGCAGCCGGCCGCGCTGGCTGCCGCCGCGCCGCTGCTGGTGGAAGGTGGCTGCCTGTACCTGGAAAGCCCGGCGCCGCTGCTCGCCGCCGATCTGCCGCCCGCCCTGAGCTTGGCGCGTCAGGGTCGCGCAGGGCTGGTGAACTATCATTTGCTGCGTCGCAGCAGTTGACCGCAGCCAAGCGCCAAACATTCGAACAACGAGGAGACGCCCGTGACCCTGGCCAAGTTCATGACCGCCGTCTACCCCGGCACCTTCGACCCGATGACCCTGGGGCACGAAGACCTGATGCGCCGGGCGTCCAACTTGTTCGACAAGCTGATCGTTGCGGTGGCGGCCGGCCATCACAAGCGCACGATGTTCAATGTTGACGAGCGGCTCGAGATCGCGCGCGAGATCGCCAAGCCCTACGGCAACATCGAGGTGGTGCCGTTCCGTGGCCTGCTGCGCGACTTTGTGGTCGACAACGGCGGCAACGTGGTGGTGCGCGGGCTGCGCGCGGTCAGCGACTTCGATTACGAGTTCCAGATGGCCGGCATGAACCGCCAGCTGATGCCCGAGGTAGAGACGCTGTTCCTCACGCCGGCCGACCAGTACCAGTTTGTCAGCAGCACTTTTGTGCGCGAGATCGCCAGCCTGGGCGGCGATGTCTCCAAGTTTGTGGCGCCATCCGTGCTGGAGCGGCTCAAAGAGCGGGTGGCGCGCAAGCCCGCCGACGCTGCAGATCGATGAGCTTTAGCATCACCTGCGCCGGTGCCGGACGTCCGCAAGCCGAGGCCGTATTCGTCGGTCTTTGGAGGCCGCCATGGCGCTGATGATCACCGACGAATGCATCAACTGCGACGTCTGCGAGCCCGAATGCCCCAACGACGCGATCTCGATGGGCGAGGAGTTCTACCAGATCGATCCAGGCCATTGCACCGAGTGCGTAGGCCACTTTGACGAGCCGCAGTGCGTGCAGGTCTGTCCGGTGGCCTGCATCCCGGTTGATCCGCAGCGGCCGGAGAGCAAGGATCAGCTGTGGACCAAGTACCGGCTGCTGATCGCCATAAAAGCGGCCTGAGGTCTTGCAGCCGATCAGCCTGAGCGGCTTGGCTTGGGTGCTTTGATCGGCCTGGGTTGGGTCTTCTTCACCTTGCGCGGCTGCGGCGCACTGGCCGCTGGCTTGGCCGCTTTGGCTGCATCGGCGGCCAGCGGGCCGATGCCGGCCGCCCGTTGAGGCACCGCCGCCCGCTCCCGGGCCCGCCGCTCAGTGGTCAGCTTCTCGGCCATGGCGGCGTCACGCTGCTTGACCTCCTGCGCCTGGCGTTGCTGCGCAGCACTGCGCACATCGTCGGTGCCCACCGCTTGTCCGCCGGGGCAGGGCGCGTCCGAATAGCTGTTGCCGCAGCGGTAGACGCCGCCTGCCGGCGCCTGAGCCAGTGCAAACCCTGCGCCGAGCAGCAACAAGCTGCCGGCCAGCCAGCGCCACGCGTCAGATCGAGGGCGAGCGGGCATGGCAGCCTCCTTCTGGGTAATGGCTCAGGACTGATGGCTCAGCCGGCGCTGTCGTCGCTGATCTTGGCGGGCGGCGGCGCGGGCGGGTCGCTTTCGGCCGGACGCGGCGGTTTGGGCCGCGGCGGCTTGGCGTGGATCTTGATCATCGCGCGATCCATCGCGCCGTCAAGCAGCAACGGCAGCGTGGCCACTGAATCGGCGATGCACTTGTCGATGGCGATGCGCTCGTCCAGCGGCGGCTTGCGCAGCACAAAGTCGGCCACTTCTGAACGCACGCCGGGGTGGCCGATGCCGATGCGCAGCCGCCAGAAGTCGGGCGAGCCCAGTTGCAGCAGCAAATCCTTGAGGCCGTTGTGACCGGCCGCGCCGCCGCCCTGCTTGAGCTTGATCTGGCCGGGCAGCAGATCAAGCTCGTCATGCACCACCAGGATTTGCGCCGGCTCGATCTTGAAGAAGCGCGCCAGCGGTGCCACCGCCTTGCCCGACAGGTTCATGTAGGTCATCGGCTGCTGCAGCCAGACCGGGCCCTGGGCTGCGTCGTGGCGGTTCACCCGCGCTACCAGGCTGTGGTAGCTGCGGTCAAAGGCCAGCGTCGCGCTGAGCTGCCGTGCCGCCGCACCCACCCACCAGAAGCCGGCGTTGTGCCGGGTCTGTTCGTATTCAGGGCCGGGATTGCCCAGGCCCACTATCAATCGGATCATGTCGGCGATTATCCCGGCGTGCGGCCGGACAGGAAGTGCACGATGCGCTGACCAGCGGTGTGTTCAGGGTGGTGGTGGTGGTGGCCGCCGCAGGCTGCTGCGAGCCCCATCGGCCAGCGCTCGGCCTACCAGATCCAGCGCGCCGGCGCGCAGCGGCATGTCCACAGTGGCGGCGGCGGGCAGGTCGGTCTCGCCACCCGGCCGCAGCTTCCACTGGTGCCAGTGCAGCAACACGTCGACAAACACTGCGGGGTGCAGCGCCTGCAGCTTGCCGGTGGCCAGCGCCGGCGCAGCCAACTGCTCGGGCATCACAGCGATGCCCCAGCCCAGCACGGCGGCGCGGGCATGGGCCTCGGTGGAGGGCACGTGGCGCTCGACCAGCCGCGGCTCGCTCAGGCCGAAAGCTTGCCCTACCCAGACCGCATGGTTGTCATCCTTGCGGTTGAACACCAGCCAGGGCAGCCGGGCAAAGTTGCCGCGGTTCAGACCCTGGGGCATGGCTTGTTGGATGAAACCGGGGCTGGCCACGGCCACATAGCGCATGCAACCCAGCGGCGCCACGCTGCAGCCGCGCAAGGCATCGGCCACGGTGCTGACGCAGCCCAGCACCCGGCCTTCGCGCAGGCTCTCATGGGTGAAGTCCTGGTCATCGACGACCAATTCAAGGCCAAAACCCTGCTGCAGCCCGGCATGCACCACGGCGTCGAGCGCTGGCAGCACCCAGGTGGCCAGGCTGTCGGCATTGACCGCAATCGGCAGGCGCTCATGCTGGCCCGGCGTGGCGCCCATCTCGCGGGCGATGTCGGCACGCATGGCCTGCATCTGCCGGGCGTAGCGCAGCAGCAGCTTGCCCGGTTCGGTCAGCCGCAAAGGGCGCGAGCGCACCACCAGCAGCCGGCCCAGGCTGGTTTCCAGCGCGCGCAGCCGTTGCGACACGGCCGACTGGGTGATCGCCAGTTGCTGCGCCGCGCGCTCGAAACTGCCGGCATCGGCCAGCGCGGCCAAGCACTCCAATGCGGCGGGGTCGAAGGCGTTCATCAGTGCAACTACTGTAGTTGTACTTCGTGTGATGCGGCTTCATGATTCGACAGCCTCGTTCGCAAAATCAGCTTTCCCACCATCGGAGACACTCATGCGCATCGCCGTTCCCAAAGAAATCAAGAACCATGAATACCGTGTCGGGCTGACGCCGGCCAGTGTGCGCGAGCTGGTGAACCATGGTCACGAGGTTTGGGTGCAGGCCGGTGCCGGCGCCGCCATCGGCCTGAGCGACGAGCAGTACCTCGCTGCCGGTGCGCAAATGGCCGCCGATGCCGACGAGGCCTTTGCCCGAGGCGAGATGATCGTCAAGGTCAAGGAGCCGCAGCCCGATGAGATTGCCCGGCTGCGCGAAGGCCAGATCCTCTACACCTACCTGCACCTGGCGCCTGACCCCGAGCAGACCGCCGGGCTGATCAAGTCGGGTGCGGTCTGCATCGCCTACGAGACCGTTACCGGCCCCGGCGGCGGCCTGCCGCTGCTGGCACCAATGAGCGAGGTGGCCGGTCGCATGGCGGTGCAGGCCGGCGCCACCCATCTGGAGAAGAGCCACGGCGGCATGGGCATCTTGCTGGGCGGCGTGCCCGGCGTGGCGCCGGCGCATGTGGTGATCCTGGGCGGCGGCGTGGTGGGCACGCACGCGCTGCAAATGGCGGTGGGCATGGGTGCGCGGGTCACGGTGATCGACAAGAGCGTTGACCGGCTGCGCCAGCTCGACCTGGTTTTTGGCAACCGCATCAGCACCCTGTACTCCGACGCGCACAGTGTGGAAGAGGCGGTGCTGGCGGCCGACCTGGTGATCGGCGGTGTGCTGATCCCCGGCGCGGCGGCACCCAAGCTGGTGACGCGCGCGATGGTCTCGCGCATGAAGCCCGGCGCGGTGGTGGTGGATGTGGCGATCGACCAGGGCGGCTGCTTTGAGACCTCGCATGCCACAACACATGACGCGCCGACCTATGTGGTTGACGGCGTGGTGCATTACTGCGTGGCCAACATGCCCGGCGCGGTGGCGCGCACATCAACCTTTGCGCTGAACAACGCCACCATCGGCCACGGCCTGGCGCTGGCCGACCTGGGCTGGCGCGCCGCGCTGCAGGCCAACCCGCATTTGCGCGCTGGCCTCAATGTCGCGCTGGGCCAGGTGACTTGCGAGCCGGTGGCGCAGCAATTGGGGCTGGCCTATGTGGCCGCCGAACAGCTGCTGAAGGGATAGCGCTCAGCGCGCGGCACAAAGCAAGAAGCCCCGCAACGCGGGGCTTCTGTTGTGACGCAACGGCCCGCAGGGGCCGCGCGGCATCACTTCTTCTTGGCAGCCTTCTTGGCAGGCACGGCGGCGACGGGCTCGGCCACCGCTTCGGTTTCGACCTCAACCTTGGGCGCCATCGCGGCGACGATCACCGGGTCGTTTTTGCCATGCTTGACAAACTTGACGCGCGCCGGCATCAACAGGTCAGACGCGTGCAGCGACTGGCCCTTGATGATGTGGGCCAGGTCGACCTCGATGAACTCGGGCAGCTGGGTAGCCAGGCACTCGACCTCGAGTTCGGTGGACACGTGCGAGATCGTGCACTTGTCGGTCTTGACGGCTTCCGACTCGTCTTCGCCGATGAAGTGCAGCGGCACCTTCTTGCGGATGCGGGTAGTGTCGTCAACACGCTGAAAGTCGACGTGCAGCACTTGCAGCTTCCAGGGGTGCATCTGGAAGTCACGCAGCAGCACTTTCTGGGTGGCGCCGCCAAGTTCCATCTCCAGAATGGAGCTGTGGAAGGCCTCTTTCTTCAACGCGAAGAACAGCGCGTTGTGATCGATTTCGATCATGGCCGGCTCGCCGGCGCCAAAGACGATGCCGGGCACTTTGCCGGCCATGCGCAGGCGGCGGCTCGCTCCGGTCCCCTGCAGTGTGCGCTCGAAAGCGGTGAAGTTCATGGTTGCTCCATGTGAGGCGCCCGCGACCAGGCACCTTGGGTGACGCCCTGGACAGGATGTCCAGGCCGGTGAAAGCCGATCAGAAGTTGTTGTTCTGCTCGGCAAAAAGCGAAGTGACCGATTCGCCGTCAGAGATGCGGCGGATGGTCTCGGCGAACAAAAAAGCCACCGACAGCTGGCGGATCTTCTTGCAGGCCCTGGCGGCGTCTGATAAGGGGATGGTGTTGGTGATCACCACCTCGTCGAGCTGGCTGTTGGCGATGCGGTCGACTGCCGGGCCCGACAGGATGGGGTGCGTGCAGTAGGCGAACACGCGCTTGGCGCCGCGCTCTTTAAGCACCTCGGCGGCTTTTACCAGCGTGCCGGCGGTGTCGATCATGTCGTCCATGATGACGCAGTTGCGGCCGTCGATCTCGCCGATGACATGCATCACCTCCGACACATTGGCCTTGGGCCGGCGCTTGTCGATGATCGCCAGGTCACAGCCCACTTGCTTGGCCAGCGCACGGGCGCGCACCACACCGCCGACGTCGGGGCTGACCACCACCAGATCGGCGTAGGCCTTGCTCTTGAGATCGGACAGCAGCACCGGGCTGGCGTAGATGTTGTCGACCGGGATGTCGAAGAAGCCCTGGATCTGATCGGCGTGCAGGTCCATGGTGAGCACGCGCTCAACGCCCACGGTCTCAAGCAGGTTGGCCACCACCTTGGCGCTGATGGGGACGCGCATCGAGCGCGGGCGGCGGTCTTGCCGCGCATAGCCAAAGTAGGGGATCACGGCGGTGATGCGGCGTGCGCTGGCACGCTTGAGCGCATCGACCATGATCAGCAGTTCCATCAGGTTCTCGTTGGTCGGTGCACAGGTGCTCTGCACCACGAAGACATCGCGGGCGCGCACGTTTTGCTGCACCTCGACGGTGACCTCGCCATCGGAGAAGCGGCCGACGCTGGCCTTGCCGAGCTCGACGCCCAGGCTCTTGGCCATTTCTTGCGCCAGCGCCGGGTTGGAATTGCCGGTGAACAGCACGGTGTTGAACAGCACGGCATGTTCTCCGTCAGGTCGGGATCCGCTGGGATGCGATGGATGATGTCTGGCAGGGGAGGAAGGACTCGAACCCTCGCATGTCGGAATCAAAATCCGATGCCTTGACCAACTTGGCGACTCCCCTACACAGGCCACAGCCAGATGGCTGCAGCCCTCAAACTTCTCAGCCTGCCCAGCCCAGCAACGGATGCCTGACCAAACTGCTGCAGATCCGACCGGTCCAGCCGGGCGGAAGCGACTCCGCCTGAAAGGCCGTGGCCAATGGATCTGCCACCCCATCCACCGACCCGCCGATCCGGGCAAAGACCGCACTACCGGAACCGGTCATGCGGCTGTTGCCGAACCGAGCCTGCAACCAGCCGGCGGCCTTCGCAACCTGCGGGCAAAGGTCTTCGGCCGGTGGCTGAAGGTCGTTGCGTCCGAATGCCAGGGACGAGGGTCGTTCGATGCTGCCACCGGCTTGCAACCGGTCTGCACCGTTCGCTCCCCCGTGGGATGCCCAATCGATGGGCATCTGCTGTTCTATCTGCTCAGATGAGCCCGCGAGTATAACGGGTTCGGTATTGCGAACCAGAGCCGGGTGGCCGAAAACACCCGCTGTCGACAGCGAGGCTTCGGGTTTCAGCACGGCAAAGCGCAGCGGGGGGCAGGCCAGCGGCGTCAGCCGTTCGCCGATGCCTTCGACGAAGGCGTTGT
>JBBQJN010000042.1:0-17846 GCA_038325945.1 Burkholderiales bacterium | reverse complement strand
GGCTGCGAATCGACCGCAGCGGTCCATTCCTCAACGTCTTTTTGCCCCATAGCTGGGCTATGGGGCTGCAAATCCGGCAAGAACTGTCCTCGCTGGGGCCGATTCTCGCTTTTCGACGCCCCAAGTCCGACAGGCTCCTAGAGCGAACTTACCGAATGGCACCGGGGATGGGCAGTTGCGCTGACGCTGGCTTTGGCCGGGCTCGGCTTTGCCGTAAATGTCAGCGCCCAGACGCAACTACCGCAACGGGCGCTTCGTTGCCGGCACACTTGTGGGTGTTGGGTACAACCTCTCGTCGTTGCCGGATCTCGAGTTCGGACCGGTGCTGTCCTATCGGCCGGGTCGCGATGAGTCCGACTCGGTGCATTTACGCGGTCTCGGTGACATCGATGCCGCCGCAGATCTGGGCGCCTTCGTGCGCTGGAACCTGCGACCCTTTTTGCTGCCCGCCAATGTCAAGCAAGGCATCAGCGGAGACGCCAAGGGCCAGCACGGCCGCTTCGGCGCCGGTTTTGCACTGGCACTGACGCCGAGCGATCGGCTGGTCGTCGATGCCTCGGCCGAATGGGCCGACAGCAAGATGATGCAGGCATGGTTTGGTGTGACGCCGGCACAGGCGCTGCATTCGGGATTGCCAAGCTATCAGGCTGACGCGGGCATCCGCCGCTACGGTGTGGGCATCAACTGGACCCATGCCTTCAATCCGCAATGGTTCTCGACTGCCGGCTTCGGTGGCTACCGGCTCGGCGATCAGGCAGCCAGCAGCCCTGTCACGGTCGACCGGAACCAGGGCGTCGTCAGCGTAGGCATCGGCTACAGGTTCTGATGATGTTGCGACGTGGCTGCGCCCGGCACCGGCTTGGCGGCTGCCTTTAGCCCCGGCCTCGGTGGCCGGCGGTTGAGTCCACATCGATTGCAGCCGACGTCCAGATCTGCAGGCGAATCCGAAAAGGTTCGCTTTTTCCGCACCTGGGATCTCGAACACCCTGCTTCTTACCGGCGTCGATACAGCCGACAGTGGCGGCTGTTTCAGCCTGATCGAGGTTCTCCAATGCAGACTCATCTCCGTACCAACGACCCACAGGGCGCTGGCTGGCCTGACTGGCAGCAGCGCGCAATGGCTGGGCTGCGCAATGCGCTTCGGCCGCTGCTGGGGCTGCTTGCCCAGCTCAGCAGGCCGTTCGATGGCAGCGACGGCGCAAAGCCCGGCGGCCCTCAACGCCGCAGCATCGTGATCACCGTGCGCCGTTCGGATCGGCGCGGCGGCTCCGGATCGCACAGCCCGTGGTTTGCGCATCAGCCGCGGGCACTGGCCTTGATCCCGATTCGAACAGCCACTTCGCAGCCCACGCCCCGGGGGCAGCGCCGCCACCGGCACGAGTAGCCAATGCGTTTCGATCCAGAGATCGTCCGCCGGGCGCGACCTCTGCTCGATCTGCCTCGCCCGAGCTCTTGCGCTCTACCTGAAAGACGAAGCCGCCATGCGTACCTATCCCTGCAACAGCCCCGAAGCCGCCGCACGCCTCGTTGCGTTGGTTCTTATCGCCGACGGGCATGTGTGCCGATCCGAACTGGACGCCCTCGCCCACTTGGAGGCAGCGCGTGAACTCGGCTTGCAGCCCAATGCCATGGCGGGAATTGTCCAGACACTCTGTGAAGATCTGATGCTCGGTGCCTATGCCAGTGGCTCGTTGCTGGCGAACGTTGACGACGTCGCCCTGGCTTCCCTGATGGCCGAGGTGACCGACCCGGTGCTCAGGGAGCGGGTGTTTCGCCTGGCCATCGCGGTTGCCAACGCGGACTGTCATATCGCTGAGGGCGAAGTGCTTGTAATCGAGGCCGCGCGCCGCCACTGGGCAGGCATGGACGCTCTAGCCGCGTGCGACCCATCGCCCGCTGCATGGCGGGCGGCCTGAGCGCACTCGTCAAGTTCGCGCTGCGGCCAGCAACTGCATGACCAAGGGGTGGTGCTGCCCTCGGCGCGAGCGATTGGCGTGAGCGATCATGCTTTACGCCACCAGCTGGTTTGTGATCTTTAGCCTTCTTGCGCCTTGGGCGCTGGCCGTCTGGGCGGTGAATGCGGTCGCCGTGTGGGCGGTCTCGACCGCAGGCACGTTGACAGGCGCCGCATCGGGCGTCGAGGGCCTTCGTCTGCCGGAATGGCTGGCACCCTGGGTGCCGCCAGAGATTGTGCAGGCGATGACCTAGGAGCCTGTCGGGCCAGGCGCCGGCTGTTCGAAGGACTGCTTCAGGCCGCGCCGGCACTGGCCGGTGGCCTGACTGTCGCTACCTGGGTGATCTGGGGCCTCGGCAGCGCGCTGCTGGTCTTGTTGGGGGCGGGGTTGCACCTGCTCGTTGCGATGTGGCGCCGCTGCGGCGGCGAGCCCGGTTCCTGGAGAGTGGGCCCTGCGGGTGATCCAGCCATGAACAGGCCCCTATTTCTTGGCGGCCTGACCATCGACCCCGCCGGCATCAGCAAGCCCGAGGTGGCCTTGGGCGTCACAACGCGATTTAGGGGCCTGTCGGGCGTGTCCCAAAGCCCGACAGGCTCCTCGGGCGAACGCGACATCGCGGTGGGCAAGGTTGTCGGCAGCAACACCTTCAACACTCTGGATTGC
Source organism: Burkholderiales bacterium (assembly GCA_038325945.1). Lineage (GTDB taxonomy): Bacteria > Pseudomonadota > Gammaproteobacteria > Burkholderiales > Burkholderiaceae_C > Pseudaquabacterium. Next base: position 15,228 of record JBBQJN010000042.1, on the reverse strand, counting down.
CTGGGTTTGTCGGCGCTGGTCTCGGATGGCCTGCGCTGGGTGGGTCGGGTTGGCCGTGGCGCTGGCCTGCCGGCCTGCCAGGCTGCCGGTAATCATGACCGGCCCGAGTTTGCGCGCGGGAACGGCGGTGTCTTCCTCGAAAATTCTGGTGCGCGACACCAGGGCTTGCAGCCCGAGCTTCTGCCCGATCAGAGCACCTTTTGCGCAGCGCTGCCGTTGCCGGCTCTGTGCACCCGTTTCAAGTCCGCCGCCCGCATCAAGCCGAATTTCGGCAAACGCTCAATGCGGTAAAGACCAGCCTGTTGCCCCTCGTTCAGGTCAACCCGCGCCAAGCCGGCGGCGCAGGGCGCGCAGCACCGCACCCAGCAGCGGCAGGTGTTCATACAGCTCGCGGCCGCTGTCCCAGTAGTCGCGGTGCGAGGCCACCCGGCCATCGGCGGCGAACTGCAGCCGGCTGGCGCCATGGATGATCATCGGCGCCGATCCCGGCTTGCGGCGCAGGTGAAAGTCCCACAGCAAGAAGCAGCGGTCGCCCTCGGTGGTGGCTTCAAGCACCTCGAAGCGCGCGCTGTGCAGCGCGGCGTGCATGTGCTCGAAGACGCGGCGGATGGCGGTCTGGCCGCTGACGTTGTTGAAGGGGTCGACAAAGTGCGCATCGTCGGCATAGACGGCCGGCAGTTGCGCCAAGCTGGCCGGCGTCAGCGATGTGTAGAAATCCACCACCCGCATGACGCGGGCATCGCGCAAACGCGGCGTGGCTGGGGTCGACATGGCCGCCATCATGCCCTGGTGGCGCGGCGCACGGCCGCGAAGTACCAGCTATCGGGCAGCCGCCGCAGCAGCTTGAGCCACAGCGAGAAGCGTTTCGGGAAATGGATCTCGAAGCGGCCATGTGCCCAGCCGTCGAGCATGAAGTTGGCGGCCTGCACCGGCGTCAGCAGCGCCGGCATGGTGAAGTGGTTGCCGGCCGTCAAGGGCGTCTCGACGAAGCCTGGGTTGATCACCGAGACGCCAATGCCTTCAGGATGCAGGTCGAGGTACAGCGTATCGGCCAGGTGCTGTAGCGCGGCCTTGGTCGGGCCGTAAGCCATCGCTTGCGGCAGGCCGCGGTAGCCGGCCACGCTGGCCACCAGGCTGAGGTGGCCCCGGCGCTGCGAGCGCAATTGCGGTAGCACCGCGGCCAGCAGGTTGAGCGCACCAACGTAGTTGACCTGCAGGTGTCGCAGGGCTTCGGCGAGCTTGAAGTCGGAGGCGCTCATCGCCTGGTAATGGCCGGCGCAGTAGAGCACCAGGTCGATGCCGCCGCCGGGCTCGACCACCTGCGCCAGCGCACGCTTCAACGCATCGGCATCTGTGACGTCGAGTGCGATGGCCCGGCTGCCTGGGTGCTGATCGACAAAGGCCTGCAGCGTGTCGGCGTTGCGCGCGGAGACCACCACCTTGGCGCCGCCTGCATGCAAGGCCGAGGCCGTGGCGCGTCCGATGCCCGACGACGCGCCGACGATCCACACCACACGGTCGCGCCAGTCGCTGAGTTTGGGATTGAGTGCCATGAAATCAAGCGGCCGAGCCATACTGCCCGCCTCTCTTTTGTGGTTGGTGTCCGAGCGCACTCGTGACGGCTGAGGCTGCGGCAAGCAAGCAGCCGCCGCAGAACCGGCTTTGCCGGGCCGCTGGGTGCCGCACCCTGGGGAGAGCGGCGAAGCCGCTGCGGGGGGAACTCATCTCACGGCCGGCTGAAGGCAAGGGTGACCTCACCCAGGCGCACGCCAAACTTGCTCATCACCGCGCGGTTGATCACGCTGCGCTGGTCGATCTGGTGCATCCAGTCGTCGAACTGCACCTCGTAGACGCTGCCACGCACCGGCAACAGCAGCGTGTACTGCCAGCGGAACGCCGGCCCGGCCGAACCACCCAGCGCTTCGCCCACCACATCGGCGGCGGTGCCGGCGTAGCGCCCGTCGGGCAGGCGGCGCACCGTCCAGACGCGGCGCTGGCGCTCGCCGTCGTCGTACTCAAAGGCCTCGTCCAGCGTGCCGGTGTCACCCACCCAGCTGCATTGCATCAGCACGACAAAGCGGCGCAGCACCTTGCCTGCACGGTCGCTGACCAGGCCGTGGGCCGTCACCGGGCCGTCGAAGTAGCGGCGGAAGTCGAACTCGGGGCGTTGCCCTGCATGGTCTTCCAGGCGCGGTCCGGCGCAACCTGTCAGCGCCAGGGCGCCGCTGGCCAAAGCCAGCGCGAAAAGCCGGCGCGGCATTGCGCGTGCAACGGCCTGCGTGCTGACGGGGTTGTCCCGCAGAAGGGATGTTGTCATGACATGTCTCCATCAAAATTTCGCCAGCGCCACAGCAGCGCTGCGGCGGCAAGCTTGAGTGCGCAGGGCACGGCCACGTAGGCCAAGGTCAGCGCCTGCAGGGCCTGCGCATCGCGCTGGCCGGGTGCGTAACCGGCAAGGGCCAGCAGCGGCAGCGCCAGCCCGGCGGCCAGGCCGAGGTTGAGCTTGGTGGCGGCGTTCCACCAGCCGACGTAAACGCCGGCCAGCCGCGTGCCATGGCCTGAGCGCTGTAACACGCCGGTCAGCATGGCGGCGGGGATCGTCAAGTCAGCGCCCAGCGCCAGCCCGCTGGCCATGCAGACGGCAACAAAGCCAACGCGGTCGCCAGCGCCCAGCGCCAGCACGCCACTGAAGGCCAGCAAGGCCAGCAGCATGCCGACAAGCCAGGCCCGCGCCAGCCCGATCTTGCGCACGGCACGCACCCACAGCGGCACCGACAGCATCGCGCAGGCAAAGTACGCGCCAAGGAACAAGGCCTCGGCGCCGGGCAACTGCAGACGGTCTTGCACAAAGAACAACACCAGCGTGGCGGGTACGGCGCTGGCAATGCCGTTGAGCAGAAACACCGCGATCAGGCGGCGAAAGGCCGCGCTGCGCCAGGGCAGGGCCCAGTGCAACTGCTGCGCCGATGGCTGTGATGGCTGTGAAGGCGCCTGCGGCGCACGCGCCAACAGCCAGATGCCCGCAGCCAGCGCGCCGGCAAGCACAGCGCTGGTGGTGCCCAGGCCAAACACGCTCGGCAGCACGCTGGCCACCAGCACGCCCGCCAGGCCGAAGCCCTCGCGCCAGGCCACCACGCGGGCGCGCTGGCCGGCGTCGCCGCCCAGCCGCGCGCCCCAGGCCTGGTGCACCACGGTCAGCACGCTGAAAGCGAGGTAGGTGAGCAGCAGCGCCGCCACCAGCCAGACCAAGATCGGCGACGCGCCTGCAGGCAGCAGAAACAGCAGTGCAAAGCCGACAGCCAGCAACGCAGCGGCCACCGCGGCGATGCGCCAGGCCTGGCGGGTCGAGCGGGCGAACACGCTGTCCATCGCCTGGCCGATGAAGGGGTCTAGCAGCGCATCAAGCAGCCGCGTCACCAGCAACACCAGGCCCAGCGTGGCCAGCGGCACCGCGTGCACGGTGGCGTAGTGGCTGGGCAGTACCACATACAGCGGCAGCGACAGGAAGGCCAGCGCAAAACCCAGCGCGCCATAACGCAGGCCGGCCAGCGGTGAGGCGAGCAGCGCAGCCGATGGCGCGGCGGTGGGCAGCGCGGGCAGCGGCGTCATCACGCCAGCGGGCCGAGCAACTGGCGCCGCAGCGCAGGCTCGGAGGTGGCGGGCGACAGCCAGATGCCGAAGAACAGCTGCGCGAAGTCACGCCCGTCGATCTGCCGGGTCAGCCGCGCGTTGTGAAAGAAGCGCGTGCCGCGCTCGGGCAGGTGCAGGCCGGTGATGCGGTCGCCGGCGACAACATCGGGAAAGGCCTGCGCCATCGCCGCCCGCCAGCTGTTGGCCTGGGCCTCTTTGATCGGACCCAGGCGTTGCATCTCCTCGACCGACCGGCTGGCGATCGACGCCCCGTCAAGCCGGCGCGCGTACTGCAGCTCAAGCGCAAAAGCCAAGCTGTCAAACCGTTGCGGCGAGAAGCCGGGTTCGGCCCACAGCCGAATGTCATACACCCTCCAGCCCAGGAAGCGCATCGTCGCCGTGCCCAGCAACCGCGCCGCCGGTAGCGCAGCGCCGACTTCCTCGGGCGGGCCGGCCGCTGGCGTGGCCAAGGCGCCACCCGAGCCCGCCGCCAGGCACAGCAGCGCGGTGGCGGCCAGCGTGCGCCGGCGCAGTTGATCGGTGCGGTGGATGCGCGACATTCAGCTGCGCCGCAGCGTGAACTGCACAACGTCGGTGGTACCGCAGTTAAACGCGGCTTCGCAGTAGGCCAGGTAGAACAGCCAGGTGCGCACAAACCGGGTGTCGAAGCCCAGCGGCCGCAGCCGCGGCTCGGCCGGCACGAAATCATCGCGCCAGCGGCGCAGCGTCTCGGCATAGTCGGCGCCGAAGTGCAGCTTGCGCTCGACCTCGAAGCCAAATCGGCGCGCATGGGCCTCGAACTGCGCCACACTGGGCAGCAGGCCACCGGGAAAGATGTACTGCTGGATGAAATCGGTCGAGCGCAGGTAGCGGTCGAACAAGTCGTCGTGGATCGTGATGCTCTGGATGCAGGCACGTCCGCCGGGCTTCAGGCAGCGCTGCAGGGTGCTGAAGTAGTCGTCCCAATAGGCATGACCCACCGCCTCGAACATCTCGATCGACACGATGGCGTCGAAGGGCTCGCTGTCGGCGGCCCGGCCGAGGTCGCGGTAGTCTTGCAGGCGCAGGTCACAGGCATCACTCAAGCCGGCCTCGGCCATGCTGCGCTGCGCCCAGGCCAGCTGCTCGGTTGACAGCGTCACGCCGGTGACGTGGGCGCCAAAGTCGCGCGCCGCCGTCTGCGCCAAAGCGCCCCAGCCGCAGCCGATCTCGAGTACGCGTGCGCCGGGCTGCACACCGGCCTCGCTCAGCGCGCGCTGCATCTTGGCCTGCTGGGCCTGGGCCAGCGGCTGCGTCGTGTCGCCGTCAAACCAGGCGGCCGAGTAGCTCATCGACGGGTCCAGCCACTGCGCGTAGAAGGCGTTGCCCAGGTCGTAGTGCGCGTGGATGTTGCGGGCGCTGCCGCGCCGCGAGTTGCGGTTCAGCGCATGGCGCAGCCGGTGCAGCAGCGAGCCCCACCATGAGCCGTAGACGGCGGCCTCGAGCGCGCTGCGGTTGGCCACCAGCAGCGTGAGCAGGGCGCTCAGGTCGTCGCTGTCCCAGTGGCCGTCGATGTAGCCCTCGGCGAAACCGATGTCGCCCGACCGCAGCGCGCGGCCGAAAACGGCCCAGTCGTGCACGCGCAGGTTGGCGTGCGGGCTGCCGCTGCCAAAGCGGGCGGTGCTGCCGTCGGGCAGCTGCAAGTCAAGCGCGCCGTGCGGCAAGCGCGACAACAGGCTGAGCACGGCGCGCGCGGCGGCGGGCGGCGTGGTGCGAGCCGAAGAGGGTGCGGTCAGGGTGGAGGTGTTCATCGGGTCACAAAGTGGTCAGGTGCCGGCGGGCAACGATGGAAAGGAAGTCGTTTGATCAGTAGCCGAATGGCGTGCCAGTGGATGCGCGCAACCACCACCAAGCTCATCAGCGGCACGCCCAGAAAGGCGCCCCAGCGGCTGGACTTGTCCAGCGCCTGCAGCACGCCGCTCTGGCGTGTGCGCAGCAGTACGCCCTGGTCGTCGAGCAGGTCGATGCTGGCGGCCAGGTGCCGCGGCCTGCCGCTGTCATCGCGGTCGAGCAGAAACTTGAACTGGTAGCGGCCTTCAACGGCGAAGAAGGGCGAGACATGGAAGGCCTTGTCGGCCTGCATCTCGCCGCCCCAGCACAGCGTCGGGCCGTGCAGCAGGTAGCAGTGGCGCTGGCCGAAGGTGTTGTTGACCTCGGCCAGCACGGCCGCCAGCGAGCCGTCGCTGCGGTGTGCGTACCAGAAGCTGACTGGCTTGAAGACATGGCCGAGCACACGCGGGTAGGTCTGCAGCCAGACCTCGCCCTGGGCGTCGGTGATGCCCTCGGCGGCCAGTACGCTGTCGAGCCACGCCAGCGCGTCGGCGCGGCCGTCGCCGTGATCGCGGTCTTGGAATGACAGCATGCCGAAGCGGTTGCGGTGCAGCGCCGCATGCGGTTGCGCCCGCAGGCTGCGCATTGGCAGCAGCAAGAAGTAGCTGGCGTGGCTGAACTCATGCTGGGCCGGGCGCAGGCGGCGGTGCCAGACGCGGCCGCGGCCGAGCAGCGGCCGCGCCGCATCGGCAGCTTGCGGCAAGGCGGTCATGCGGCTTGCCGCCAGGCTGGCGTATCGGCGGCCTGGCTCAGCGCCGGGCCGGCGGCCAGCAGCGCAAGTGCTGCGTCCTGGCCGGCGGCCAGGCCGTCCTCGTGAAAACCGTAGCCTGCCCAGGCGCCGCAAAACCAGCTGCGCCGCTGGCCCTGCAATTCGCCGATGCGGCGCTGCGCGGCCAGCGCCGCGCGGTCGAACACCGGGTGCGCGTAGTTGAATTCGGCCACCACCGAGTCGCGCCTCGGCGCGCGCAGCGGATTGAGTGTCACGATCACCGGCGTTTGCCAAGGCAGCGGCTGCAGCCGGTTGAGCAGGTAATGCAGGCAGACGCCTTGGTGCTCATCCTGGCCTGCCGACTCAAAGTTCCAGGCTGCCCAGGCCGCGCGGCGCCGTGGCAGCAGCGCGGTGTCGGTGTGCAACACCGCGCGATTGGGCTGGTAGCTGATGGCGCCCAGCAGTTCGCGCTCCAGCGGGCTGGCGTCGTCACCCAGCAGGTGCAGCGCCTGGTCGCTGTGGCAGGCAAACACCACCTGGTCGAAGTGCTCAACGCCGCGCGCCGTGCGCAGCAGCGCGCCGGCCTGGCGGCGTTGTACGCCCAGCACCGGCGCATGCAGCCGGGCGTCGGGCAGGTCGGCAACGATGCGCTTGACGTACTCGCGTGAGCCGCCGCGCACGGTGCGCCACTGCGGCCGGTTGCTCACCTGCATCAGGCCGTGGTTGTGGCAGAAGCGGATCAGCGTGGCCACCGGGAAGGCGAGCATCTGCTCAACCGGGCATGACCATATGCAGGCGATCATCGGCAGCAGGTACCACTGGCGAAACGGCGTGCCGAAGCGGTGCTCGTCGAGAAAGTCGCCCAGGGTCTGGTTGAGCGCGGCTTCACTGCCCGAGGCGGCCAGCGCGGTGCCCAGCCGGTTGAAGCGCGCCAGCTCGGCCAGCATGCGCCAGAACGGCGGCTTGAGCAGGTTGCCGGGCTGCGCAAACACGCCGCGCAGGTTGGTGCCGCTCCACTCCAGACCGCTGTGCCGTGCTTGCACCGAAAACGACATTTCAGATGCCACAGTGGCCACACCAAGCTCGTCGAGCAGCCGCATCAGCCGCGGGTAGGTGCGCTCGTTGTAGACCAGGAAGCCGGTGTCGACGCCGTGGCTGACGCCGTCGAGCGTCATGTCAACGGTGTTGGCATGGCCACCAAAATGGCCGCCGGCCTCAAACAGCGTGACGTGGCTGGTGCTTGCTGAGCGGGTCAGTTCACGGGCGGCGCCGAGGCCGGCAATGCCCGATCCGATGATGGCGATTCTCTGCATGGGGGTTCCTGTCCTGTCAATGCCGTACGGCAGATCTGCCGCAACGGATGCGGGGCCTCTGAACTGTTCAGTATGCATTGAATACTACACAGTACAGGTTATGAATGTCAAGTACCAATCATGTACTGATCGGTTCAAATCAGATACACTCAGGTCATGGCTTCGATACCGTACCGAGAACAAGTGCTGCGTCTGCGCGAGGACGCGATCGTCGAGGCGGTCAATCGTCTGCTCGTCAGCAAGGGCTACGAGTTGATGACGGTCGATGGGGTGGCGGCCGAGGCCGGGCTGTCCAAGGCCAGCCTTTACAAGCACTTCAGCTCGAAGGAAGAACTGGCCGCTGCGGCGATGACCCGACTGCTTGAGCGCGCCATTGCGCAGGTTGCCGAGCAGCGCACGCAGGCATCGCAGGCGGATGCGCGGGCCCAGCTCGAAACCCTGGTGCGCTGGACGCTGAAGGTGCAACTGGCCGGCGAAATGCCGTCATTGCCAGCGGCCAACTCGCGGCTGACCGCAGCCCTGCGCGCCAACCGCAACTACACCGATCGATTGATCGAGCTGAGCGACTTGCTCGGCAAGTGGATCGTCGCGGCGCAAGGCGAGGGCGCGCTCGACGCCGTGCTGCCGCCCGAGGTCATCCTCTACACGCTGTATGCGCGCGCCTGTGACCCGGTGCTCGCCGTGCTCAAGGCCAGCGGCCAGCACGACGAGGCCGACATCGTCGAATGGCTGGTACGCAGCACGTTTCAGGGCATAGGCGCCGCTGTAAAGATCGCACCATGCGCTGCCAGCAGCGGCCGCTGATGGATCTTGCGCTGGGTGCGGCCTGGCGTCGGTTTTAGCCCGTCTGCCGCACGCGACGTTTTTTGGCCGGCGCGGCCTTTTTGGCTGGCGCTGTTTTCTTGGCCGGCGCAAGCTTCTGGGCCGGCTCGGCCTGCGCTGAAGCACCTGCCGCAGGCTTGGCCAGCCGGCGGCGCGGCGCGGCAAGTGGCAGTGCCGGCGCCAGCAGCACCGATTCCAGCTCAACCAGTGCCTCCAGCGTGTAGACCGCCAGTTTCTGCGTGCTGGGCACTGAGCTGTGGCAGGCGGTGAAGCCGAAATTCATCTGGCCGGCATAGCTCTCGCAAGTGATGTTCAGCGCCTGGCCATGGGTGACGATCGAGGCCGGGTAGATCGACAGCAATTCGGCGCCGCGAAAGTACAGCGGCTTGTCGGGGCCGGGCACGTTGGAGATGGTGATGTTGAACATCGGCGGCGTGCGCCCGCCGATGCCGGTGAGCAGGGTCAGGATGGTGGGCGCCATCAGCAGCATGGTGTACTGCAGCATGGCTTGGCGCGGCAGGCCCTGCACATGGGCCTTGGCATGGCGCACCGAGGCCATGATGGCGTGCAGCCGTGCCACCGGATCGTCGATGTGGGTGCCCAGCGTGGCGACGATGAAACTGATGGCATTGCCGGTGCCTTCGTCGTCCTTGGGCCGCACCGAGACCGGGATGCCGGCGGTCAGCGATTGCTCGGGCAAGTTGCCGCTCTGCAGCAGAAAGCGGCGCAGCGCACCGCCGCAGACCGCCAGCACCACGTCATTGAGTGTGCAGCCGGCAGCCGCCGCCAAGGCACGCAGGCGAGCCATCGAAAATTGCTGGGTGGAGAAGCGCCGCTTTTCGCGCACCCGACCGTTGAGCACCGAGCGCGGCGCGTCAAACGGCACGGCCAGGCCGTCGCTCGGGTCACCGATGCGCAGCAGGATCTTGCCAAACGCCGCCGCCAGCTGCGGCAGCGTCTTGGCCTGCAGGCTCAGGCCTTCAATCACCGCTGCAGTGGCGCTGGCCACCGTGGGCGCCGCCTCGGCCTTGCGTGCCACGGGCAGCAAGGCCGGGCTCGGCGCCCAGAACGGCGGCAGGTTCATGCTCTTTGTCAGATCGAAGGACATCGCACCCTGCAGCAGCTTCATGCCGCTGATGCCGTCGATCAGCGAGTGGTGCATCTTGACGAACAGCGCAAAGCGATCATCGTCCAGACCTTCGATGATGGTGCACTCCCAGGGCGGACGGGCCAGGTCGATCGGCGCGCTGTGCAAGCGGCCCACCAGTTCACCGAGCTCACGCTCACCGCCCGGCCAGGGCAGCGCCGCGTGGCGCACGTGGTACTCGAGGTCGATGTCCTCGTCCTCGATCCAGGCCGGCAGCGGGTTCTTGTTGAAGGCGATCTTCAGGCGCCGGTTCCAGGGCGCCTTAAACTGCCGGTGGCTGCGGAAATCGGCCATCATCAGGCGCAGAAAGTCCTTCGGTGCAGCCTTGGGCAGGCGGAACTGCAGCAGCCCGCCGACATGGTTAGGCGTGGCGCGTGACTCGGTAAAAAGCCAGGCGGTATCGAGCGGGTTGAGGCGAACTGAGCTCATGGTGCGTGCCGCTCAGGCCTGGTGCCAGACAACCGGCTGGCGCTGCTTGGCCCAAGCCTCGAAGTGATCGGCGTAATGTTGCTCCAGCACATTGCGCTTGAGCTTGAGCGTGGGCGTGACAAAGCCGCTTTCCACCGTCCATTGCTCGGACACCACGGCGATGAAGTCCAGCCGCTCATGCGGGTCGAGCTGCTCGTTGACATGCGCCATATGCGCCTTGAGCTCGCTGCCAAAAGCCTGGCGTGTAGCGGTGTCTTGCATCGCCGCCCACTGGCCCATCGGCAGCATGGCCAGCGCAAAGGGTTGGGGAAAGGCCGCGCCCGAGACCATGCAGGCCTCGATGCGGGTGAAGGCACCCAGCTTGCTCTCGATCGGCGCAGGCGCCACGTACTTGCCCTTGCTGGTCTTGAACTGCTCCTTGGCGCGGCCGATGATCTTGAGCCGCTTCTGCTCATCAAACACGCCCAGATCGCCGGTGCGCAACCAGCCGTCGTCGGTGTAGGTTTCGCGGGTTTTCTCGGGCTCCTTGAAGTAGCGCTTCATGTGCGCGGGGCCGCGGGTCAGGATCTCGCCGCTGTCCGACAGCTTGACTTCGCAGCAGGGCATGGCCTCACCGACATAGCCGATGCGTGAGCGCCCCGGCATCGACGAGGTGGCAAAGGCAAATTGCTCGGTCATGCCATAGCCCTCCAGCAAATCGAGGCCCAGCTTGCGGTACCAGGTCATCACCTCGGCGGGCAGTGGCGCGGCGCCGGTGCCGGCAAAGCGCACCGAGTCCAGGCCCAGCTGTTTGAGGATCTTGCGCTTGACGATGCCGCCCAGGATCGGGATCGACATCAGGAGATCAAGCTTCTTGGGCGGCATCTTGGCCAGCACGCCCTGCTGAAACTTGACCCACAGCCGCGGCACCGAGAAGAAGAAGGTCGGCCGCGCGCGCTGCATGTCAGCCAGGAAGGTGTCGAGGCTCTCGGCGAAGAAGGTATGGCTGCCCAGGTAGAGCTGCGCGCCCTCGACCAGGCAGCGCTCGGCCACATGGGCCAGCGGCAGGTAGGACAGCGCGCGCTCGTCGGCTGTGCTGTCGATGATCATCTGGCTGGCCTTGGCGGTGTGGGCGAAGGCCTCGAAGCTGTGCACCGCGCCCTTGGGCATGCCGGTGGTGCCCGAGGTGTAGATGATGGTGGCCAGGGTGTCGGCCGCGAAGGTGGGGCTCTCCTTCATCGGCGCTGTTTTTTCAATGATGTCATCCCAGCGCGTATGCCCCGGCACCTCACACAGTGGCGTGGTGACGCAGGGCATGCCCGGCGGAATGCCCGGCATCATCGACTTCCAGTCATCGAGCTTGCCGACGAAGCACAGCTTGGTCTCGGAATGCTCCAGGATCTGGCGCACCGTGTCGGCCACCAGGTTGGGGTAGATCGGCACGCTGACATGGCCGGCCATCCAGATCGCCCAGTCGGCCATCATCCACCAGGCGGTGTTCTTGCTCATGATGGCCACGCGCGAGCCCGGCTCCCAGCCTTGCGCCTTCAGCCATGCCGCCATGCGCCGGGTTTCCTGCATCGCTTGCTGCCAGCTCCAGTCGCGCACCACGCCCTGGCCCATCGGCTGAGTGAAAGCGGGTTTGTCGGCGCGCTCGGTCTCCCAGCGGTAGGCGCGTTGCAGCGGCAGGTCGGCGTCGGTGATCTGGGTCAGCATGGGCGGGTCTCCTGAAGTTTTTGTGATGGCCAAGAGCCTGTCGGGCTTGGGGAGCGTCGGCTGCGAATCGACCGCAGCGGTCCATTTCTCACCGTCTCTTTGCCCCATAGCTGGGCTGTAGGGCTGCAAATCCGGCAAGAACTGTCCTCGCTGGAGCCAATTCTCGCTTTCGACGCCCCAAACCCGACAGGCTCCCAGGTGGGACAGCGGCGACAGGCCGCAAGCGCGGCGGCATCGCCGTCAAGGCGTCAGCGTAGCAGGCCGCTCGGGCCAAACGCCGGCACGACAGGCTGCAGTGAGGCGCATTCACGCCGCCACCAGTGCCGCATGACTGTGGCGGCGGCCTTGCCGTCAGGGTGTCGGCGCATCGGGCGATGGTGGTGGCGGCTGAGGCTGAGCCTGCGATGGCGGTTGCAGCAATTGCTGCACTTGCTGCTACTGCTGCAATTGCTGCACTTGCCAGCGGTAGAGCGGGCCCTCGCGGTCCATGTCGGGTAGGCCGTCGAGCAGCGCGCGGGCCTGCGCCAGGCGGCCGTCGCGCTGGGCTTGCCAGATGGCGGCCCAGCGCGCTGCCAGCGCATCGGCCTGCGCATCCTCGCCCGCCCGCCACGGCAGCGGCAGCCAGATCGGCAACAAGCCCTGGCGGCCACGCACCTCAACCTGGCCCAACGCCAGACAGAGCTGGGGCGCAATCGCCGCGCGGGTGGCGTCGCCGATCACCAGCCCGAGTCGTTGGCGGCTGCACAGATCCTGCAACCTGGCGGCCAGATTGACGGCGTCACCCATCACCGTGTAGGCGCGGCGGTGGCGCGAGCCCATGTCGCCGACCACCATGCTGCCGGTGTTGATGCCAATGTTGAGCTCCAGCGCCGGCCAGCCACGGCTGGCCAGCTCGGCCTGGATGGCCGGCAGGCGTGCGCGCATGGCCAACGCGGCGGCCACCGCATGGCGGGCATGATCGGGGTCGTCCAGTGGTGCGCCCCAGAAGGCCATCACGGCGTCGCCAATGTACTTGTCCAGCGTGCCGCCATGCGCCCGCAGCACCTCAGTCAGGTGCGAGAACAGCAGGTTCATCATGGCGCTGATGTCGCTCGGCGACATGCGCTGGGCCAGCGAGGTGAAGCCTGCCACATCGGCAAACAACACCGTCAGCTCGGCGCTGCGGCTGACCATGGTGTAGCGCCCGGGCTCGCGGCTCATCCTGGCCACCAGTTCGGGCGGCACATACTGGCCAAACAGCTGGGCCAGTGCGCGGCGGGCCAGGGTAGCGCGCCGGTAGGCCGCAAGCAGGTGCGTGCCCAGCAGCAGCAGCGGCAGCAGCAGGCTGCTGGCCAGCGGCAGCACCAGCTCGGCCTGCCGCCAGAGCAGCAGGTTGCCGGCCAGCAGCAGGCTCAACAGGCCCAGGCTGAGCAAGCTGCCCTGCCAGACCTTGAGCCGCGGCAGCCACCACACCAGCAGCGCGCCGCTGGCCAGCAGCCAGGCCGCTTCGATCAGCCAGGCGGCGGCCGGCGTGGCCAAAGCGCGCCCCTCCAGCAGGCCGGCCAGCATGTGGCCATGCACCTGGGTGCCCAGCATCACCGGATCAACCGGCGTGCTGCGTTGATCGATCAGCCCCGGCGCGCTAACGCCCAGCAGCAGCACGCGGCCACGCAGCGCATCGGCGGGCAGGCTGCCGGCCAGCAGATCGGCGGCCGAGTAGCGGTCAAACGCGGCGCCCGGCGCCGCGAACGGCACCCAGGCCAGCGCTTGCGCATCCACCGGTGTGCGCAGACTGGCCTTCTCAGCCTGCTCAGCCTGCAGCCGCAGCGCACGCAGCGGCGGCTCAGCGGGTTCGAGCAGCAGCGGTGCCAGCGCCTGGCTGCCTGCGGCCGCTGCCGGCTGGGCCAGCAAGGCTCTGGCCATGGCCAGCGCCAGTGCCGGCTGTACGCCGCCCTGGTATTGCACCAGCAAGGGCAATCGCCTGATCGTGCCGTCGTCGTCGATCAGCGCATTGAGGTGGCCAGCGCCCAGTGCGCCGGCTTGCAGCAAGCGCGACAAGATGCCGCCATGGCCGGCCCAGTCGAGCAAGGCGCTGCCGGTTGCGCCCAGCAGGGCCACCGGCATCAAGGCTGGCGGCAACTCGCCAATGCGCGCCGCACCGGGCTCGTTGGACAGATGAAAACCCAGCACCACAGGCAGACGCTGTAAGGCATCGGCCAGCCGGCTGTCGTTGTCCAGCGCTGGTCGCAGCGCCTGCAGCCGCTGCACAAAGCCGGTGTCGTCGCGCAGTGCGCCGCTGGCCAGGCTGTCCAGCGTGGCCAGACCCGAACTGAGGTCGGGCTCGGCCAGGACCAGGTCAAGCCCGATCAGGCGCGCGCCTTCGCGCACTGCGGCGGCCTCCAGCAGATCGGCCAGCAAACCCCGAGGCCAGGGCCAGCGCCCGTGCAGGGCCAGTGAGCGTTCATCGATGTCGATGATGGCGATCTGCTGGCTGGCGCTGGGCGGCGCCAGCAGGCGCAGGCGCCAGTCGTACAGCGCGTGCTCCAGCGGCCGCAAAGGCTGCATCGCCCAGGGCGTTAGCGACTGCACCAGCACCAGCAGCAGTACCCAGCTCAGTACCAGGGTCGGGCCCGGCCGTCGGCGCAGCATCGTCCCCGCCCGCCCCCGCCAACGCGCCAGCACGTCAGCGGATCTTGATCTCGACACGCCGGTTGCGCGGCTCGGCCACCTCGTCGGCGGTGGCTATCAGCGGTTCGCGCTCGCCGCGGCCAACGACACCGATGCTCGCGCGATCAAGCCCCGCGCTGGCCAGCGACTCGCGCACTGCTGCGGCACGTTGCAGCGAGAGCCTGTCGTTGGCCTCTACCGTTCCCACACGGTCGGTGTGCCCGGTGATGATCAGTTCGGCGGCAGGCAGCAGCGCCAAGGCCTGGCGGATCTGCAGGATGATGGCGTCGGCGCCGGGCGCCAGTTGGCTGCCGTTGGGCTGGAACTGGAGCGTGAACTGGCGCGGCCGCGCCGGCACCAGCGACAGCAGCGTGCCATAGTTGGCCTGCACTTCTTCCGCTGTGGTCTGACCGGCTTCGAGTGCGCCGCCGCGCAGCTGAGCCACCGCATAAGGCCGATCCAGCCGCAGGCTGGCTGCGCCCGCGCTGACTTCCAGCGCACTGCTGACAGCGCCAGCCTGGGGCAACAGGATGATGCGATCACTGATCGGCGGCGGCGGCGGCGGCGGTGTGGCGCAGGCTGCCAGCAGCAGCACCAGCCCGCCAAAAATCCCGCCGAGCAGCCCGCTGCACCAGCGCCGGGCGGCCGGCGAGGGTGACAAGGGCGCTAGGAGCCTGTCGGGCTTGGGGAGCGTCGGCTGCGAATCGACCGCAGCGGTCCATTTCTCACCGTCTTTTTGCCCCATAGCTGGGCTATGGGGCTGCATATCCGGCAAGAACTGCCCTCGCTGGGGCCGATTCTCGCTATCGACGCCCCAAGCCCGACAGGCTCCTAGGAGCCTGTCGGGCTTGGGGAGCGTCGGCTGCGAATCGACCGCAGCGGTCCATTTCTCACCGTCTTTTTGCCCCATAGCTGGGCTATGGGGCTGCAAATCCGGCAAGAACTGTCCTCGCTGGGGCCGATTCTCG
>JBBQJN010000041.1:0-17940 GCA_038325945.1 Burkholderiales bacterium | reverse complement strand
TCGCCACCGGCGAGATCGACGACATGTCGACCACCACCTTGCCCTGGCTCAGCCCGGCGGCCACGCCGTCAGCGCCAAACAGCACGGCCTCGACATCGGGCGTGTCGGGCACCATGACGATGATGATGTCGGCCTGGCGGGCCACCTCGGCTGCGGTCTTGCAGACGGTGGCGCCAGCCTCGGCCAGCGCAGCCGGCACCTGGCGGCGGGTGGTGGCGAACAGGCTGTGGCCGGCGGCCAGCAGATGGCCGGCCATCGGCGTACCCATGATGCCCAGGCCGATGAAGCCGATGCGAAGTGCAGAAGTGGTCATGCGAGATCCTGTAGAGGTGATGACGGACGCCGCCGGGCGGCAACACGCTCGAATTTCTGGCCATCAGTATTGCGCAGCGATCAGCACCACCTCAGGCTGGCGGTGATTGTCGGCCAGCGCCTGGTTGCCCTGCTGCCCTGCGGCCCATGCGCGGCAGGCCCAGGTCGCTGCCGACGCCGACCAAGCTCAGGCCTTACGCCAGTTAGCGGTGCGCGCCGGTCTCGGCCAGCGACAAGATACCGGTGGGCTTGCTCGCCGAGGGCTATGCATTGACAGGTCGAGGTGATCTGATGAAGATTGTTGTGCGACAACCGAGAACAGGTGGCAAGAGACAAGCGCTCGGGCTCTGAAAAGCAGCCCTTGCCACCGCCCGGACGGCTCAACACCCCTTGCCGCCACCGCAAGTGACGCCCCGCCATGCACGCTGAACCCCTCACCGCCCTGCGCTTCGGGCGCCTGCTGCTCACCGGCGCTGCCGGCAACCTGGGCCGCGAACTGCGGCCGCGACTGGCCCGCTATTGCAACAGTCTGCGGCTGAGCGACCGCTCGGACATGGGCGAGGCTGGCCCCGGCGAAGAGATCGTGCTGGCCGATCTGGCCGACCAGGCGGCGGTGCAGACCCTGGTTGCCGGCGTCGATGCCATCGTGCACCTGGGCGGCGTGTCGACCGAGCAGCCCTGGGAGCCGATCCTCGCCGGCAACATCGTCGGCATGGTCAACCTGTACGAAGCGGCGCGCCGCCATGGCGTCAAGCGCATCGTGTTCGCCAGCTCCAACCATGTCACAGGCTTCTACCGGCAGGACGAGGTCATCACCACCCGCGACCCGGTGCGCCCCGACGGCTTCTATGGCCTGAGCAAGGCCTTTGGCGAGAACCTGGCACAGCTCTACTGGGACCGCTACGGCCTGGAGACGGTCAGCCTGCGCATCGGCTCGTCATTCCCTGAGCCCCTCGACCGCCGCATGCTGGCCACCTGGATGAGCTTTGACGATCTGGAGCGCCTGGTGGTTGCCGCGCTCAGCGCGCCGGTGGTCGGGCACTCGATCATTTACGGCCTGTCCGACAACCCCACCCGCTGGTGGGACAACCGCCACGCCCGGCACATCGGCTACCGGCCGCAAGACAGCTCAGAGCCCTTCCGCGCTGCGCTTGAGGCCCGCCAGCCGACGCTGGACCTCAGTGACCCGGCCGTGATCTACCAGGGCGGCGTCTTTGTCACCCGCGGTCCGCACGACTGAAGCCCGGCGGCTTGGATCGCCTTGAGGCCAGGCCGCTGCAGAGCCAGGGCAAGCCAAGCTGTTCGGGCTGGCAGCGGCTGGCCACTCAGCGCCGACCCGGCCCCGCCGTACCGCGGTAGCGCGCCGTCCACACCTTGAAGGCGTTAGGCGTCAGCGTGCGTTTGAGCAACTGCACCACCTGGCCGTGGTTCAGGCCATGCTCGCGCAGCACCGCGTCGAATGGCGGCTTGTCGTCCCAGGCGGTGGCAACAACACGCTGGATCTGCTCGGGGCTGAGGCGGGGAACAGGCTTGGCCATGGTGAATCAGTCTTCGATCTTGAACTGCAAGCCGGCATGGGCCTCGAGCCGGCGCTGCAACACCAGACCCATCGCCGCGCCCGGCGTCCAGACGCCGCCCGCGGCGGCACTGCGCGGCAGGTCAAAGGCCAGGCACAGCGCGGCCTCGGTGATCATCTTCGAGGTCGAGCCATAGCCTGGGTCGCGGTCGCCGCGCACCGAGGCACGCAGGGTCTGGCCGTCCACTGTCTGGCCAATGAACAGCAAGTCGTAGCGGCCGGCCTCGCGCTGCGCTTTGCTCGGCCCCTGGCCAGGTTGCGGCAGCGCCAGGCGGCCGATCAGCGCGCGCGCCGGGCCAAAGCCCAGCAGGGCAGTCTGCACACGGGTACTGGCGGCCAGCAGCCAGGCACGCCGCTTGCCGGCCGCGCCGTCGCCCAGCATCATGCGTTCGTCATAGGCAAAGTCGCGGCCCCAGGGGTGCCCACGCAGCGCGTTGCTGCGGTGCACGTTCTTGGTATTGATCGCCGCCATGATGAAAGGGCCGGTCCAGGACTTGGCCAGCGCGTCGTACTGCGCCGAGTCGCCCTCGGGCTGCACCGGGCCGCGAAAACCCGGCGTCAGCGCAAAGGGATCATTCATCAGCTGCGCCAGCGCGGCATCTCGGCCGGTGGCTTCCAGCGTGGCCAGCAGGCTGGCCGCAGTGCCGCCCGAAAAACCACCCTTCATGCGCCTTACCCGGCCGTGCACGCGCTGCAAGGGCTGGCCAAAGCGCTGCTGAGCCTGCTCCTGCAGGAAGACCACGCCCAGATCAAACGGGATCGAATCAAAGCCGCACGAGAAGACGATGCGCGCGCCGCTGGCCGCTGCCGGCGCTTGCAACTTGTCGATCATCTGCGCCATCCAGAGCGGCTCGCCGCAGAGATCAACATAGTCGGTGCCGGCCTCGGCGCAGGCGGTAACCAGCGCCTCACCGTGGCGCTGGTACGGGCCCACGGTGGTGATGACCACCCGCGCGCGGCGCACCAGAACCTGCAAGGCCGGCGCATCGCTGGCATCGGCGGCGATCAGCGGCAGGCTCTCAGACGCGCCGATCTGCCGGCGCACCTTGGCCAGCTTGTCTAGGTTGCGCCCGGCCATCGCCCAACGCACGCCGCCGGCCTGGCTGGCGGCGCGCGCCAGCATCACCTGGGCCACCAACTGCCCGGTGAAACCGGTGGCGCCGAAGACGATCACATCAAATTCTCTGTCGTTCATGCCGCGATGGTCGCACAGGCCAAGGTCAGCGCGCGAGGCGGCGGTGGCTCTACCATCGTCACATCGCTGGCAGCGCCGGCAAAACCGCCCCACCGTGACAAGCCATGCCCAGCACTGAAGAACGTTTGATCGATCTGGAAATCAAGGCCAGCTTCAGCGAAGACGCGATCGACCAACTCAACGCGGTGATCGTGCGCCAGCAACGCCAGATCGACGCCCTGCTGGCCGAAGTGAGCGGCCTGCGCCAGCAACTGCCCGACGAGGGCCCGCAACGCGCGTTTCGCAGCCTGCGCGACGAGCTACCGCCGCACTACTGAGCCGGCGACCCAAAAAACAAACCCACCTGCCAGCGAAGCCGGGAGGTGGGTTGTCGGTGATCGGCACCTTGCATGATGTCAGCTGGCGCGGGGCCAGATGGCGGAGACGGAGGGATTCGAACCCTCGATGGAGTTTTAAGCCCCATACTCCCTTAGCAGGGGAGCACCTTCGGCCACTCGGTCACGTCTCCGCTGAAGGTGTTGCATTCTAGCCCAGCTCAGGCCCGGTTTTTCCGCTGAGCCTTCCGGGATTTTGCTGCGGGCGCTCATGAGGAAATGCCGGGCCGCCCCAAATTTCCTCATCCCCCTCGGGGGGCCTGACGCGAAGCGGCAGGTCTGGGGGCGATCATGAAGAAATGCCGGGCCGCCCCAAATTTCCTCATCCCCCTCGGGGGGCCTGACGCGAAGCGGCAGGTCTGGGGGCGCTCTCAGGTCGTGGTTTCGCTGGCGTCGAGGCCAAAGGCCTTGTGCAAGGCGCGCACTGCCAACTCCATGTACTTCTCGTCCAGCACCACCGAGGTCTTGATCTCGCTGGTGGTGATCATTTGGATGTTGATGCCCTCTTCCGACAGTGTGCGGAACATCGTGCTGGCCACACCGGCATGGCTTTTCATGCCGATGCCCACGATCGACACCTTGCAGATGCGCGGGTCGCCAGTGAACTGCACCGCGCCCACCGCCGGCACGATGCTGTTCTTCAACAAATCGCTGGTGCGCTGGAAGTCGTTGCGGTGCACGGTGAAAGAGAAATCGGTGCGGCCATCGTGCGAGACGTTCTGCACGATGACGTCGACGTCGATGTTGGCGTCGGCCACGGCACCCAGGATCTGGTAGGCAATGCCGGGCTTGTCGGGCACGCCGACCACGGTGAACTTGGCTTCGTCGCGGTTGAACGCAATGCCTGAGACCAACGCTTGTTCCATTTTTTCGTCTTCCTCGAAGGTGATCAGGGTGCCTGAGCGGGCTTCTTCATCGATGTCGATGTCCCAGGGCGTGAAGCTCGACAGCACCCGCAGCGGCACCCGGTACTTGCCGGCAAATTCGACCGAGCGGATCTGCAGCACCTTGCTGCCCAGGCTGGCCATTTCGAGCATTTCCTCGAAGCTGATGGTGTTCATGCGCCGGGCTTCGGGCACCACCCGTGGGTCGGTGGTGTAGACGCCGTCGACATCGGTGTAAATCAGGCACTCGGCGGCCTTCATCGCCGCTGCCACCGCCACCGCCGAGGTGTCCGAGCCGCCGCGGCCCAACGTGGTGATCGAACCAGAGCTGTCGATGCCCTGGAAGCCGGTGATCACCACCACCTTGCCCGCAGCCAGATCCGCGCGCACACGCACGTCGTCAATGCGCTCGATGCGGGCCTTGGTGTAGGCCGAATTGGTCTTCACCGGCACTTGCCAGCCGGTGTAGCTGACCGCCGGCATGCCCTCGGCCTGCAATGCCAATGCCAGCAGGCCGACCGACACCTGCTCGCCGGTGGCCGCGATCATGTCGAGTTCGCGCAGCGCGGCGTCGTCCACGTTGGTCGGTTGCAGTTCTTTGGCCAGAGCCAGAATGCGGTTGGTTTCACCGCTCATCGCCGAGGGGACGACGACCATCTGGTGGCCGGCGCGGGCCCATTTGGCCACCCGCTTGGCGACCTGGCGGATGCGCTCGGGAGAGCCCATCGAGGTGCCGCCGTACTTGTGAACGATCAGTGCCATGCTTGCTGTGGTAACGAGGCTCCATCGGTGCCCGATCCCGCTGCATCCGCATGGGTCAGCAGTCTTCAGGCGTGGCGCGGCCCCGGTGCGCAACCCGCGATTTTAGCTTGCGGGTTTGCCCGAAACTGACGCCGATGGATCGGGCCGCCAAAGCAGGCGATGCTGCAGCTCATCTGCACGTGCAAGGCAGCGTGCGTCCGGCCCCAGGCCGGGCACAAACAGCAACCTGCCATCGGCGGCATACAGCAGCGGGCCAGCGCGGTCGACTGCCGGCACCGCAGCGGCCTGAAACTGCTTCTTGAGGCTGCGCGGCAGGCTGTCGGAGCGCGCCTGAAAGCGCTCGCCGCCGCAACGCAGGCGCAAGGTCACCGACGCCAGCAGCGGCAGTGGCAGGCCGCCCTGGCTGACGGCGCGCACCTCAAAGGCGCCGCCCCAGTCGGGCAAAGACCAGCAGCCCGGTGCCGACAGGTTGAGCGTCAACGCCGGCATGTCACCGGGTGCAGCGAACTTGGCCGGCTGAGCATCCAGGCGCAAGGCGCCGCGGTAGAGCACGCAGCGCCAACCCGGGCCGGCCGGCCACTGGCCGCTGGCGCCCGGCCGCAGCTCAGTCAGCAGCCTAGTCGCCAGCGTCTCGGCCATGCCTCGGCCGGTAACCTGCCGCCACCAGGCGCGCAGCGCATTGGCCTGGCGTGCGGGCGACAACTGCCGCCAGGCCACCACTTGCAGCCGGTGCCAGTCATCCACACAGCCTGCCAGATCGAGCGCCGCCAGTTCGTCCAGCACGGCGCGGGCTTGCTGGGCCTGCGCTGCGGCAGCGGCCAGCGTGGCCTCGACGTCAGGAAACGCTTCGCACAGCGCCGGCCAGACTTGCTGGCGCAGCCGAGCACGCGCCAGATCGGTGTCGGCATTCGATGGGTCCTGCACCGGTCGCAGCCGATGCCGCTGCACGTAGCTGTCGATCGCCGCTGCCGGCTGGCGCAACCAGGGCCGCGCCCAGACCAGGCCGTCGCGCTGCACCGCCAGCGGCATGGCCGACAGCCCGGCCGGGCCGCCACCGCGCAGCGCCTGCAGCAGCCAGGTTTCGGCCTGATCACGCCGGTGATGGGCCAGCAGCAGCAGCGATGCGCCCGCCTCGGCAGCCATCGCGCCCAGCGCCTGGTACCGGCCCTTGCGCGCCCAGGCCTCAAGGCTGTCGCCCGCCGCCGGCTGGCCGGACAGCCGCGCCCAGCGCAGGCGCAAGGGCCAGCCACGGCTGGCCCAGCGCGCACACAGCCGCTGCGCCCGCAGCAACCAGCCATCGGCCTCGGGCAGCAAGCCATGGTGCACATGCAGCGCCACCACCCGCAGCCCCAACACTTGCGCGGCGCGGCAGGTGACATGCAGCAAGGCCAACGAGTCGCGCCCGCCGCTGAAGGCCACGGCAACGGTGTCGCCGGCAGACAGCGCCGGCTCGCCAAGTGGCTGAGCGTCCGCCTTGGCAGGCTGCCGGTGCGCCACCACCATGTCAGCGGTTCAGGACGATGTCGCGGCCTTCCCGAATGACGAACCAGACGCCGTCAAGCGACCGCCGCAGATCCGGCTTTGCCGGTCCGCCAGCGGTGCCCCCCCGGGGGGGAAGCGCCGAAGGCGCTACGGGGGGGGGCGCGGTCACCGGTCTTTGGTATCGGCGTATCGCCCATAGGCCTGCACGCGCTCATAGCGCCGCTGCAGCAAATCCTTGGGCTTGAGGTCACTGACCTGGCGCAGCGCGTCAACCAGCGCGCGCTTGAGCTGCGAGGCCATCTGCCGGGTATCGCGGTGCGCACCGCCCACCGGCTCGCTGACCACCTTGTCGATCATGCCCAGCGCCTTCAGCCGATGCGCCGTGATGCCCAGCGCCTCGGCGGCGTCGCTGGCGCGTTCTGAGGTCTTCCACAAGATCGACGCGCAGCCCTCGGGCGAGATCACCGAGTAGACCGAGAACTGCAGCATCAGCACCTGGTCGCCCACACTGATGGCCAGCGCGCCACCCGAGCCGCCCTCGCCGATGATGGTGACGATGATCGGCACTTCGAGCTGCGCCATCTCGAAGATGTTGCGGCCGATGGCCTCGCTCTGGCCGCGCTCTTCGGCGCCGATGCCGGGGTAGGCGCCGGGGGTGTCGACGAAGGTGAACAGCGGCAAACCAAACTTCTCGGCCAACTTCATCAGCCGCAGCGCCTTGCGGTAGCCCTCGGGGCGCGACATGCCGAAGTTGCGCAGGCCGCGTTCTTTGGTATCGCGGCCCTTCTGGTGGCCGATCACCATGCAGGCCTGGCCGTTGAAACGGGCCAGCCCGCAGACGATCGAGTTGTCGTCGGCAAAAGCGCGGTCGCCGTGCAACTCGTGCCAGTCGGTGAAGATCTCGTTGACGTAATCCAGCGTGTACGGCCGCTGCGGATGGCGCGCAATCTGCGTCACCTGCCAGGGCGTCAGGCTGCTGTAGATGTCCTTGGCCAGTTGCTGGCTCTTCTTGTCGAGGCGGCCAATCTCCTCGGAGATGTCGACCGCCGACTCGCTTTGTACAAAGCGCAGCTCTTCGATCTTGGATTCGAGTTCGGCGATCGGTTGCTCGAACTCGAGGAAATGTCGTTTGCTCATCGGATGACCTTCACGCTGGGCGCTGGCGGCTACCGCCCTGAGGGCGGCCGGGCGGTGATGCGGATGCACCGGGACGGATTTCGAGAAAAACTTCGGCGGGCCAGGCCCGCAGGCCTCAATAGTCTACCGGCAGCGGGTCGAGGCTTCGCCAGATGTACCAGGTGGCCACCGAGCGGAACGGCGCCCAGGCCTCGCCCAGTTCGCGGGCCTCGGCGCGCGACACGGGCTCGCCGCTGAAATAGCCCTGGCTGATGCCCTTGATCAGGCCCAGGTCGTCGAGGGGCAGCACATTGGGCCGCATCAGATGGAAGATCAGGAACATCTCGGCCGTCCAGCGGCCGATGCCGCGGATGGCCACCAGCTCGTCGATGATGGCTTCGTCGTCCATCTGCTGCCAAAGCGGCACATGCACCGCGCCCGAGTCGAAGTGCCGGGCCAGATCGCCCAGGTACTCGGCCTTGCGCGCCGACAGGCCGGCGCCGCGCAGCGTGGGCATGTCCAGCACCATCACCGCCTGCGGTGTCAGCCGGGTGGGCGGCCCGCCAACGGCGCTGGCAAAGCGGTTCCAGACCGATTGCGCGGCCTTTACCGAGATCTGCTGGCCGACGATCGATCGCGCCAGCGTGGTGAAGGCGTCACCGCGGCTCTGCAACCGCGCCTCGCCAAACTTCGGGATCAGCTTCTTCATTACCCGGTCGCGCTTGGCCAGGTGGCGGCAGGCCTCGTCCCAATAGGGCGGCGTGACGGTGACGGGCAGGTCCTCGCTCGCGGGTGGCTTGTCGGCGGTTTCGATGCCGTGGGTAGCGTCGGTGGCGTCGGTGGCGTTGCTGGCGTCGGTGGCGTTGCTGGTGTCAGCTGCGTCGACGACGTCGCTGGTGTCGACTGCGTCAGAGTCGGGCTTGGCCATGCTCATGCTCTGACCCAGCGTGTGCCGCTCGCCGAGTCTTTCAACTCGATGCCTTCAGCGGCCAACGCCTGGCGTATGCGGTCGGCCTCGGCAAAGTTCTTCGCCACTTTGGCGGCGGCCCGTTCAGCGATCAGCCGCTCGATGCTGGCCTCGTCGAGCGCGTCGCTGCCATCGCCCTGCGCCGACTGCAGGTAGACGCTGGGCGATTGCTGCAACACACCCAGTGTGCCGGCCAGTGCACGCAGCAGCGCGGCGGTGTCGGCCGAGCGGCTGCGGTTGAGCTCATTGGCCAGCTCAAACAACACCGCCAGCGCGCCGGGGGTGTTGAAATCGTCGTCCATCGCCGTCTTGAAGGCAGCGGCCTGCGGCTGCGCCCAATCGATGGCGATACCAGCGTTGTCAGCGGCCTCGGGCAGGCCGATGCCGTCCAGCGCGGTATAAAGCCGGCGCAACGCGGTGCGCGCGTCGGCCAGCAACTGGTCGCTGAAGTTGAACGGGCTGCGGTAATGCGTGCGCAGCATGAAGAAGCGCAGCGTCTCGCCGTCAAACTGTTTGAGCACGTCGCGGATGGTGAAGAAGTTGCCCAGGCTCTTGGACATCTTCTCGTTGTCGACGTTGAGAAAACCGTTGTGCAGCCAGACATTGACGAACGAGTGGCCGAGCGCGCCCTCGCTCTGCGCGATCTCGTTTTCGTGGTGCGGAAACTGCAGGTCCATGCCGCCGCCGTGGATGTCGAAGCGTTCACCCAGCAGCGCGCAGCTCATCGCCGAGCACTCGATGTGCCAGCCAGGGCGGCCCGGGCCGTAGTCGCCGTCAAATACCGCATCGGCCGGCTCGTCGGGCTTGGCGGTCTTCCACAGCACAAAGTCGAGCGGATCATCCTTGCCCTCGGCCACCGCCACGCGCTCGCCGGAACGCAGCTCGTCGATGCTCTTGCCCGACAGCTTGCCGTAGCCCTTGAACTTGCGCACCGCAAAGTTCACATCGCCACCCGCCGCACCGCCGCCAGCGCGGTAGGCCAGGCCCTTTTGCTCCAGCGTGCGGATCATCGCCAGCATCTGCGGCACATAGTCAGTGGCGCGCGGCTCATGGGTGGGCGCCACGGTGCCGATGGCGGCCAGATCCTGACGCATGGCTTCGATCATCTCGTCGGTCAGCGCGCGGATCGTGATGCCGCGCTCTACCGCGCGTTTGATGATCTTGTCCTCGATGTCGGTGATGTTGCGCACATAGGTCACCGCATAGCCGCTGGCCATCAGCCAGCGGTAGACCACATCGAAGGCCATCATCATGCGCGCATGGCCCATGTGGCAGAGATCGTAGATCGTCATGCCGCAGACGTACATGCGCACCTGGCCAGGCTCGATGGGCGCAAAGATCTCCAGGCGGCGGGTCAGCGTGTTGTAAAGGCGAAGCGTCATCGGCCGAAACATGAAGCGGCGACACAGGGTGGCCGGAGGGGTCGGGGAGGGGCGAGCACGGAGGTCGGCCAGCAGGTGGACAAGGCCAGCTGCAAGGGGCACAGGGCCACGGCCGGAGGCTCGATACAATCAAATCAGTATAGCGGCGGCCCTGGTGGCTGCCCCCTCGGACTTGCCCCTCTTGCCCCTCTTGCAGCGCTTGCCAGCCCCTACCCCACATCAGCCAACCGCCGCCCCTGCCCTGTTACGCAGGCGGGGGCATGGCCTGCGCGGCATGCTGGCAGCTGGCCTGTTCGTTGCCAGCGCGGCCAGCGCGGTCAACGCCAATCCGGTGTCGGCAGAGGCCATCGAGCGCCAGTTTCGCAGTGGCGAGCGCGTTTTGGCTTTGAAGCAGCTGGAGCAGGCGCTGGCCCTGCGCCCGCGTGATGCCGGTCTGCGCTTTTTGCAAACCGTGATGCTGACCGAAACCGGCCGCACGGCCGAAGCTGGCCAGTTGCTTGAGCGCTTGACCGAGGACTATCCCGAACTGCCCGAACCCTATAACAACCTCGCCGTGCTGCAAGCCGCCGAGGGTCAGCTCGACCGTGCGCACAGCCTGCTTGTGACGGCGCTGCGGCTGGACCCCGGCTATCGCACCGCGCAGCAGAACCTGGGCGATGTCTTGCTGCGCTTGGCCCAGCGTGCCTACGACGCGGCGGCCGTCGGTGTGCCCGCCGAACCGTCGCTGCAAGGCAAGCTGCGCCAACTGCGTGAACTCACCGGCGTACGCTGAGCGGCTGGCCCGACTGCCACCGCCCTGCTCGCCACCCTTGACCCGATGATTCGGAGAACCCGCCCATGAAAACTCGCGCACTGCTGGCCTTGCTGGCCGCCCATTTGTTATTGTCGGCGCCAGCCTGGGCGCAGAAGGTCAAGCTCAGCACCTCGATGGGCGACATCGTGCTTGAGCTCGACGCCGCCAAGGCGCCCAAGACGGTGGCCAATTTTGTGCAATATGTGAAGTCCGGCCACTACAACGGCACCCAATTCCACCGCGTGATCGACGGCTTCATGATCCAGGGCGGCGGCATGACCGCCGACATGACAGAAAAGCCGACCCGTGCGCCGATTCCGCTGGAGGCCGGCAACGGCCTCAGCAATACGCGCGGCACCGTGGCCATGGCCCGCACCATGGCGCCCGACTCGGCCACCGCGCAGTTTTTCATCAGCGTCGCCGACAACAGCCGGCTCGACAGTGCCGGCGGCGGCTATGCGGTGTTCGGCAAGGTGATCGACGGCATGGCTGTCGTCGAGCGCATCAAGTCGGTGCCGGTCGGCAACAAGGCCGGCCACCAGAACGTGCCGCAACAAGCCATCACCATCCAGCAAGCCACTCTTATTTCGGAGAACTGACATGAGCAAGACCGTTGAATTGACCACCAGCGCGGGCGTGATCCGCATCGAACTCGACGACGTCAAGGCGCCTTTGTCGGTAGCCAACTTCCTGTCCTACGTCAAAAGCGGCCATTACGACGGCACCATCTTCCACCGCGTCATCAAGGGCTTCATGGTCCAGGGCGGCGGCATGGAGCCCGGCATGAGCCAGAAGCCGACCCAGGCAACGATCCAGAACGAGGCCGACAACGGCCTGAAGAACAAGAAGTACACGCTGGCCATGGCGCGCACCAACGCGCCGCACTCGGCCAGCTCACAGTTCTTCATCAACGCCAGCGACAACAGCTTCCTCGACCACACTGCGCCCAGCGCGCAGGGCTGGGGCTATGCCGTGTTTGGCAAGGTGGTGGCCGGCACCGAGGTGGTGGACGCGATCGAGCGCGTGGCTACCGGCAACAAGGGCGGCCATGGCGATGTGCCGACTGAAGACGTGCTGATCTTGAAGGCCGTTGAACTGGCCTGATCGCCAACGCGACGAGCCACCGGTGAACCTTGACTTGCCGGCGCGCTTCGAGGCCGATCCGGCCTGGACGCAGATCGACCTGCTGTCCGACGTACACCTGCAGGCCGAGATGCCGCGCACCTTCGAGGCCTGGCGTGCCCACCTGCTGGGCACGCCGGCCGATGCGGTGCTGATGCTGGGCGACCTGTTTGAGGTCTGGGTCGGTGACGATGCGCGCAGCGGCAAGTTTGAAGCGGCCTGCGTCGAGGTGCTGCGTGAGGCCTCAAGGCATCGCAGCCTGGCCTTCCTGCCCGGCAACCGCGATTTTCTGGTCGGCGAAACCTTGCTGACCGAGGCCGGCGTGCAGCGCCTGGCCGACCCGACGCTGCTGCTGGCCTTTGGCGGGCGCTGGCTGCTGAGCCATGGCGATGCGCTTTGCCTGGCCGACACCGACTACCAGCGGTTCCGCGCCCAGGTACGCAGCGCCGAGTGGCAGCGGCAGTTTCTGGCCCTGCCACTGACCGAACGTCAGCGTCAGGCCCGCGTCATGCGCGATGCCAGCGCGATGCACCAGGCCGGGCGGGCTGATGAACCGTCTTTCGATGTCGATGACGCGGCGGCAGCGGCCTGGTTGCAGACCGCCGACGCCAAAGTGCTGGTGCATGGCCACACCCACCGGCCGGCGCTGCATGCCCTGCCCGGCGGCGGCCAGCGCCATGTGCTGGGTGACTGGGACTTTGACCAGGGCCAGCCCCGTGCGCGCCTGCTGCGCCTGACGGCGCAAGGGCTGCAGCCGCTGGACCTGGCGGCAGACACATCAAAGTGACGAGCTGGCTGCAGCGCTGGCAGGCCCACCGCGAGGCCCGGGTGCTGGCCCGCCGCGCCATCCCCGAGCCGTTGTGGCAGCTGACCCTGGCGCGGCTGCCCTTTTTGGCGCGGCGCTCACCCGAGGATCTGACCGAACTGCGGCGCCTGGCCAGCCTGTTCCTCGATGAGAAAGAATTCACCGGCGTCGGCGGCCTGGTGATCGACGACAACATGGCCGTGTGCATCGCCGCACAGGCGGTGCTGCCGGTGCTGCGCTTCGGGCTGGCGCCCTACCGTAGCTTTGTCGGCATCGTGGTGCATGCCGACGAAGTGGTGGCGCAGCGCGAGGTGATGGACGACGACGGCATCGTGCATGCCTATGACGAGTTGCTGACCGGCGAGGCCATGGCCGGCGGCCCGGTGATGCTGAGCTGGACCGACGTGGCCGAGTCAGGCGAGAGCGCTGACTGGGGCTACAACGTGGTAATCCACGAGTTTGCCCATGTGCTGGACATGGGCGACGGCGAGGCCGACGGCGTACCGCCGCTGCCCGGCGCCGCCGAACATGCGGCCTGGATCGCCGTCTTGGACCCGGCCTTCGAGCGCTTCTGCGTCGCGGTGGACGCCGGCCAGGAAACCCTGCTCGATCCCTACGGCGCCACTGGCGTCGACGAGTTCTTCGCCGTCACCAGCGAGACCTTCTTCGTCAACCCGCAGGCGCTGCGCGCCGAGCATCCCGCGATGTACACGCTGCTGGCAAGCTACTACCAGCAGGATCCTGCAGCCTTTCGAGCAAGCTGAGGCGCCTCGTCCCACCAAGTAGACGCCGCGGAACCGGCTCCGCTGGCGTCCGCCCCCGTGAGGGGGAAGCGGCGAAGCCGTTACGGGGGTGGGCTCATCTACGCGGGAGCGGCTTCGGCCTTGGCCTTGTCGTTCTTCTTGGGCGGCTGGATGTCGAGCTGGACCTCGCCCTTGTCGTCAACGTCTACTGTCAGGCGGCCGCCGTCGACCAGTCGGCCAAACAACAACTCATCGGCCAGCGCACGGCGGATGGTGTCCTGGATCAAGCGCTGCATCGGCCGCGCGCCCATCAGCGGATCGAAACCCTTCTTGGCCAGGTGCTTGCGCAGCGTATCGGTGAAGGTGACCTCCACCTTCTTCTCGGCCAACTGAGCTTCGAGCTGCAGCAGGAACTTGTCGACCACGCGCAGGATGATGGTCTCGTCCAGCGCACGGAAGCTGACCGTGGCATCGAGCCGGTTGCGGAACTCGGGCGTGAACATGCGCTTGATGTCGGCCATCTCGTCGCCCTGCTCGCGCGTCGTGGTGAAGCCGATGGTCGCCTTGTTCATCGTCTCGGCGCCGGCATTGGTCGTCATCACGATGATGACGTTGCGGAAATCGGCCTTGCGCCCGTTGTTGTCGGTCAACGCGCCATGGTCCATCACCTGCAGCAGCACGTTGTAAACATCGGGATGGGCTTTTTCGATCTCGTCGAGCAGCAGCACGCAGTGCGGCTTTTTGGTCACCGCCTCGGTCATCAGGCCGCCCTGATCAAAGCCGACGTAGCCCGGCGGCGCGCCGATCAAGCGGCTCACCGCATGGCGCTCCATGTACTCGCTCATGTCAAAGCGGATCAGCTCGATGCCCAGCACATAAGCCAGCTGCTTGGCGACCTCGGTCTTGCCAACGCCAGTGGGGCCGCTGAACAGGAAGCTGCCGATCGGCTTGTCGGGCCGGCCCAGGCCGGAGCGCGCCATCTTGATCGCCGAGGCCAGCGCGTCGATTGCCGGATCCTGTCCGAAGACCACGCTTTTCAAATCACGGTCCAGGCTCTTGAGCTTGCCGCGATCATCATTCGACACCGAAGCCGGCGGGATGCGCGCGATCTTGGCGACGATTTCCTCCACCTCATTGCGGGTGATGGTCTTCTTCTGCTTGCTCTTGGGCAGGATGCGCTGCGCAGCGCCGGCCTCGTCGATGACGTCGATTGCCTTGTCGGGCAGATGGCGGTCATTGATGAACTTGGCCGACAACTCTGCCGCAGCCTGCAGAGCGCCCAGCGCGTACTTGACGTTGTGGTGGTCCTCGAAGCGCGACTTCAGACCCTTGAGGATCTCTACCGTCTGCTCGACGGTAGGCTCGACCACGTCGATCTTTTGGAAGCGCCGCGACAACGCCGCATCCTTCTCGAAGATGCCGCGGTACTCGGTGAAGGTGGTAGCGCCAATGCACTTCATGGCGCCGCTGGACAAGGCCGGTTTGAGCAGGTTGCTGGCGTCGAGCGTGCCGCCCGAGGCCGCGCCGGCGCCGATCAGGGTGTGGATCTCGTCTATGAACAGCACCGCGCTGGGCTGGTCTTTGAGCTGCTTGAGCACGCCCTTGAGGCGCTGCTCAAAATCGCCACGGTACTTGGTGCCGGCCAGCAGCGCGCCCATGTCGAGCGAATAGACCGTGGCCGAGGCCAGCACATCGGGCACATCGTTCTGGGTGATGCGCCAGGCCAGGCCCTCGGCGATGGCGGTCTTGCCAACGCCGGCCTCACCGACCAGCAGCGGGTTGTTCTTGCGCCGCCGGCACAGGATCTGGATCACGCGCTCGACCTCGGCGTCGCGGCCGATCAGCGGGTCGATCTTGCCGTCCTTGGCCAGCGCATTGAGGTTCTGCGTGAACTGGTCGAGCGGCGACCCCTTGTTCGAATCGGCGGCTTCTTCCTTGTCGGACTCGCCGCTGCCGGGCTCGCTGCCGCCCTTGGGGGCTTCAGGCGGCTCGCTCTTCTTGATGCCGTGGGCAATGAAGTTGACGACATCGAGCCGGGTCACGCCCTGCTGGTGCAGGTAATACACGGCGTGTGAGTCCTTCTCGCCGAAGATCGCCACCAGCACGTTGGCGCCGGTCACTTCTTTCTTGCCCGATCCGGTGGACTGCACGTGCATGATGGCGCGCTGGATCACCCGCTGGAAACCCAGCGTGGGCTGCGTGTCCACCTCTTCGGTACCGCCCACCGTAGGCGTGTTTTCTTTGATGAAGGTGGTCAGACTCTTGCGCAGGTCATCGATGTTGGCCGCGCAGGCCTTCAGCACCTCGGCGGCCGAGGGGTTATCCAGCAACGCCAGCAACAGGTGCTCGACGGTGATGAATTCATGGCGCTGCTGACGCGCCTCGACAAACGCCATGTGCAGGCTGACTTCAAGTTCTTGCGCAATCATGCGGCCTCCATAATGCACTGCAGCGGATGCCCGGCGCGGCGGGCCGCAGCGGACACGAGTTCAACCTTGGTAGCGGCGACGTCCTTGGTAAAGACACCGCAGACGCCACGTCCTTCGTGGTGGATTTTCAGCATGATGAGCGTGGCCGATTCGAGATCACGCCTGAAGTAATGCTGCAACACCATGATCACAAACTCCATCGGCGTGTAATCGTCGTTGAGCAGCACCACCTGGTACATCTGTGGCGGCTTGGTGCGCGCCGTCTTGCGCTCGGCCACCACCGCACCATGGCCGCTGCGGCGAGGCTGCGCAGGCGGTTTGGGCGGCGGGATCGGCGGGTCTTCCTGGGGCATGCTTCATTCTATCGAGTCAGGTTGATTGACATGGGCTTGGAAGGGCATATTGCGCCGAATCTGCCGACTGCAAGCGGCGAATTGCGCCGCCGGCCACCGCCAGTTGCGCCGGCAATAGCGCCGGCAACTGCGCCGCCACTCAGTCGATGCAGTACCGACAGCCGCCTAGCCGCCCAGCCAAGCGCCCAGGCGTGTAGGGCAAACTCGACAGCGACGCGACCAGAACTCCGTCTAGCGCCGCGAGCGTCATTGATCTCAGAATTCGCTTCACATGCAGCACAGCCGTCCTGGCCAAAGCTGCCGGGGAGCGGTGATGTTGTACGGTAGTGTGAAATGGTTCAGCGATGCAAAAGGTTTCGGTTTCATTGAGCCTGAAGGCGGCGGCCCGGATGTCTTCGCCCATTTCTCGGCGATCGAGATGGACGGGTTTCGCACCCTGCGGCCCGGCGAGCGGGTCAGCTACGAGGTGCTGGAGGGGCCCAAAGGCAAGCTCGCTCAGCAGATCCGGTCCGTGCACCGGCCCGTTCAGTTGCAAGCCGCCTGAACAGTCGCCGCCGCCGCCATGTCGCTGGGACAGACGAGCAGGGAATCAGGGCTCAGGGCTCAGGGCTCAGGGCTCAGGGCTCACTCAGCGTCATCAGCATGTCGGCGTACCAGGCACAGTTCAGGCCCAGGGATTCGTCTTTCACCAGGTCGCGGCTGCCCATGTCCAGGCTGGCTGAATGCACACCCAGCAGCTTCCAGGGCAAGGGCGCGTCGGGCGCCGCCTGATGATCGCGCAACACCACCGGTGCGCCGCTGGTGCCGCGGTGGGTGCGCGCATCGGTCAGAAAGTAGCCCTGCCCCTGGAACCGCAGACCAAAGGCCGAGGCAATCACCGACTGCCGCACCACCGGCAGGTGGTGCAGCGTGTCGTGGAAACCCAGCGGAAAACCGACAATCAACGCTGAACTGCCAACCTCGATCGGGTCGTTCAGCGGCTGCAGGTGCGCTGGCGTAAAGGCAAACAACAGCGCAGCGGGCGGCAACGCGGCGCGGTCCAGCTCAATCATCGCAACATCGATCTCGCCGCTGGCATCGGTGCCCTGGCGCCACTGGCTCTTGCCGTCCTTGTAGAGCATCAGCGAGATGCGCACCGATTTGGCCAGATCGTCGGCCTGAGTATGGATCTCGATCTCGATGCGATTGGGATGGTGCTCGCTAGGCTTGTCGATCAGCACATGGCGGCTGGTGACCAGAAAGAGCCGCTCGTCGCGCTCGAAGAAAAAACCGCTGGCATTGGTCATGCCGCGCTGGTGCTCGAAGGTGGCGATGCGGGTGGCAGCCAGCAACAGCGAGTCGATCATGCTTGCCCGCTCCGCTGGCTCGCCAGCGCTAGCAATGCGCACGCAGATGTGCAAGTCCACATGACCGATCCTCTAAGTTGTGCAGCGCAACATACTAACCCCATGCTGACGCCCACGCGTCAGCTTGGGGCTGGCTGTGCGTCGAAAATCTGTGCGCCCCTAGGAGCCTGTCGGGCTTGGGGAGCGTCGGCTGCGAATCGACCGCAGCGGTCCATTTCTCACCGTCTTTTTGCCCCATAGCTGGGCTATGGGGCTGCAAATCCGGCAAGAACTGTCCTCGCTGGGGCCGATTCTCACTA
>JBBQJN010000040.1:0-18050 GCA_038325945.1 Burkholderiales bacterium | reverse complement strand
GCAACGCCGCTGGCGTGCAGTAGCGCAGCTCAATCGGGTGTGTAGCGCTCTCACCCAAGTGGTGAACGTGGTCGTGAGTACAAAACTGAGCGTTCATGCGGTGTGGCCAGCGGTTTCAAGCGGTCAACTGCGGAATCTAGGATCATCATGCCCCGCATGATGACATGGCGGCGGCCAGCCGCCGCACCGGCCCTAAAATAACGGGTTGTCCCTGATCCCTGTCTGAGGCCTGTGCCATGCCCTTCTTCTGGAAAGCCTATACCTCCGATGTCACGCGCTTCATCGGTGAACTCAAGGCCAACAAGCCCACGCTCGAGGCCGAGCAACGCGCCGGCCGCGCCCTGCTGTGGGACAAGCAGCTCGACCGCGTCGCGCAGGCCGAGCAGGCTGCCGCCGAGGTGCCGCAGGCCCCCTACGTCTACTTTCAGCCGCCCAAGGCGCGCTGAGCCCGGCCGCACCGCGCCGTGGCGGACCGCCGCGCCACCAAAGCTGTGCCTGATCCGCATGACCTGCTGCCGCCGGCTCCGCCGCCTGTGAGCAGCCGCCCACCGCTGCCCGCCGACGACGGCGCAGCCGGGCTGGCCGACGCCGATGCGCTGCCGGTTGACCGCGTTGCGCTGGCCCGGCTCTATGGTGAGCCGCTGTTTCGCCTGCCCACTGACCTCTACATCCCGCCCGATGCGCTGGAGATCTTTCTCGAGGCCTTTGAAGGCCCGCTGGACCTGCTGCTCTACCTGATCCGCAAGCAGAACTTCAACATTCTCGACATCCCGCTGGCCGACGTGACGCGCCAGTACCTGACCTATGTAGAGCAGATCCGGCTGCACAACCTCGAGCTGGCCAGCGAGTACCTGCTGATGGCAGCGATGCTGATCGAAATCAAGTCGCGCATGCTGCTGCCGCCGCGCAAGACCGACGACGGCGCTGAGGGCCCGGATCCCCGCGCCGAGCTGGTACGCCGGCTGCTGGAGTACGAGCAGATGAAACTGGCCGCCGCCAGGCTGGACCAGCTGCCGGTGATCGGCCGCGATTTCCTGCGCGCCCGGGTGCACATCGAGCAGAGCCTGGTGACCCGCTTTCCGGATGTGGCGGTGGTCGATCTGCAGGAAGCTTGGGCCGACATCCTCAAGCGGGCCCGGCTCAACCAGCACCACCGCATCAGCCGCGAGCAGCTGTCGGTGCGCGAACACATGAGCATCGTGCTGCGCACCTTGCGCGGCCGGCGCTTTGTCGAATTCCACGAGCTGTTCGACCCGTCCCGCGGCACGCCAGTGCTGGTGGTCACCTTCATCGCCATGCTCGAGCTGTCGCGCGAGCACCTGCTCGAAATCACCCAGGCCGAGGCCTTTGCGCCGATCTACGTGCGGCTCGCCTTGCAGCCGAGCTGAGCCGGGCGCGGCTATCTCGCCGTCGCCAGTTGCAGATCCACCATCGCCAACAGGCCGGCAAAGTCCAGCGGCTTCGTCAGATAGCCGGCAAAACCAGCGATGTGAGCGTCCTGCAGGTCGGTGGGCAAGGCGTTGGCGCTGACCGCCAGCACCGGCACGGTTGCCATGCCCGGCAGCAGCCGCAGCCGCCGCAGCACCTCGAAGCCGTCGAAATCGGGCAGTTGAATGTCAAGCAGCACCAGCTGCGGCACCCG
Organism: Burkholderiales bacterium; assembly: GCA_038325945.1. Lineage (GTDB taxonomy): Bacteria > Pseudomonadota > Gammaproteobacteria > Burkholderiales > Burkholderiaceae_C > Pseudaquabacterium. The sequence goes on along the minus strand of JBBQJN010000040.1, from coordinate 16,408 downwards.
CTCGGCGGCCATTGCCACGCCGCTGGCGCCGTCGCTGGCCATACGCAAGGAGATCTGCGGGCGGTGCGCCAACATGCCGGCCATCAGCACCTGGTTAACCTCGTTGTCCTCGATGTAGAGCACGTCGTGCTGGCCGCCCGAGGTCAGTGCAGGCTGGTTTGCAGCCGGCTCGCCTGCAGCTTCGGCGCTCGCTGCGGCGAGCTTGGCGCAGGGTAGATGCAGCCAGAAAACACTGCCCTCGCCCGGCGCGCTGCGCACACCGATCTCGCCGCGCATCAGCGTCATCAGGCTGCGGCTCAAGGCCAGACCGATACCGCTGCCCTCAACGGCACCGTTCATGTTCAATCGCTCAAAGGCCTGGAACAGCTTGGGCTGCTGATCCTTCGCGATGCCCCTTCCCTGATCGCTGACCTCGCACCAAACGATGCCGTCACGCGCGCCACAGCTGACCTGCACCTCGCCGCCCGGGCGATTGAACTTGAGCGCGTTGGACAGCAGGTTCAGCAGCACTTGGCGCAATCGCGTGGTATCAGCCAGCGCCACGCTGTCGCCCGCATCCACCTGCGCGTGCAGCGTCAACCCCATGGCGGTCTGGCGCGCCGTGGGCTGCATCAGGTTCACCGCGTCACGCACCAGCGTCAGCAGGTCCACCGGCTGCAGGTTCAGCTGCAGCGTGCCGGCCTCGATGCGTGAAATGTCAAGTATGTCGTCGATCAGCGTCAGCAGATGCTGGCCGCCACGCAGCAAAGCCCGCACCCGCTCGGCCTGGCTTGGGCTCAAGGGCTCGACGGTATCGGCCGCCAGCAGTTGGCCAAAGCCAAGCACCGCATTCATCGGCGTCCTCAGCTCGTGCGACATGCGCGACAGAAAGTCCGACTTGGCGCGGTTAGCCCTTTCGGCCTCGTCGCGCGCGGCAATCAGGGCCGCCTCGGCGGCATGCGCATCGGTGACATCGGTATAGGTGCGCACCATGGCGGCATCGGCCGCAATGTGCGACACCACCTCCAGCAGCCGCCCGTCGGTACGGCGCCGCAGATAACGCAGCGGCGGGTGATCGGCGGCGCCTTCCAGCACCCGACCCAGCACCTCACGGGCTGGCGGATCAAGCAGCGTGCGCCCGGGGCCGAAGTGGTCGTGCTCGACCTGGTAGCGCACCACCGCTGCCATCTTCGGCTGGCTTTGCATCAATGACAGCGGCAACTGCATCAGCTCAAGAAAGCGCTGGTTCCAGGCCGTGCAGCGGCCGCCGGCATCAACGCTGAGCACGCCCTGGTCCAGGCTGTCCAAGGTGTGCTCAAGCAGGCGCGACTTCTGCGCCAGTTGCTCGCCCGTCTGGCGCAGCAGCAGCTCGGTTCGCTTCTGCTGGCTGATGTCGGAGAACAAGCCCAGCGCGCCGCGCTTGTGGCCCTGGGCATCAACCACCGGCGTGGCGTTGTTGAAGCAGTGCACCTGGCTGCCATCGGAGCGCCGCAGCGTGATCTCATAGCCCTCGGCATGGCCTTGCGCGCGCAGCCGCACATGCTGGCGAAAGATCTCGGCATTGGCCGGGTCGACAAAATCGTAGATCGATCGGCCCAGCATCTGCTCTTGCGTCAGGCCCAGCATGCGGCACATCGCCGGGTTGGCATCGGTGGTGAGCAAATCGTTATCGATGGTCCAGAAGCCCTGTTCGGTGGCTTCCTGCACCAGCGCGCGCATGCGCTGCTCGTCGGCCAGTTTGGCCAGCGCGGCCTGCTGCTCGGTGATGTCGGTATAAAAGATCACCAGTCCACCCTCGGGCAGCGGCACGCGCCGCGCCTGCACCAGCCGCCCATCCGCATGATGGTGATGAACGATGCTGGGGCCACCATCGACGATGGCAGCCAGCCGCCGATCAGCCTCGGCCTCGATCTCCACCTCGCCAAACAGGCCGCAGCCACCCAGCTTCACCAGCGCCTCGCGCAAACGCATGCCCACATGCACGTCGCCCGCTTTGACGCCGTTGTGCACCAGCATCAGCTCGTTCCAGGCGGACACGCGCAGATCCTGGTCATAGATGCAGATACCCTGGCCGGCGTAGTCGAAGATCTGCCGCAGGCGGTGTTCTGACAACCGGGCACTGCGCAAGCTCTGCTGCTCGGCTTGTCGGATGGCGATCAAGTCGCGTGTTGCCCGCTGTGCCCGCTGCGCTGCTCGAACCAGCAACAGCATCAGCAGAGCCAGCATGATCATGCCCACCGCCGTGACCGCCGGCAACGCACCGTGCTGCATGAGCAAGGCCAAGGCCAATGGCAGCACGGCCGGCAACGCAAAACTCAGGCCGGCGCTGAGATCACGCGAGGCCTGCGCCAGTGCGCCGATCGCCAGCCCGCCGACAACCAGCAGCAGCAACAGCTGCAAGGCCGGGTCGGCCAGCGTCGTTGGCAGCCCTGCCGCCGCGCCCCAAACCAAGCCGTGCAGCACGATGGCCACGCGGTAGGCTGTCAACCAGCGCGTTTGCCCGTTCTCATCAACGGTCGACAGCCGCTGCCGATGCACTGACCAGATGCCCAGGCGAAGCGCCACTGCGGCGCCCACCGCCGGCAGCCACCACCACAAGTGCAAAAGACTGGCCTGCTCGGCCAGCGCCCACACCAGCAAACCAGCCGCCAGCGCGCCCGCCAGGCAGGCCACCGGCGTGCCTGCCGCATGGGCACGCAGGCGTGCCGCCACCACCTCGACTTCGATCGGCGGCAATTCGCGCTCAGCTGGCGAAGCAAGCGTGGGAGACATGCCCGATTCTGGCTTGAGTTGGTGATCGCCTGCCGAAGTGCTGTGGCACAGTGCCGACTTCCCAACTTGCCGACGGGCCGCGCTGGCCAAACCGGCCGAACCGGCCGAACCGGCCAGGAGCACCCACCGATGGCGATCAAAGCCACGATCTACAAGGCCACGCTGCAGCTCTCAGACATGGACCGCCATGTCTACGGCGAGCACCTGCTGACCCTGCCACTGCAACCCAGCGAGACCGAAGAGCGCCTGATGGCGCGGCTGCTGGCCTTTGCGCTGCATGTGCCTGCTGACGACCTGCAGGGCACGCTGCAACTGGCCCGCGGCATGGCCGATGTGGATGAACCCGATCTCTGGCACAAGGACTTGTCCGACCAACTGCTGCACTGGATCGAGGTCGGCCAGCCCGACGAGCGGCGGCTGATGAAGGCCTGCGGCCGCGCGCGCAAGGTCACGCTGTACTGCTACAGCCACTCGGCGCACATCTGGTATGCCGGCCTCGCCAACAAGATCAGCCGGCTGCGCAACCTCGAGATCTGGCAACTGCCGTCCGAACAGAGCCAGGCCCTGGCGGCGATGGCCAAGCGGTCGATGCAACTGCAGATCAGCATCCAGGACGGCCATGTCTATGTCAGCGACAGTGGCGGCATGGTGGAAGTGCAACCGCAGCCGCTGTGGCGCGGCGGCCAGTGAGGCCGGTGATGACGGTAATGACGGTGATGGCCACACACAGCGACGACCCGTTTCTCTGGCTGGAGGACGTGCAGGGCGAGGCCGCGCTGGCCTGGGTGCATGCGCGCAATGCCGAGAGCCGCGCCGTGCTGACGCAGCATCCCCGCTTTGCGGCCATGCGAGAACGCTTTCGCGTCATCCTCGATGCCAGCGACCGTATCCCGCAGATCAGCCGCCGCGGCGACGCGCTCTACAACTTCTGGCGCGACGCCGATCATCCCCGCGGGCTCTGGCGCCGCACCACGCTGGCCAGCTACCGCCAGGCCTTGCCCGACTGGGAAACCGTGCTCGACCTCGACAAGCTGGCCGAAGCTGAGGGCGAGAACTGGGTCTGGGCCGGCGCCACCTGCCTGGGGCCGGACTACCGGCACTGCCTGTTGCAGCTGTCGCGTGGCGGCGCCGATGCCACGGTGCTGCGTGAGTTCGACAGCCAGCACAAGTGTTTCATCGAGGGCGGCTTCACGCTGCCCGAAGCCAAGACGCGGGTCTGCTGGGAAGACGCCGACACCTTGCTGGTGGGCACCGACACCGGCGCCGGCTCGCTCACCGAATCGGGTTACCCACGGTTGATCAAGCGCTGGCGGCGCGGCCAGCCGCTGAGCGAGGCGCACACCGTGTTTGAAGCCCAGCCGCAGGATGTATCGGCCTCGGTCTGGAGCGACCGCCGGCCTGGGCGGCAGCGCATCGTGGTGGCGCGGGCCACTAACTTCTACAACGCCAGGCAATTCATCCTCGACGGCGAGTTGCTGCGGCCCATCGCCATCCCCGACGATGCCGAGATCAGCTTCTGGGGTAAGTTTGCACTGCTGACGCTGCGCAGCGACTGGACCCTGGCCGGCCAGACCGGCCAGCCCACCCAGAGCTGGCCCGCCGGCGCGCTGCTGGCCGGCGATGCCGAGGCCGTGCTGGCCGCCGGCAGCGCTGAGCAGATGCCGCCGCTGCAAGCGCTGTTCACGCCCACGCCGACGCGGTCGCTGGCCGGCCATGACGGCACGCGCAGCCAGTTGCTGCTGACCGTGCTTGACCAGGTGGTGGGCCGACTTGAGGCCTGGACGCCGCCCGCAGCCGCAGGCGGCGCCTGGCAGGGCCGCGAGATCACCGTGCCCGGCGCCGGCACGTTGGGCGTGATGGCCTTGCACGATGCCGAACTCCGCCACGACGTGCTGGCCGAGACCTGGCTGCTGGGCTACACCGACTTTCTGACGCCCGACTCGTTGCTGATCGCCGACAGCGCCGACAGCGCCGACAGCGTCGATTGCGCCGGCCATGCACTGAGCGTGCTGAAGTCACTGCCGGCCAGCTTCGATGCCACAGGCCTGCAAGTGCAGCAGCACTTTGCCCGCTCGGCGGATGGCACCCGCGTGCCCTATTTTGAGATCGGCACTGGCGCCGCGCGGCCCGCCGGCCAGCAACCGACCCTGCTTTACGGCTATGGCGGTTTTGAAGTCTCCAAGCAACCGGGGTACTCGGCCGCCTTTGGCAGCGCCTGGCTCAGCCAGGGCGGCGTGCTGGTGGTGGCCAACCTGCGCGGCGGCGGCGAGTTCGGCCCGGCCTGGCACCAGGCGGCGGTGCGCCAGCACAAGCAGCGCAGTTACGACGACCTGGCCGCCGTGGCCGAGCACCTGATCGCCCGCGGTGTCACGCAGCCGGCGCAACTGGGCATCCAGGGCGGCAGCAACGGCGGCCTGCTGGTCGGCGCGGTGATGCTGCAGCGGCCCGAGCTGTTTGGCGCGGTGGTCTGCCAGGTGCCCCTGCTCGACATGCGCCGCTACCACAAGCTGCTGGCCGGCGCCTCTTGGATGGCCGAGTACGGCAACCCCGATGTGGCCGAGGAATGGGCCTGGATCTCCCAGTACAGCCCCTACCAAAACATGCGCCCCGGCATGACACTGCCGCCAGTGCTGTTCACCACCAGCACCCGCGACGACCGGGTGCATCCCGGCCATGCGCGCAAGATGGCCGCACGCATGACTGAGCTGGGCCATGCGCCGCTGTACTGCGAAAACACCGAAGGCGGCCATGCCGGCGCCGCCGACAACGCGCAAAAAGCCGACATGTTGGCGTTGGAGTTTGCTTTCCTGTGGCAGCAGTTGCAGCCCCTATGACCGCAGCCGGAGTCCGCCCATGAGCATCAGCAGCCCCATCCAACATGACCGCGCCGCCGGGCTTTTCAGCACGCAAGTGGCAGGTCTGAGCTGCGAAGCCAGCTATCGGCTGGTCCACGGCGCCGCAGGCCCGGTGATGCACCTGGTGCATACCGGCGTGCCGCCAGCGCTGGCCGGCCAAGGCATTGCCGCCCGGCTGGTGGCCGCCGCACTGGCTGAAGCCCGCAGCCAAGGCTGGCTCGTGCGCCCGGTCTGCAGCTATGTGCAGGTCTACATGCGGCGCCATCCCGAGACGCTGGACCTGCTCGAAGGCCCGCGGCCCTGACCGCCTGACCGGCTAACCTCCAGCCAGAGCGCCTGCGCCACGCCACCCAACGCCAGCCAACGCCACCCAACGCCACCCAACCCGGACCGCCCATGCACAGCAACGCCCAACAGGTGCTCGACTTCTGGTTTCTGCCCAGCGACGACCCCCGCCACGGCCAGCCCCGCGCGCACTGGTTCCGCAAGGATGAAGGCTTTGACGCCGAGATCCGTGAGCGTTTTGGCGCGATGATCGACAGCGCGCTGATCGGTGGCCTTGACGACGGGTTGACACAGCCGATAGAGCCGCTGCCCGCGCTGGCGCGCATCATCGTGCTCGACCAGTTCACCCGCAACGCCTTTCGTGACACAGCGCGCGCCTTTGCCGGTGATGCGCTGGCCTTGCACACGGCGCGGGCGCTGGTGGCCAGCGGCGCCGACCGTGCCCTGAGCGGCGTGCAGCGCCAGTTTGCCTACCTGCCCTTCGAGCATGCCGAGGATCTGTCGCACCAACGCACCGCCGTGCAGTTGTTCCAGCAACTGGCGATCGATGAGCCCGCGCGCGCCGACCTCGTCACCTGGGCGCAGCGCCATCTCGAGGTGGTGGCACGCTTTGGCCGCTTTCCGCACCGCAATGCCGCACTGGGACGGCCTAGCACCGATGATGAGCGGTCTTTTCTGCAGACCCCAGGCTCGGGTTTTTGAACGCCAGCAGCACAGCGCCGGCTAGCAGCATAGCCACGGCCCCACATCGCGGCCCCACATCGCGGCCCCATATCGCGGCCCTATATCGCGGCTGAATTGCGCGGCTGAATTGCGCGGTGGGATGGCGCAACCCGATAGCGCGGCCAGCCATCGGGCACGGCTTCCTGCGCTTGCACGATGCGGGCTTTGCTGTGCGGTGTAACGAATCCGGCTCTCCTGTCGGCCATCTCCATACCGGCAGCGTGAAGCAAAATAAGTTGCTGCGTGTTTGGCGCTTCAAGCGCCGTGACCGCCGGATCAACTTGGAGAATCACAATGAAGATCTCAATGATCATGCTGCCGGCCCTGGTTGCCGCCCTGTTCACCTCGCAAGCCGTGCTGGCCTGGCTGCGCTCGCTCAGCATTGGCGCCCCCACCCCGTGCTGGCCGGCGCGTTGAACGACCCGGTCAGCCGCGACAGCTTTAGCGCTACCGCGCGCGCCTGTGCCGCAGACCTTTGCCGCAGAGGAGATGGCCCTGGAGACGGCCAACTCAAGCGGCCTCAGGCCGCTTGCCTGCCGCCACCATCTTCATTTGCAGGCTGGTCTGTCAACCAATGCCGCTATTCTTTCGTTAACCCCATGCCGACGGGTATCGAAGAGGTCGGCACTTGGCGCATTTGGGCTTTCGCCCGTGCACATCGAACCCTAGAGGAGAAACTCCATGAATAAATCGCTGATTACACTGTCGGCTCTGGTCGCTGCCCTGTTCACCACGCAAGCCGTACTGGCCCAGGACAAGACCCGCGCTGAAGTCAAGAAGGATGCCGCTTCTGCGGTCAAGGCCGGTGAAGTCGGCAAGGGCCCGAGCCCTGGCCCTGGCGCCACCGCCAAATCGGTAAAGGACCGTGCCGACGTCAAGAAGGAAGCCGCTGCAGCCGAGAAGGCCGGCACCGTCGAGAAGGGTCCGAGCCCCAGCCCGGCTGCTACCGCCACCTCGACGAAGGATCGCGCTGACGTCAAGAAAGAAGCCGCTTCTGCCGTCAAGGCTGGCGCCGTCGAGAAGGGCCCGAGCCCCGGCCCGGCCGTCAAGAAGTGATCCACGCGGGGGCTTGACCCCCGTTCACCCAGTGGCAGCCTTCTCGGCTTGCTGGCTGAGTTGAAGATCGGTGATGTTGCGCAAGCGGCATCACCGTTTTGCTTTCTACCGATCCGCTGTCCTCCTCAGGCGATAAGCGATTGGCGACAAGCGATAAGCGACAAGCGACAAGCGACAGGCGACAGGCGACAGGCTATTGTTCCTGCGGCTGGCGTGGCGGCTGGCGATAGCGCAGGCCTCCTGCAGCCCAGGGCACTTGAGGTGTAAGCGCGGCGTTACCATTGGTGCTTGGTCACTTTAGCTCCGAACTGCCATGCAACGTCGCGCGCTGTTGACCCTGGCTTCGCTGCCGATGCTTGCGCCGCTGGCCGGCCACGCGTTGGAAGCGCCGACAGGGCCTGCGGTGCTGAGCCTGAGCGGCCAGATTCGCCTGACCAACCACGGCGCCAGCGCGCTATTCGACATGGCCATGCTTGAGCGATTGCCGCAGACCAGCTTCAGCACCCGCACGCCCTGGTACCCGCAGGCACGCAAGTTCACCGGCCCGCTGCTGCGCGAGCTGTTGGCTGCGGTTGGTGGCCACGGCAACCAACTGCACGCCATCGCGCTCAACGACTACCGCGTTGACATCCCGCTGGACGACATCCGGCGCCATGACGTGCTGCTGGCGCGGCTGCTTGACGACAAACCGATGGCGGTGCGCGACAAGGGCCCGCTGTTCATCATCTACCCCTTCGACCGGGATGCCTCGCTGCGCAACGCGCTGTACTACAGTCGCTGCGCCTGGCAGCTCAAGGCGATCAAGGTGCAATGACGTCTGAGCCCTTGTCATCACCGTCGGCCGCGCCGGCTTCGCATATCGACGCCAGCGCACAGCGCTTGTCGATCTGGTTCGCCATCACCGGCCTGCTGCTGCTGGCCACGGTGCTGGCGGCGGCCTTTGTGCAGGCCCGCCAGTACAGCCTGCTCCAGCTCACCGTGCGCCAGCAGGACGAGTACCTGGCGCTCAGCCTGTACCAGGTAGAGACCGAATACCTGCGGTTGCGCGAGCAACTGCGCCTGGAGCTCGCCGCACCCGGCAGCGCTGCGCTGCAACTGCGTTACGACATTTTCGTCAGCCGCGTTGCGCTGACCCAGGGCCAGCGCACGCAGCGGCTGTTGGCCTATGGTGATCAGGACGATGCCACACTGCAGTCCGTCAGCGCGCTGATCGCCAGAACCGATCTCTACCTCGGCCCTGAAGCGCGCGCTGCCATGAGCCCACAGGCGGCCGGCATCTTGCTCGTCGAGCTTGAGGCGCTGGATGCACCGATCCACCAGCTGATGATCGAGGCCTCTCACCTTGTCGCCAGACATGTCTCAGATCGCCAGACCCAGCTGCGTGACCACAACCGCATCGGCCTCGGCCTGACCGGCTTCTTGCTGGCGATGGTGCTGCTGTTTGCCGCTATCGCGATGCGGCAGATGCGCTCGCTGGAACAACGCCGTGGCCATCAGGCCCGGCTGGCTGACGAACTGCGCGCAGCCCGTATCGAGGCCGAAGCCGCCAACGCCGCCAAGAGTGAATTTCTGGCCGACATGAGCCATGAGCTGCGCACGCCGCTACATGGTTTGCTGGGCATGCTGTCGCTGGCCAGAGAGTCGCCACGTGATCCGCGCGCGGCCGACTGGCTGGGCGCGGCCGACCGTTCAGCACAGCACCTGCGCCGGCTGATCGACGACATCATCGATCTTGGCAAGCTTGAATCCGGCACGCTGGCGCTGAGCCCGGCGCCGGTGGCCTTGGCTGGCCTGTTGAGCGAGGTGCAGGCCTTGCTGCTGCCGCAGGCCAGCGCCAAGGGCCTGGGCCTGCACAGCGAGCTAGACCCGACACTGCCCGCCCTGGTGATGCTGGACGCCACGCGCACCCGCCAGGTGCTCTACAACCTGCTGGTCAATGCCATCAAGTTCTCCGAGATCGGCGCCATCGTGCTGCGTTGCTGCCGCCGCGGCGAAGCCGGCGCGCCGCCGATGCTGGCCTTCGAGGTTGCCGATACCGGCATCGGCATGGATCACGCTACCGTGGCCAGATTGTTCCGGCGCTTCGGCCGTGCTGACGATCAGCGCGCGCGCCGCCAGGACGGCAGCGGCCTCGGGCTGGCCATCTCGCGCAAGCTGGCGCGGCTGATGGGCGGCGAGCTCAGCGCCAGCAGCACGCCGGGTGCTGGCAGCCTGTTCAGCCTGCGCTGCCCGCTGCAGCCGGCCGCAGTGGCATCTGATGGCGTCGCGCTGGCCCTGGCCGGCACGGCCCGGCCACTGCAGGTGCTGGTGGCCGAAGATCACCCGGTCAACCAGCTCTACATGAGCGCCTTGCTGGCCAGGCTGGGCCACCATGCGGCAGTAGTCGATGACGGCCGGCAGGCGCTGCAGGCGCTGCAGGCGCGGCTGGCCGATGCCCAGCTGCCGGCCTTCGACCTGGTGCTGATGGACGTGCACATGCCGGTGATGGACGGTGTTGAGGCCACTGCAGCGCTTCGGCAACTGCCGCCGCCGCTGGGCCAGGTCTGCGTGGTGGCGCTCACCGCCGACGTCTACGGCGAGACCCGCGATCGCTGCCTGGCCGCCGGCATGAACGAAGTAGCCACCAAGCCGATGGGCAGCTTGGCGCTGCGCACGCTGTTGGACCGGCACTTTGGCAGCCCGCTGGCCACGCCCGACAGGCTGGCCCTGCCAGCACTGCCTGTGCCGACCACCGCCACCGCGCACTGCGGCCGCAAAGATCAACGGCCCGGCCTGCTCGACGCCGTCACGCTGCAGAGCGTGCGCGAGCTGATGGGGCCGGCCGCTGTGCCAGGCTTGTACGGCGGCTTTTTCAAGCAGGCCGACGACAGCGCCAGCCGCATGCGCGAAGCCCTGCGTGAAGCCGATACCGAGGCATTGCGCCGCAGTGCGCACAACGTCAAGGGCGCAGCGCTCAATCTCGGACTGCCGGCGCTGGCGCAGGCCGCCGCACGGCTCAACAGCGAGGCCGGTAGCCTGGCGCCGCCGCAGCTGGCGCTGGCCCTGCAGCGCTACGAGGAGATCGTCCTGGCCACGCGTGCGCTGTGCGAGGGCGAGGGCTTGCTGCCCTGAGCTTGCGGTCGGCCTGTCACGCTCAGAGCAGCAGCGGCTCGGGCTCGAGCCGGATGCCGAAGCGGCCGTAGACACTCTCCTGGATCGCCCGCGCCAGCGTCACCACCTCGGCGCCGGTGGCGCCGCCGCAGTTCACCAGCACCAATGCCTGGCGCTCGTAGACGCCGGCCTGGCCGATGCGTTTGCCCCTCCAGCCGCAGGCGTCGATCAGCCAGCCGGCGGCCAGCTTGAAGCGGCCGTCGGGCAAGGCGTAGTGCACGATGTGCGGATCGCGGCCGATGATGTCGCGGCACTGCTCGGCGCTGACCACCGGGTTCTTGAAGAAGCTGCCGGCGTTGCCGATCTGGGCCGGATCGGGCAGCTTGGCGCGGCGGATGGCGCAGACCCAATCAAACAAGGTGCGGGCGTCGGGCGTGCGCTGGCCGGTCTCGGCCATGCGGCGCTCGATGTCCAGATAGCCCAGCACCGGCTGCCAGGGTTTTGGCAGGCGCAGCCGCACACGCGTGATCAGGCATTTACCGGCCAACCCGCCGTAGCCGCTGCGCTTGAACACGCTGTCGCGGTAGGCAAAGGCGCAGGCCCGCGCATCCAGCGTGACGACGCGGCCGGTGACCAGGCTCACCGCGTCCAGCGACTCGAAGCGATCCGCCATTTCCAGGCCGTAGGCGCCGATGTTCTGCACCGGCGCCGCACCCACGGAGCCGGGAATCAGCGCCAGGTTCTCCAGTCCAGGCCAGCCCTGCTCCAGCGTCCAGGCCACCAGCTCATGCCAGTTCTCGCCGGCGCCGGCCTCGACGATCCAGGCTTCCGGGCGCTCGGCGATCAGGCGCTTGCCCAGCACCTCAACACGCAGCACCACCTCGTCCGGGTCGCGCGTCAGCACCAGGTTGCTGCCGCCGCCCAGCACCAGTTTGGGGGCACGGCCCAACTCGGCATGGTCAAGCACGCGGCGCACATCGGCATCGCTGCGCACATGCACCAGGGTATGGGCCACGGCGGGCAGGCCGAAGCTGTTGAGCGCGCGCAGGTTGGCGGCGCGATCAATGGCCAGGGCGGAGGTGGCGGTCGACATCGCCGGATTTTCGCCGATCTGTGCTGCGCAGCGCTGAGAATGGTGCCCTGCCCTACCGAGCCCCGCCATGCCCCTGTTCACCAACCCAGCTCCCGATGGCGTCAGCGCCAGGCAATGGACCGGCGGGCCACTCGCCAGCGGCCCGCGCCGCGCAGCGCTGCTGGCCCTGGCCGCCTGGCTGGGGCCGCAGGGCGGCCGCCCGGCCTGGGCGCTGGAGCCGGCCAAAGGCAAGGTGCTGCTGTCGATCAGCGGCCGAATCGACCGCGCCAATGCGACAGGGCGGGCCGATTTTGATCTGGCCATGCTCGATGCGCTGCCGCAGCACAGTTTTGTCACCCGCACGCCCTGGTTCAATTCAGCGCGCAAGTTTTCCGGTCCGCTGCTGCGCGAGCTGCTGGCCGTCGTGGGCGCTCAGGGCCAGACCCTGGAGGCGGTGGCGCTCAACGACTACAAGATCGAGATCCCGCTCGACGACCTGCGGCGCTACCCCGTGCTGCTGGCCACTCGGCTTGACGACCAGCCGATGCGGGTACGCGACAAAGGGCCGTTGTTCATCATCTACCCCTTCGACGCCAGTGCCGACCTGCGCAGCGAGCGCTATTACAGCCGCTCAGCCTGGCAGCTGCGCCATCTGGAGTTGCGCTGACACCCACCCGCCCGGCTGTCGCGCCCTGGCCTGTGCCCGCGCCGCCGCCCAGCCCGCAGCGGCGCAACCCCTGGCTGCTGGCCACCGGCATGGCGCTGGTGCTGGCCTTTGCCGCCATTGCCTGGGTGCAGGTGCGCCAGGTCTCGCTGCTCAGCGGCGCGGTGCGCTACGAGGGCGACAACCTGGTCTGGCGCTTTTTTCAGCTGGAGGCCGAGATCCTGCAGTTGCGCGACTTGCTGCGCGAAAGCCAGAACGCGCCTAACCCGGCGTTGACCGAGCACGCACGCCTGCGCTTCGAGCTGCTGGCCAGCCGGCTGCCGCTGGTCTCACCGCAGCGCCTGCAGGGCCGGGTGGATTTTGGCCTCTCGCATGCCCAAACGGTGGCCTTGGTGCAGGCCTTCATCGACCGCCAAGAGAGGGTGCTCGGCGAGGCCGCCGTGGCGCCGCCGTCGACCAGCGAGCTGGCCGCCAGCCTGCGCGAGCTAGGGCAATTACTGGCGCCGGTGCATGAGCTGACGCTCAAGTCCAACCAGGTCATTGCAGAGCAGGTTGGACAGCGCAACGACGCGGTGCGCGATCAAACCCGGCTGGGCATCGGCCTGACGATCTTTCAGAGCTTGCTGACGCTGGCCTTTGCGTTGCTCACCGCGCGCCAGTACCGGGCGCTGGAGCGCCGCCGGATAGAGCTGCAGCAAGTGGCCGACCGGCTGCAGCAGGCGCGCGCCGACGCCGAGGCCGCGAACCAGGCCAAGAGCACCTTTCTGACCAACATGAGCCACGAGCTGCGCACGCCCTTCAATGGCATGCTCGGCATGCTGGCATTGCTGGACATCGACCCCCTCGACACGGTACAGGCCGACTACCTGCGCACCGCGCAGCGTTCGGCCGGCCACTTGCTGGCGCTGCTTGACGACATGCTCGACATCTCCAAGCTTGAGTCGGGTCGGCTCAAGATCGCTGCCCGGCCGCTGCACCTGCAGCGGCTGTTGCAGGAGGTGTTGTCGCTGATGGCGCCCAGTGCCGAGGCCAAGGGCCTGGCCTTGCGGCTGGTGCTGGCGCCCGATCTGCCGCAATGGGTGCAGGCCGATGGCAAGCGGCTGCGCCAGATCTTGTTCAACCTGATGTCGAATGCGTTGAAGTTCACCGATCGCGGCGAGGTCTCGTTGTGGGTTGGCGTGTTGCCGCCGCCGCAGCCCGGTTCCGTCCGGGCCGTGCATGAGCTGCGGTTTGAATTGCGCGACACCGGCATCGGCATCGACCGCGCGCTGCGCTCGCGCTTGTTCCAGCGCTTTGCGCAGGCCGATGCCGGTACCGCGCAGCGCTACGACGGCAGCGGTCTGGGGCTGGAGATCTCGCTCAGCCTGGCGCGGCTGATGGGCGGCGACATCGCGGTCGCCAGTGAGCCGGATCAGGGCTCGACTTTCACGCTGCGGCTGGCCCTGCCAGCTGCCGAGGCGCCGGCCGATGCCATCACCGCAAGCAAGGCAGCTCAGGCCGTTGACGCCGACCCAGCCGCGCCCTCTGGCGTGCACGCCGGCCTCGATCTGCTGGTGGTTGATGACCACCCGGTCAACCGCAAGGTGCTGGCGGCGATGCTGGCCCGCATGGGCCACCGCGTCAGCCTGGCCTGCGACGGCGCCGAGGCGCTGGCCGCGGTGCAGCGACAACTGCCCGACCTGGTGTTCATGGACGTGCACATGCCGGTGATGGACGGTCTGCAGGCCAGTCGGCGGCTGCGCGCCGGGCCGGCGCCGGCGTCGCGGCTGCCCATCGTCGCCGTCAGCGCCGATGTCTTTGCCGAGACCCGGGCGCAGGTGCAGGCGGCTGGCATCGACCACTTCTTGTCGAAACCGCTGCATGAGGCCGACCTCAAGGCCTTGTTGGTGGCACGATTCGGCCAACGCGCACAAGGCCTGCCGCCGCGACCGGTGCCGATCGATGTGCTCGATAGCGCCATCACGCCAGCCGCACCCCCAGCCCCTCCCACCCCACCAGCCACCACGCCGCGCAGGCGCTTTCGCGCCGACGACGTCGCCAGCCAGCTGGACATGGCCGTGATCGGCGAGGTCTGCGTCAGCGTCGGGCTGGCCGGCTACAGCAGCCTGATGCGCTCGCTGCTCGACGACACCTCCGGCAACCAGGCCGCGTTGCTGGCCGCGCTCGACGGCGGCGACGGCGCTGCGCTGCACGCGCTGGCGCATTCGCTCAAGGGCTCATCCGCCAGCCTGGGGCTGCGCGCGCTGCGCGCCGAAGCCCAGCGCATCGAGCGAGACGGCGCCGGCTTCACGCCGGCGCAGGCCAGCGCAGCGGCCGCCACGCTGCGCGAGTTGCTTGACACCACGCGGGCCCTGCTGCAGCGCATGGGCTATGTCTGATTGCAGGCCTCTCGGCGCCGCCTTGCTATCGGCCGCGGGCCCAGGTCGCGGTCGTGGCAAAATTTTCATCCGTTCCTTTCGCTGAAGCGACCCCTGCCATGCCCACTTTCGACACCGTTCTAGAGCCCAACCTGGTCGAGCTGCGCAATGCCGTGGACCAGAGCAACAAGGAAATCAGCACCCGCTTCGACTTCAAAGGCTCGGCATCCAAGATCGAGAGCACCGAGGCCGGCAAAGAGCGCACGCTGCAACTGCATGCCGACAGTGATTTCCAGATCGCCCAGGTGCGCGACATCCTCACCACCAAGCTCAGCAAGCGCGGCGTCGACATCCGCTTCCTCGATTTCAGCGCCAAGATCGAGAAGATGGGCGGCGACAAGGTGCGCCAGACCGTGCCGGTCAAGCAGGGCATCGACAGCGATACCGCCAAGAAGATCGTCGGCATCGTCAAGCTGAGCAAGCTCAAGGTGCAGGCCGCGATCCAGGGTGACGCGGTGCGCATCACCGGCGCCAAGCGCGACGACCTGCAGGCGGCGATGGCGTTGCTGCGCAAGGATGTCAGCGACGTGCCGCTGGCCTTCAACAACTTCCGCGATTGAGCGCGGTGGCTACCGGCCGTCACGCCCGAGCCTCGCGGCGGCTGCCCTTGGCGCCGGCGTTGATGCTGGCGTTGATGCTGGCATTGGTGGCCGCCGCTGCCGGCGCGCAGACGGTAACGCTGTCGGGCAGCCTGGGCGCGAGCAAGGCGCTGCTGATCATCGACGGCCAGCCGCAGACGCTGGCCGTGGGCGCCAGTGCACGCGGCGTCACGCTGCGCCGGCTGGGCGACGGCGAAGCCGAGGTCGAGGTCGGCGGCCACAGGCTGCTGCTGCGCCTGGGCGCGTCACCGTCGCGGCTGGGCGTTGATGGCGGCACGCCGCCCAGCAGCACCGAGATCGTGTTGCCGATGGGTCCCGGCGGGCACTTCAGCGCCCAGGGTTTGATCAACGGCAAGCCGGTGAACTTCATGGTCGATACCGGCGCCACCACGGTGGCAATGAGCCAGAGCGAGGCCAATCGCATCGGCCTGGACTGGCAGCGCGGCCGCCCCGGCCTCACGCAGACGGCCAACGGGCCAGTGCCGATGTATGCCATCAACCTCAGCTCGGTACGGGTCGGCACGGTAGTTGTGGCCAATGTGGCCGCCGTGGTGTTGCCCAGCGACATGCCGATGGTGCTGCTGGGCAACAGCTTCTTGAGCCGCTTCAGCATGCGCCGCGACAACGATGTGATGCGGCTCGAACGCAACCCCTGATGCCGCCCTGCCGGCCGGCTGCGGTTGATCTGCCCGCCCGATCCGCCGGCCAGTCGCTGCCTTCTATGATGCCGGCATGAAGCGACTGTGGGACATCTCGCCACCGGTGCAGCCAGGCTCACCGGTGTTTCCGGGCGACACGCCTTTTGAGCTGCGCTGGAGCGCAACGCTGTCGGCCGACTGCCCGGTCAACGTCAGCACGCTGACGCTGAGCCCGCACACCGGCGCCCATGCCGATGC
>JBBQJN010000039.1:0-18256 GCA_038325945.1 Burkholderiales bacterium | reverse complement strand
TCAACATGATCGATTCGCCCTCGGCAACCTGCCCGTCGGCCTCGGCGATCTCGATGCACAGGCGCAGCAGCTTTCGCCGCAGCAGTGGATCCTCGATCTCGCCCATCAACTCGGCCAGCGTGCGGTCATCCACCGGGCACGCGTCAGCCCATTGCAGTTGCGCGCTCGACAAGAGGTCTTCGCAGAGGCTG
Source organism: Burkholderiales bacterium (assembly GCA_038325945.1). Classification (GTDB taxonomy): domain Bacteria; phylum Pseudomonadota; class Gammaproteobacteria; order Burkholderiales; family Burkholderiaceae_C; genus Pseudaquabacterium. The sequence goes on along the minus strand of JBBQJN010000039.1, from coordinate 18,065 downwards.
TCGAGCAGGGCATGAAATTCCTGTCGGTCAAGACCCAGTTGCTCATAAACGGCCAGTCGATCAAGCAGGTCGAGCTCGGCCTTGCCGATGTCCCGATCTGCCAGGACGGTCAGCGCGACGATGCGGGCTGCGGCCTGCGGGCTGTTGCACGGATAGCTGCGCATGTTGTCTTCTCCAAGGGTGAGGGGGGCGGAGTCAATCGAAGATGTCGCTCAACCACGACTTCTTGCGCTGCCCATGCGACCCTCGTCTGCCGTCATGGGCATAGCCATGGTCGGAGTCCGCAAAGTCAGGCCGCGACCGGGCCGGTGCGCTGCCGCCAGGCGTGGCCGCCACCGCGCCGGAGCGTTCGATGAGCTTGTCGAGCTCACCACGATCCAGCCACACGCCCCTGCACTGCGGGCAATAGTCGATCTCTACACCTTGGCGGTCGCTCATCACCAGCGAGGTGTCGGTACAGGTCGGGCATTTCATGGTCTGTTCATGAGGCTACTCATGATCCGTGGTGGTGTTGCGGGACGCAGGATGCCCGATGGATTACGGCGGGTGCGGTTCATCAGTCGAGCGCGATGGCGCGCTGACGCAATCGCCTGGCGTCGCCACCGCGTCTCACCAGGCGAAGCACGAACCGCGCGGCGCGTGCCAGCGCCTTGTCCAGTGCGCTGCGCCAGTCGCTCGCCACCGAGGTCACCACCACGGTGCCTGCGACGTCGGTCTTGAGCTCGACCTGGCATTGCTTGTCGATGCCGCCACGCGGGCCGTTGACGTCCGACATCGTCACAGTCGCTTGTGGCACCAGCCAGGCGAGACGCCGCAGCACGAAGCGCGTGCGGCGCTGGCTCAGATCGAGCAGGTCGGCTGCTTGTGGATCACGCGACTTGAAGAAGAATTGCATCAGGGCTCTCCTTGGGTTAAATCAAGTCCTGACCATACGACCCGCAGCTGTCCTGAAAAAGCAGGTTTTGGCGAGCTTTGACATCGCATAAACCTGAGCTCGACGTCAAGGTCTTGTTACAGACTCAACCCTTTGCGGTTCGGTGCGCAACGCCCTGTGCCAACCCGGTGCGACCTGCGCGCCCCCGCTCCACCGAGCCTGATCACAAGGAGTCCGACACCATGCCCAACACCCGAACTGCCAATGCCGTGCGCCTGGAGTTCGCGCCCGGATCGTTGGTGAGAACCAACCTCTCGGGAGCCGCTTTCTCAGGCGACTGGTTGTGGGTTGCCGGCGACGAGGCCTGCGGCATAGACCGCCTGCGCCTGTTGCCCCGTTCAGGCGACGAAGCGCTGCGTTTCGGCGAAGTGCGTGACTTTCCGCTGGCCGACTTGTTGGATCTGCCCGGTGCGGCCGACGAGGAGGCCGACCTCGAAGGCATGGCGGTGGCCGACGGCTGGCTGTGGATCGTGGGCTCGCACGGCTTGAAGCGCAAGAATGCCCGTGCCGACGGCAACCATGCCGGCAACGCCAAGCGGCTGGCGAAGGTAACGCTGGACCGCAACCGCCGGCTGCTGGCTTGCCTGCCCATCGAGCTCGATGGTGAAGGCCAGCCTTGCCTGGTGCGCAAAGCCAAGGACGGACGGCGCGCGCTGCGCCTCAAAGGTGATGCACAAGACAACCTGCTCACCCGCGCGCTGGCCGATGACCCCCATTTCGGCCCGTACATGAACATCCCCGGCAAGGACAACGGCTTCGACATCGAAGGGCTGGCGGTGGACGGCAACCGGCTCCTGCTCGGCCTGCGCGGGCCGGTGTTGCGGGGCTGGTCGGCGCTGCTCGAAGTGGCGGTCGAAGCGCGTGGTGACCAACTGCGGCTGGCGCCGCTGGACGACAGGGGTAACCTGCTGCGCAAGCACTTCCTGCAGCTCGACGGCCTGGGCATTCGCGACCTGCACTTCTCCGGTGACGACCTGTACATCCTGGCCGGGCCGACGATGGTGCTCAACGGCGAGATCCGCGTCTTCAAGTGGCCGCTCGCCAGGCCCGCGATGGGGGCTAACCGTGAGCCGGTGCGTTTCGAAGCGGCACTGACCGAGTCGGTTTCGCTGCCCCATGGGCGCGGCACGAACCGCGCCGAGGCGATCTGTGATCTGCCAACCGCACTCGCCGGCGGCAAGCCCCGCTGGCTGGTGCTGTACGACGCACCGGGTGACGATCGGCGGGACGGCGAGCACACCGTGTTCGGCGACCTGCTGCGGCATGACTGAGGGTGTCCGCAGTCAGCGACACCGGGGCTGGCAATGCGCTGCGCCCGGCGATGCCAGTCCCGCGCCTCGACCCTGCGTCGACCCTGCTGTTCGTGATCAACGCCGCTGCGGGGGCCCTCGACGTCGATGCCAAGCGTGCCGTGATCGCGGCGGCCCTGACAGCGCGCGGGCGAAAGGGTGAACTGCTGACCTGCCGGCCGGATGAGCTGGCGCGGGTGGCCACCGAGGCCGCGGCAGCAGCGGTGGCACGCGGCACGGCGGTGATCGCCGTCGGCGGCGATGGCAGCCTCAACACGGTGGCCCAGGCCGCGCACGCCGCTGGTTGCGCGATGGGCGTGATTCCGTACGGCACCTTCAACTACTTTGCCAGAACGCACGGCATCCCCACCGAACCGGCCGCAGCACTGCGACTGCTGCTACAGGCGCGCCCGACGCCGGTGCAGGTGGCGGCCATCAACGACCGGGTGTTCCTGGTCAACGCCAGCCTGGGCGTTTACCCCGAGCTGTTGCAGGACCGCGAGGCCTATAAGGCCCGCTTCGGCCGCAGCCGCTGGGTGGCGTTTGTGGCGGCCTGTGCAACGCTGCTGCGCGCACAGCGCCGCCTGCGCCTGCACATCGAGATGGGTTCCACGGTTCGCGACGTGCAGACCTTGACGCTCTTCGTGGGCAACAACCGGCTGCAGTTGCAGCAGTTCGGAGCTGAGCCTAACGACACCTTGGCAGGCACACCCGGCGACGGCAGCATGGCCGCGGTGATGTTGCGGCCCATCGGCACGCTGTCGATGGTCGGGCTGATGTTGCATGGGGCCCTGGGCCGGCTGGGTGAAGCCGCCGGCGTGGAAGGCTTCGAGTTCCAGCACATGGTGGTGAAGCCCACGCTGGCACCCGGCCGCAGGGAGGTCGTGGTGGCGTTCGACGGTGAGGTGGCTTTGATGCGTGCCCCCATCGACATTCGTGTGCTCGACAAGCCCTTGTACCTGCTCCAGGCCATTGGCGCAGCGGGCACCTCAGACGCGCCAGAGGCTGTGGCATGAGTGTCCTGCTGCAGATCTCCGACATCCACTTCGGCACCGAACAGCCGCAGGTCGTCGAAGCGCTGGCGGCGCTGACCTGGCAACAGCGGCCCGCTCTGCTTGTGCTCTCGGGCGACATCCCACAGCGTGCGCTGCCGGCGCAGTTTCGGGCGGCCCGCGCCTTCGTGGACCGCCTGGGTGTGCCGGTGCTGGCCGTTGCGGGCAACCACGACGTACCGCTCTTCGATCTGTGGACGCGCCTGCACCGCCCCTATGCCCGGCACATCGCTGCTTTCGGGTCCGATCTCGAGCCCGTGCACGCCTTCCATAGCTGGGCTATGGGGCTGCAAATCCAGCAAGAACTGTCCTCGCTGGGGCCGACTCTCGCTTTTCGACGCCTCAAGTCCGACAGACTCCTAGGAGGCTGCTCGCCGCCATTGGGGCATCCGTGGAGAGGCAGAGACAGGTAGGCAGCTTGCAGTCAATGCGCAGCTCGCCTGAGGGAAAGCGATCAGGACCGCGCCGCAGCGATGACCTGCAGCACCAGAGGGTGATGCTGCCCGCGGCGTGAACGGATGGCGTGGATTTCTTCCTTCACGTCATCGCAGCGCCCGAGCAAACGCAATCCGGGCATCAAGCCCACGTCACTGGAGCCAAGGCGGCTGACCGGGAACACCCCCAGCCCGCGCGCAGCAAACACTGCCAGCAGCGCACTGTCTTCGAATTCGCCGACGATGCGCGGCCGCAATCCCTGGGCCTCGAACCAGCGATCAAGGGTCGGGCGCAAAGCCGAGTGGCCGGTAGGCAACAGCACCGGCAACCGGTTCAGCGATTGCGGGAACTGGTCTACGTCCGCCTTGAGCACGTGGGCAGCGGGACCGTACCACTCCACCGTCGACTCGACCAGCCGTTCACTCGTGAGGCGAAGGTTCGGGTTGCGCGGCGCCGGCTGCCCAGCCAGCACCAGGTCCAGGTGGTGCAGCGCCAACTCGGCCAGCAGTTGCTCGAATTCGCCTTCGTGGCACACCAGCCGCAGCGATGGCGTGGCCAGCACGGGCTCCAGCAGCGCGTGCGCGGCCAGTTTGGAAATGCCGTCCGACAGTCCAACCGCGAGACGGGCTACCTTGCCGCTGGCCGCCTCGCGCACCTCGTCGGGGATCATCTGGCCGAGCTGGAAGATCTCCTCGGCGCGGGCGAAAGCGGCCTGACCCGCCTCGGTCATGGCGACACCGCGGCCGGCGGGCTTGAGCAACTGGTGGCCAAGCGCCCTCTCGAGTTCTCGCACCTGGGCGCTGATGGTCTGAACCGCCATGTCCAAGCGCTCGGCCGCGCGGGCGAAGCCGCCCTCCTTGGTGACGACCCAGAAGTAGTACAGGTGGCGGTAGTTGAGCATGCCGATCTCACATCGGAAAAACAGAAGTCTACATCTGCCTGGCGCTGGTTTACTCGCAATCCAAAGTGTTGAAGACTAGGAGCCTGTCGGGCTTGGGGCGTCGATAGCGAGAATCGGACCGCTGCGGTCGATTCGCAGCCGACGCTCCCCAAGCCCGACAGGCTCCTAGCGCCTTTTGTTACTCAACCAAGACGAACCGATCATGCTTTACGCACTCAGCTGGCTTCTGGTCTTCGGCCTGCTTGCACTTTGGTCGCTGGCAGCCTGGGCGCTGAATGCCGTCGCCGTGTGGACGGTCTCGAATGCAGGCGCGTTGACAGGCGCCGCATCGGGCGTCGAGGGCCTTCGTCTGCCGGAGTGGTTGGCCCCATGGGTGCCGCCGGAGATCGCGCAGGCGATGACCTCGCTGTTGTCGGGCCTGGCGCCGGTGGTCGAGAGTCTGCTTCAGGCCGCGCCGGCGCTGGCTGGCGGCCTGACCGTCGCGGCCTGGGTGATCTGGGGCCTCGGCAGCGCGCTGCTTGTCGTGCTGGGGGCCGGGCTGCACCTGCTCGTTGCGATGTGGCGCCGCCGCGGTGGTGGCTCCGGTTCTCAACCGGCCCGGCAGCTGGCGGTATGGCGGAAAGCATGACGGGAAGCATGGCGGGAATGCTGTCCTCGAGCAGGCGCGACAGTACGGCAGCACGGAACTCGGACTTTGTGGCTGTCTGCTTGCGGCGGACCGCATTGCAGTGGGCCGCCGTTTGTAGCTACAGTGCCCGATCATGAACATGCTCATGTTTATCGGCGGCCTGATCCTGCTGGTCATCGGCGCCAGCACCCTGGTGCGCGGCGCGTCCAAGCTGGCGATGTCGTTCGGCATCAGTCCGCTCGTTGTCGGACTGACCATCGTCGCCTTCGGCACCAGCGCGCCCGAGATCGCGGTGAGCGTCGGCGCCGTGCTCGACGGCAAGACCGACATCGCCATCGGCAACGTGGTGGGCAGCAACATCTTCAACGTGTTGTTCGTCCTTGGCATCAGCGCGCTGATCGCGCCGCTGGTGGTCAATATTCAGCTGATCCGGCAGGAGGTGCCGATCATGCTGGGCGCAAGCCTGCTGCTGCTGGCGCTCACGCTGGATGGCAATCTCTCGTTCCTGGACGGCGGCCTCCTGTTCGTGCTGCTGGTGGCCTACACCGTGTTCCTGGTCGTGCAGTCGCGCCGCGAGACCCAGGCTGCGAAGGACGATTTCGCCGACGCGATACAGCCCGCCGGGGCCGGCGCCTGGGACAGCCACTGGGCAGCACAGATCGGCCTGATCGCCGCCGGCCTGGTGGCGCTGGTGTTCGGCTCGGACTACCTGGTGCAGGCCTCGGTCAGTTTCGCCAAGGCCATGGGCGTGAGCGACCTTGTCATCGGCCTGACCATCGTCGCCGCCGGCACCAGCATGCCCGAGGTGGCCACCAGCATCACGGCCGCGATCAAGGGCGAGCGCGACATCGCGGTGGGCAACGTTGTCGGCAGCAACACCTTCAACATCCTGGGCTGCCTGGGCGTGTCGGGGCTGGTGTCGGGCGACCTGGGCCTGGTGATGGCGCCGTCGCTGCTGGCCTTCGATATCTGGGTGATGCTGGCGGTGGCCCTGGCCTGCCTGCCGGTTTTCATGACCGGACGCGAGATCGCGCGCTGGGAAGGCGGCGTCTTCCTCGGCTATTACGTCGCCTACATGGCCTACCTGATCCTGGCGACGCAGCAGCACAGCGCGCTGCAGGCCTTCTCGGGCGTGATGATGGGCTTTGTCGTGCCGCTGACCTTGGTGACGCTGGTGGTGGTGTTGATCCGCCGCCCGGCCACAGTCGGGGAGCCTTGAGCCTATGAGCTTTCTCGACAAACTGCCGCCGAAAGGCATGGGCGAGGCGTATCGACAGCGACGCAGCAACTGCGTCGGCGTCTGGGGGATCAAGATTCAGGCTGTGATTTCGCTGGCGGTGACATTCGGACTGATGGCAGGTGCTCTGCGGGTACCGCTGTGGGAGACGAGCGGGCCGTCCGCTGTCGTCGAATCTGCATGACGGCGACCATCGTGCAGCGGCTGCGCGAAACAGCTGCGGATTTATCCGAAGAGCGGGTGTCGATGAAAACCCTGGCGCAAGCCCATGGGCCCGCAGCACACGGCACCTTGTTGCTGCTGATGGCTGTGCCTTGTATCCTGCCCGTGCCGGGTGTGGGTACGGTGCTCGGCCTGGGTATGGCCGCGCTGGCAGTCGCGATGTGGCGGGGCCAGTCGCCGGCATGCCTTCCTCGGCAGGTAGCCGAACTCGAACTCTCGCGTCACTGGGCGCAGCGTGTGCTGGGCATGCTTGCGTCAGCCTATGCGATGGCCGGACGCTTCGCCAAGGCGCGGCTGAGCCATCTCGCGTGCCCAGGCAGGCGGTCGTGGACCGCTGCGGCGATAGGGCTGATGGCCTTCATCGTTGTGCTGCCGATTCCCTTCGGCAACCTCTTGCCAGCGCTGGCGACGATGCTCATCGGCCTGGGACTGGTGTTTAGCGATGGCGTCGCAGTGGTTCTTGGGCTGGTCATGTCGGGGCTTGCGCTGTTCGTCACTGCCGGCCTGGTGCTGATGGCATGGTTCTGGGGCAGCGAGTGGCTAGTGCGCTTGGTTTCAATCTGAATGGACTATTCGATGATTTACGCGACCCTCAAGACTTTGCATGTGCTGTCCATCATCGTGTGGATCGGCGGTATGGTGTTTGCGCACTTCTTCTTGCGCCCCGCCCTCGCCCAACTGGAGCCACCTGTGCGGCTGCGACTCATGCACGATGTGCTTGGCCGCTTTTTCCAGGCCGTGCTCGCAGCATCGCTGCTGACGCTCGCCACAGGTATCTGGATGCTGGGTCGCGTGGCCAAGCAGGTGGTGCAGTCCGGCGGCAGCTTTGACATGCCGCTGGCCTGGACCATCATGGCGGTGCTTGGTATCGCGATGGTCGCGATCTTCATGCACATCCGCTTCGTCCTCTACAAGAGGTTCAGCCGCACCGTTGCGGCTGCCGAGTGGGCCGCCGCCGGTGCGGACCTGGCTCGGATCCGTAGCTGGGTCGCGATCAACCTCGGCCTTGGTGTGCTGGTATTGCTTGCGACGCTGCTGCGCTGGACCGCCTGAATCAGTTGCTGTAGGACCAACCTTGGAGCGTCGGCAGCGCCACTTCGCGAAACGCTATACCGATCGTTGGCCGGCCAGCTTCTGCGGCCCTCGGGCGCTTACACGCGTTGGGCAGCAGCCGTACGCGCTGGTCGAGGTTGCCTGCCAGCCGCCAGCCACTCAAGCAGCGCGGCGTCGACCTCGGCGATGCGCCGAACATGGTGGCCCGAGAAGCGCATCGCCGGCAGTTGGGCGCAGTGCCCCGATGCCCTGATGCAGTTGACGCTGCTGAAGCCGCTGAAGCCACCCCATCAGCCACGGCGTCCTCAGACCGCGCAATAACGCTCCTCGATCTCGCGGTCGGCAAGCAGCGCCTGGGCCGAGCCGCTGTGCACGATGGCGCCCTGGTCGATGATGTAGGCGCATGCGCGCGTACTGGTGTTGGGCCAGGCCGGTGATGTCGCGGCCTTCGAACACCACCCGGCCGCTGCTGGGCGCAAACGCGCCGCTGATGAGGTTGAAGAAGGTGCTCTTGCCGGCGCCGTTGGGGCCGATGATGGCGGTGAGCTGGCCGGCGGGAAAAGCCACTGTCACGTCGTTCAGGGCCACAAAGGCGCCGAAGCGTTTGCCGACGCCGTGCACCGACAGGATGGGCGTTTGCGCACTCACGGGGCGTCCTTGCGCAGCGCCGCGCGCTCCAGCCAGTCCAGCGTCGAGCCCCAGATGCCGCACGCTGTTCGAGGAATGCCTGTACGACGAAAGTGGCTCGATGATCAACGGCAGCATGGCCGACTACCTGGTGCCGATGGCCGGCGAGATGCCCGACATCGTGGTGGCCCATGTGCAGACCGCCACCCAAAGCTCGCAGCTCGGCGCCAAAGGGGCCGGCGAGGCCGGCACGGCCGGCGCGCCAGCGGCGGTGATGAACGCCATCAACGACGCGCTGGCGCCGCTGAAAGCCAGCGTGGCCTCGCAGCCGATCACGCCCGAGAAGATCTTGCGGGCGCTGAACAAGATCTGAGCGCTGGGCCTGCGCGGCGACGGCACCGCTGCTGCCTTGCGCCAGGCGCGGGCCGGCCTTGAGTCGGCGCGAGGGCATCAGCGCAGCCGGCCCGGCGGCGGCGTCTTGGCCGGGTCAAGCATCGCAGGCCGGATCGTCGATCCTTGGCCAAGCGTGCTGAGGCCCGCCGCCGTGATGACCCACTTTGAGAGCCCGGTAGGTTGGAGCCCGGTAGGTTGGAGTGGCAACTCCAACATTTGTGTGCAGGGGTCTGGTCATGCCATAACGTGCCACCGTGAATGTGGAATGCCGTTGGAGTTCGCTCTGTTCACTCCAACCTACCGAACTGGCAGCTGCACAACGCGCTGATGCTGTTCAACCCGGCGCCCATCACCTGATTACCTGATCACTTGATCAGCCGGGCGTGAAGCAGTTGCGCTCGCCGTCATGGCTGACGCGGCCGCGCCGGCCGAGAAAATCCTCGGTTTCCATCTCGGCCCACAGCGCTGCATCGGGCGGCGTGTTGGCGATGAAGCGGCTGCCGTCGTCGAGCCGGCCGATCACCAGCGCCGCCGACGGCCCCTTGCCGTCGTGCATCACGGTATAGGTTTCCACCTCGGCGCTGCCTTCGGCCAGATCGGTGAAGGGCGGCTTGGGGATGCGGTCAACCTCAGCCTGCAGCACGGCCGGGTCTTGCGGCGCAAACGGCCGCTCGGGCGCGGCCGTGCTGTAGATGCCAGCCGAATGCTTGGTCAGGTAGTTGCCATTGGCGGTGACCAGGCCGCGCTGGCCGGGCCGCGCGCGCAGGCGTTGCATCATCTCGGCGATCGAATGCGTCACGTAGTTGTTGCCGGGGCCGCCAAAGTACGGCAGGCCGCCAGTCACAGTGAGGCCGCGCGCATCATCTTGCGCCAGGCCCAGTGCATCGCAGGCCACCTGCACGGCAGAGGCAAAGCAGCTGTAGATGTCGAAGGCATCGATCTCGGCCAGTTGCAGGCCGGCCATCGCGAAGGTCTGCTCGAACACCCGCTGCATGGCCGGCGCCGAGTGGTAATCGCGCCGCTCGCTGATCGTCCAGTGCTCATGGCCATCGGCGCAGCCATGCAGGTAGATCCAGCGGTCTTGTGCGATGCCCAGTTGCTTGGCGCGCGCCACGCTAGTGAGGATCAGCGCGGCGCCTTGGTCGATGAAGGCATTGGCGCTCATCAGCCGGGTGTAGGGATGCGTGATGATCGGATTGCCCGGCGCCGGCGTGGCGATCTGCACTGCGCTGTAGCCGGCATGCCGGTCGGCCAGCGGGTTGGTAGCGGCCACCGCCGCGAAGCGCGCCAGCAGCGTGCCCAGCGCCGCCTGATGCTCGGCCAGGCCGCGGCCCAGCGCGCCGCGGATGGCATGCTCAAACAGCGGGTAGAAAGTGATCGCGGCGCGTGCGCCATGGCGGTCTTCCACGTCTGACCAGCCGCGTCGGGCCACGCCCCAGGGCTCGAAATGGCCGCCCGGATCCTCAGCCCAATCCAGCGCGATGCCGCCACGTTGCGCAGCCTTTTGTGTGGCCAGCGCCTCGGCGCCCACCACCAGCGCCACGCCGATCTCGCCGCGCGTCACCGCCTCGCTCAGCCGGTTGATGCACCACTGCGGCATGTTGCCGCCGGCATGGGTGTAGACCAGCTGCCGCGCCTGGCCGGCGCCCAGCCGCCGGGCCAGCGACAGCGGCGGGTTGGCGTAGCTGCCAAACGGGCAGGTAAAGCGGTGGCTGGTGTCGGCAAACAGCCGGATCACCACCACGCTGTCGAGCGCCTGCAGCAGCGCCGGGCCGGCGCCGCTGTCGTCAGCCGCCAGCCGGGCGGCGGCGGCCATCAGGTCCAGCGGCGCCAGCGCTGCGCGGGGGTCGGCCTCGCGCTGGGTGATCTGGCCGCAGCCCACCAGCACGGGGGTGCGCTCGTCGGCCGGCATGGCGCGGCCGGCAACACTCATCGGCCGGTCCAGCGCGGCGCGCGTTTTTCGATAAAGGCCAACGGGCCTTCCTTGTAATCCTCGCTGGCCATCACCGCTTGCTGGGCCTGGGCGGACAGCGCGCGCAGCTCGGCATCGGTGCCGTCTTGTGCCTGGCGGGCCACGCCCAAGCTCTGGCGCACGGCCACGGGTGCGTTCACCGTGATGCGGGCAGCCAGCGCGCGCGCGGCGGCCAGCAGATCGGCCGGTTCGGCCAGCGCATTGATCATGCCCAATGCCAGCGCACGCTCGGCGGGAATCGGGTCGCCGCTGAGGATCATCTCCAGCGCCACCGCCTGCGGCAGCGCACGCGGCAGCCGGTACAGGCCGCCGGCCGAGGCCACCAGCCCGCGCTTGACCTCAGGCAGGCCGAAGCGCGCGTTGGGCACCGCCACCCGCAAGTCACAGGCCAACGCAATCTCGCAGCCGCCGGCCAGCGCCGGGCCGTTGACGGCGGCGATCCAGGGCTTGCTGCGCGGGGCATGCACAAAGCCGGCAAAACCGCCGCGCCCGGTGCGCAACTCATTGCCGCGGCCGCCCGACACCGCCTTCAGGTCAGCGCCGGCGCTGAAGGCATCGCTGCCGCTGCCGGTGAGGATCACCACCCAGATATCGGCATCGGCCTCGGTCTCGTCGATGGCGGCCTCCAGCCCACGCGCCACCTCGCCATTGACGGCATTGCGCGCCTCGGGCCGGTTGAGGGTGACCAGGGCGACATGGTTGGGCAGGCGTTCGATCAGGACGGCGGCGGGGGTGGTGGTTGGAGTGGTCATAGGGGGCTCGCTTTGTGGTGGGAGAGCATGCATCCTAGGAGCCTGTCGGGTTTGGGGCGTCGAAAAGCGAGAATCGGCCCCAGCAAGGACAGTTCTTGCCGGATTCGCAGCCTTATAGCCCAGCTATGGGGCAAAAAGACGGTGAGAAATGGACCGTTGCGGTCGATTCGCAGCCGACGCTCCCCAAGCCCGACAGGCTCCTGGTTAGCGGGGTGGCGGGTGCCGAGTCTCGGCGCGGACAGCCGCGGACTCAAGGCGTGCCGCGCGGTCCGGGTGGTCCGGGTGGTGGCCACCAGATGCATGCTGCCGGGCGCAGCTGCACCGCCCCCCCGCTGACTGACCCCGTGAACAGCAAATACACTCTTGGCCAAATCGATACCGGTCGCAATAATGGGCATACGCCTTGCCCTCCCGAGGGGGCTGATGAAAGTTTGCACTTCCCGACTAGGAGCGTAATCGTTTAGTCCGCCACCCTCAGACAGCTGAAAGAGCGGCACTGTGGGTGGCGGACTAAACGATTACGCCCCCGCTGGGGCCGATTCTCGCTATCGACGCCCCAAGCCCGGCAGGCTCCTAGAAACTACGACTTGGTGATTATACTATGTCTTGGATCGAGAAAGAACTTAAACGAAGATCAACTCAAGCGCTCGATCAGCGCAAAATTGATTTGCCGACGGAACCTTCTGAAATTGCGCTCCAAAATCTTTGGAAGAAGCTGGAGCGTGCGAACACCGCACTCCCACCGGAACTCCAACTGCAGAGAGCGGAGAGTCCCCCCACGTCAAGTGATCCTCAGTGGGTGTGCTGCTCACTCACCGCATCGAATGGCGCTGCACTGGCACTGTCCGGCAGAGCTATCCGCTACACTTGGCCAAAACTCAATAACAAGAGAAGCAACAATTTTTGGCTTGGCTGGGACATCCAAAAAGGCCGTTACGTGATAAGCCAGAGAATTAACTCTGATTCGCCGCCCGCAGTGGCTAGTTTTAAATTTGATGAAGCGCGCGTAGATTATCTGATACAACTGTTGGTGCTAGGAAAGCTTGTAAAAGTGAGATCTCTCAAAAGGAAGCTGCTGTGGATATTCTGATGGTTTCAGGCGCGGTCTGACAGCTCGCCCGATCAATACTGCACCATGCAAATCGAAGTCGACGATCTCTCCCGCCCTGCGGTGCGCGAGCTGCTGCACGAGCACTTGGCCCACATGTATGCGTTGAGCCCGCCCGAGCATGTGTTTGCGCTGGATTTGTCAAAGTTGAAGTCGCCCGACATCACGTTCTGGACTGCCTGGGACGACGATCTTCTGCTGGCCTGCGGCGCGTTGAAGGCCTTGTCGCCTGACCACGGAGAAATCAAGTCGATGCGAACGCCGGCCAAACTTCGGCGGCGTGGTGCCGGCAAGTCGATACTGCATCGCATCATCGAGACGGCCAGGCAGCGAAGTTACAACTTGCTCAGCCTGGAAACCGGCACGCACCCCGCCTTTGGCGTCGCACGAAACTTGTACAAGAGCGCGGGGTTTCAATACGGCGGCCCGTTTTCGGATTACAAAGAAAACCCGCACAGTGTGTTCATGCAGCTTCGGCTGCCGCAAGACGGTGCTTGACTCGGCTGTGTCGCGGCGCACCGGCGCGGCCAACAACGGCTCAGGGCGAGACTGTTCCAGTCTCTTCACGCAATCCATGCTGACCAGCCCTTGGCCTGGTGCTCTTGACCTTGGCATGAGCTGACAATACCCCGTGACAAATTCAACCGCCACTTGGCCCGTGTACCTGCACACAGTGCCGGCTATCGCAAGCGACACGGTTGAGTGTGTACGTTTGCGCGGGCAAACAAGGGAAAACGCCGTATCTGAGGCCCGGCTGCGCGAGTTGGGCGTGACGGTCGAGAACTGGCGCGCTGACATTGAGTCGGGTGTGCTGCCGGGCTACGTTTGTCGCGATGGCGCCAAGTTGGTCGGCTACTGCTTTGGCGATGCGCGCTCGGGCGAGCTTGTCGTGCTTGCGCTGCTTCCCGACTACGAGGGCTTGGGCCTCGGCCGACGGCTGCTCGATCTTGTCGTCAAGCAGCTGCGCGGCCTGGGGCATCAGCGCTTTTTTCTGGGCTGTTCTGCTGATCCCAGCGTTCGGTCTTACGGCTTCTACCGCCATCTCGGTTGGCGCAGTACGGGCAAGCCTTACCGCCTCGGCGACGAAGAGCTTGAACTTGTGGATTGACGGGCTTGACCGGCAGGGCTGGCAAGCCGGTAAGCTGGCGGCCTCGGCCGGTTGCAAGAACCTGCGCCAAGATCGAGATCAAGACCTGGGCCTACCCGATGCACCCACTGAAGCTGCGCAGCGCAACGCTCGATGATCTGGCGTTGACCTATGCCATCACCGAGGAGGCGATGCGAGCGTATGTCGAGGCCACCTGGGGGCATTGGGACGAGGACGAGCAGCGCGAAAAGCACCTGCGCAATTTCACGCCTCAGACGCATCAGATCATCGTGGTCGACGGCGTTGAGGTGGGGTTCGTGGCGATCGAAGACTTCGCCAGCTACACCTGGCTGGTCAAGCTGTACCTGCGCCGTGACAGCCGAAACAGGGGCATCGGGTCAGCGCTGCTCAAGCAGTTCATGCAGGCCGCCGCCGCGCAGAACAAGCCACTTCGCTTGCAGGTTTTGCGCGTCAATGCACTTGCACAGCAGCTGTACTTTCGGCATGGCTTCAAGATCGCTCACGAAACCGCTGAACGGCTGTTTCTTGAGATCGGCGCTTAGCCTTAGCCATAGGGCCCGTGCACGATTGAACCCGTGCGCCCTTGGCCGATCGGCCTGACAGTCGCATGATGTCTTGCCCTTCTTGCCCTTCTTCCCGACCCGGCCCCGCGCCGCCCAGCCGCTGCAGCCACACCAATAACCACCATGAGCACTGAACCCTCCATCGAAGGCCTGCTACAGGGCAGCTGCCATTGCGGCGCCGTCAAGCTCACTTTGCCGCACCAGCCGCTGAAGGCCACGCGTTGCAATTGCTCGATCTGCCGCCGGTTGGGCGCGGTTTACGCCTACTTCGACCTGGGCACGGTGCTGATCGAGGGCCATCCGCAGCACACACAAGCCTACATCCATGGCGACAAGACCTTGCGCACGCTGCGCTGCAAGACCTGCGGCTGCGCCACGCACTGGGAGCCGCTGGGTGATGAGCCCACCGGCCAGCATGGCGTCAATCTGCACAACTTCGACCCCGCCTTGCTTGAGCGCATTGACGTCAGGCGCTTTGACGGCGCGGTCAGCTGGAAATTCATCGATTGACCTGGCGCCGGCCTGTGGTGCCCAGGCTGCCTTGCCGGCCCGACCAGCCCAACACGAAGCGGCCTGGCGCTGCGGTGCAAAATGCCAGCCGATGGGCGCACCGTGCGGCTCAAGGCGGGCGTGGCAACAAGCAGCTTGCACAAGGAATCCCATTGTTCTGGCTTGCAGCGAAGTACCTGATCACCGCAGCACTGGTGGTGCTCATCAGCGAGATTGCGCGCCGCAACGACAGGCTGGGCGGGCTGATCGCCGCGTTGCCGGTGGTTACCGTGCTGACGCTGATCTGGCTGTATCTTGAACAGCAGCCCGCAGCCAAGATCGCCAACCACGCCCGCTATACCTTCTGGTACGTGCTGCCCACGCTGCCGATGTTCTTGGTCTTTCCCTGGCTGCTGAACAGGATGAACTTCTGGCTGGCGCTGCTGCTCAGTGCGGTGATGGCGGTAGTGGGTTTCCTGTTGTTCGCGCTGTGGCTGCGGCGCTTCTCGATTGATTTGCTGCCCTGAGGGCGCGGCCGGTTTCAAGAAAGAGAACCCGCACCCGCACCCGCACCCGCCACCTCGCACTGCGCCGCCATGAGCCCGCCGCGTCGCCCCAAGCGCGAAAACCCGATGACGAAGCCCGAAGGCAAGCCCATGAATGCAGCCCCCGACAGCCCACCGATCCTGCTGCGGCCGGCGCGGCCCGATGACGTGCTGTGCCTGTCGGTGCTGGCGATGCAGGTGTTTCTGGACACCTACGCCACCGAGGGCATTCGGCCCAGTCTGGCGCGTGAAGTGCTGTCCAGCTACTCGGCGGTGGCCTTCAGCACCGCGCTGGGAGACGGCCGGGTGCGTCTGTGGGTCGCCGAGCGGCTGGGCCATCTGGTGGGCTTTGCGCAGATCACTTTGGGCGAGCGCCATGCGCTTGCACCACCCGGCGTACAGGCCGAGCTGCTGCGCCTGTATGTGCAAGAACCCTTCACCGGCCAGCACATCGGCTCGCGCCTGCTGGCGGCCGCCGAGACGCTGGCGGCGCAGCATGGCGCCACCGTGCTGTGGCTCACACCTTGGGTGCACAACCAACGCGCGCGGGCCTTCTACCAAGCGCTTGGCTACCAGGATTTCGGGCTGACAAGTTTTGTTTTCGAGGGCGAGTGTCATGACAATCGACTGGTCGCCAAGTTGCTGTCGCCGGGCAGCGCTGCGGCCGCCGGGCCGGACGCACTGCGGCCCTGAAGCGCGGCGTTTTGCAGTTGATGTGCGGTAATCCGGTGTTGGCCGGCGGCTCCGTCGGCCCCAACGGCGCTGCACTGCCAGCCCTCTGCGGCGGATCAAGACGCCTGGCGAGTAGCCGGCGTACATTGTGACCGGGCGAGTTGGCCGCTGGCTTCGCGCCGCGCCTGCACCCTTGCTCCGTCACCTGTACAGAAAGGATGTCCCCATGCGTTTGACCTCTTTGTTCGCGGCCGCGCTGCTGCCCTTGGCCGGCTTGGCGCTGGCCCAGAATGCGAGCTTCTTGACCAAGACCCTGACCCCAGAAACCGCGCTCACAGCGGCGCGGGCGGCATTGGAGAGTTGCCGCCAGCAGGGCTACCAGGTCGGCGTGGCGGTGGTTGACCGATCAGGCGTGACCCAGGTCTTTCTGCGCGACCGTTTTGCCGGCGCCCACACCGTGGATGTGGCGGTAGACAAGGCCTGGACGGCCGCCAGCTTCCGCACTTCGACGCTGGACCTTGCCGCTGAAACCCAGGCCGGCAAGGCGATGAGCGGCATCCGCTCGACGCCGCGCATGCTGGCGGTGGGCGGCGGTGTGGTGATCGAGGCCGGTGGCAGCGTCTTTGGCGCCATCGGCATCTCGGGCGCACCGGGCGGCGAGGCCGATGACGCCTGCGCGCGCGCCGGCATCAAGGCCATCGCCGACGCGATCGAGTTCTGAGTAGTGCCAGGGCCAAGTCGCTCGGCGCGCGCTAACGGCCAGCGATGCTGCATCACCTGTCGCTCGGGGTTGCGGATCTGGCGCGCGCTGTCGTCTTCTACGACAGCGCGCTGGCACCGCTGGGCATCGTGCGGGTCTGGTCCGACCTGCGCCCGGGTGAGCCGGGCCAGGCGGTGGGCTACGGCCTGCCCGGCGGCGGTGACAAGCTGGCGCTCAGCCAGGTTGACGGTGCCGGGGCGGTGGTGATCCGGGGCTTCCACCTGGCGTTTGCCGCGCCGTCGCAGGCCGCGGTCGCTGCCTTTCATGCTGCGGCGCTGGTGGCGGGCGGGCGGGACAACGGCGGCCCGGGGCTGCGGGCGCATTACGGGCCCGACTACTTCGCCGCCTTTGTGCTGGATCCGGACGGCCATGCGCTTGAGGCAGTGTGCCGGGTCAGGGCCGGTCAGGGTTGAACGGCCGCAGCCTGCCCGCCGGTGGTCAGCGACCGCACCACGGGCACGCTCAAACGTTGACGGTCGGCTTCGGCGTGTGGCAGCGCGGCCACCTCCTGCAGGGTCTGCAGGCAACGGAGCGTCAGCGCCTGGTAGGTCAGCGTACCCTCACGCTTGCGCAGAACCTCGTCGTCGCTGAGGGTGCGCAGCATCCTGGCCGGCGCGCCGACCACCAGCGAACGCGGCGCGATCTTCATGCCGGCCGGCACAAAGGCACAGGCGGCGACGATGGCTTGCGCACCGACCTCGGCGCCGTCCATCACCACCGCATTCATGCCCACCAGCGCATCGCGCTGCACCACGCAGCCATGCAACACGGCGCCGTGGCCGATGTGGCCGTTCTGCTCAATCACCACATCGGCGCCGGGAAAGCTGTGCACAACGCAGCTGTCCTGCACATTTGCGCCGGTCTGCAGTTCGATGCGACCAAAATCGCCGCGCAGGCTGGCGCAGGGGCCGACATAACAGTTGGCGCCGACGATCACGTCGCCGATCAGCACGGCCGTCGGGTGCACATAGGCACTCGGGTGCACCACCGGCCCGAGGCCGTCGATCGCATAACAAGGCATGGGCGCGGCTCAGCCGGGTTGGGCTTCAAGCGGACGCTTGAGCACCAGCGTCAGGATGTCGTAGCTGGCGACCAATTCGCCATCCTGGTTAGTGACCTGCACGTCCCAGGCCACCACGCCCTGCGGCGGCTGGTCCTTGCGCGCGGGCTTGTCGATCTTGCGCTTGCAGGTCAGGCGCGCCTGGATGGTGTCGCCGATGCCCACCGGCTTGACGAAGCGCAGCGTGTCGAGGCCGTAGTTGGCCAGCACCGGCCCCTGCGCCGGCGAGACAAACAGGCCCGCTGCCGCCGAGAGCACAAAGTAG
>JBBQJN010000038.1:0-18633 GCA_038325945.1 Burkholderiales bacterium | reverse complement strand
GACATGAGAACGACCTACTGCGGCTTGGTCAGCGAAACGCTGCTGGACCAGACCGTCACCCTGATGGGCTGGGCCCACCGCCGCCGCGACCATGGCGGCATCATCTTCATCGACCTGCGCGACCGCGAAGGCCTGGTGCAGGTGGTCTGCGACCCCGACCGTGCCGAGATGTTCAGCACCGCCGAGGGCGTGCGCAACGAGTTCTGCCTGAAGGTCGTCGGCAAGGTGCGTGCGCGCCCGGCCGGCACCGAGAACACCGGGCTGACCAGCGGCAAGGTCGAGCTGCTGTGCCATGAGCTGGAGGTGCTGAACCCCAGTGTCACCCCGCCGTTCCAGCTCGACGACGACAACCTGTCGGAGACCGTGCGCCTGACGCACCGCGTGCTGGACCTGCGCCGCCCGCAGATGCAGAAGAACCTGCGCCTGCGCTACAAGGTCGCCATCGAGGTGCGCAAGTTCCTCGACGAGCAGGGCTTCATCGACATCGAGACGCCGATGCTGACCAAGAGCACGCCCGAGGGCGCGCGCGACTACCTGGTGCCCAGCCGCGTGCACGACGGCACCTTCTTCGCGCTGCCGCAGAGCCCGCAACTCTTCAAGCAGTTGCTGATGGTGGCCGGCTTCGACCGCTACTACCAGATCGTCAAGTGCTTCCGCGACGAAGACCTGCGCGCCGACCGCCAGCCCGAGTTCACGCAGATCGATATCGAGACCTCGTTCCTGGACGAGGCCGAAATCCGCGCCATCACCGAGGCGATGATCCGCACCGTGTTCCGCAAGACGCTGGGCGTGGAGCTGCCGGTCTATGCCGAGATGACCTATGCCGAGGCGATGCACAAGTACGGCTCCGACAAGCCTGACTTGCGCGTCAGGCTGCAGTTCACCGAAATGACCGAGGTGATGCGCGACGTCGATTTCAAGGTCTTCTCCGGCCCGGCCACCACCCCGGGCGGCCGCGTGGTGGCGCTGCGCATTCCCGGCGGCGCCGAAATGAGCCGCGGCGAGATCGATGCCTACACCGAGTTCGTCAAGATCTACGGCGCCAAGGGCCTGGCCTGGATCAAGGTCAACGACGCCGGCAAGGGCCGCGACGGCCTGCAGAGCCCGGTGGTGAAGAACCTGCACGACGCTGCGGTGGCCAAGATCCTGGCCCGCACCGGTGCCTGCAACGGCGATCTGATCTTCTTCGGCGCCGACAAGGCCAAGGTGGTCAACGACGCGCTGGGCGCGCTGCGCGTGAAGATCGGCCACAGCGAGTTTGGTGGCAAGCACGGCTTGTTCGAGGACAAGTGGGCGCCGCTTTGGGTGGTCGACTTTCCGATGTTTGAGCAAGATGAGGAGAGCGGCCGCTGGAACGCGGTGCACCACCCGTTCACCGCGCCCAAGGACGGCCACGAGAACCTGATGGATACCGACCCCGGTGCCTGCATCGCCAAGGCCTATGACATGGTGCTCAACGGCTGGGAGATCGGCGGCGGCTCGGTGCGTATCCACCGCGCCGAGGTGCAGACAAAGGTGTTCTCGGCGCTCAACATCACGCCCGAGGAGCAGCAGACCAAGTTTGGCTTCCTGCTCGACGCGCTGCAGTACGGCGCGCCGCCGCACGGCGGCCTGGCCTTCGGACTGGACCGCATCGCCACGTTGATGACCAAGTCGGAGTCGATCCGCGACGTCATCGCCTTCCCCAAGACCCAGCGCGCCCAGTGCCTGCTGACCGGCGCGCCCAGCCTGGTTGACGAGAAGCAACTGCGCGAACTGCACATCCGTTTGCGCAATACCGGCGGCGCGACCGCCTGATGCAGCCAGCATTGGCCGTGGCCGTGGCCGCGGCCGCGCCGTGCCCAGCCTGTGACATCATCCCCGTGGCCCCGTGCACCCGCCGTGCCGGGGCCACGCCTGCTTTTGGAGCCCCAGTGATGAACAACGATCTGGACGACCCCCGTCACGACCGTGAGACCGGCCGCGTCTTTCCGGCCACCGCCGCCACGCTTGACACCACCCGCATCGACGACACCCGTATCGCCGCCGTGCGCGCGCTGGTCTCGCCGGCGGTGCTGCTCGAGGAACTGCCCGTCACGCCGCAGATCGAGGCCGTGGTCGAGCACACGCGCAGCGCCATCGGCGCGGTGCTGCGCGGCAGCGACGACCGGCTGGTGGTGGTGGTCGGCCCCTGCTCGATCCACGACCATGCGCAGGCGATGCAGTACGCGCACCGGCTCAAGGCCCAGGCCGATGCACTCTCCGGTGAGTTGATCGTGGTGATGCGGGTGTATTTCGAGAAACCCCGCACCACCGTGGGTTGGAAGGGCTACATCAACGATCCGCGGCTGGACGGCAGTTTTCACATCAACCAGGGCCTGCGCCAGGCGCGTGCGCTGCTGCTGGAGATCAACGCGCTGGGCCTGCCGGCGGGCACCGAGTTTCTTGACCTGCTGAGCCCGCAGTACGTCAGCGACCTCATCGCCTGGGGTGCGATCGGCGCGCGCACCACCGAGAGCCAGAGCCACCGCCAGCTGGCCTCGGGGCTGAGCTGCCCGGTGGGCTTCAAGAACGGCACCGATGGCGGCGTGCAGATCGCTGCCGATGCCATCGTCTCGGCGGGCGCGCCGCACTCCTTCATGGGCATGACCAAGATGGGCGTGGCGGCGATCTTCGAGACCCGCGGCAATGCCGATGGCCATGTCATCCTGCGCGGCGGCAAACAGCCCAATTACGACGCGGCGCAGGTTGCGGCCGCCTGCACCGTGCTGGCCAAGGCTGGCCAGCGTGAGCAGGTGATGGTCGATTGCTCGCATGCCAACTCGGCCAAGCAGCATCGGCGCCAGATCGATGTTGCGGCCGATGTCGCGCATCAGGTTGCCGGCGGCGAAGCGCGCATCATCGGCGTGATGGTCGAGAGCCATCTGCACGAAGGCCGGCAGGACCTGCAGCCGGGCCTGGCCCTGCAGGCCGGCGTATCGATCACCGATGCCTGCATCGGCTGGGACGACACCGTGCCGCTGCTGCAAGGCCTGGCGCGGGCGGTGCGCCAGCGCCGCGAACGGCGACGAACAGCGATGAAGGGCGATGCGTCGAGATGAGCGGCAATGCGCAACGGCCTTTCAAGATCCCGCGCAGCGTGCTGGTGGTGATCCACACGTCGGCGCTGAAGGTGCTGCTGATCGAGCGTGCCGACCAGCCCGGTTTCTGGCAGAGCGTGACCGGCAGTCAGGACGCCGGCGATGCCTCGCCGTTTGATACCTGCGTGCGCGAGGTGGCCGAGGAAACCGGCATCGTCATCGGCTCGCCCGAGGTGCCGCTGGCGGCGCTGCGCGACTGGGGGCTGGAGAACGTCTACGAGATCTACCCGGTCTGGCGCCACCGCTATGCGCCGGGCGTGAGCCACAACACCGAGCAAGTGTTTGGCCTGTGCGTGCCGGCCGGCACTGCCATAACACTGTCGCCGCGTGAGCATTTGCAGCACGCCTGGCTGCCCTGGCGCGAGGCCGCTGATCGCTGCTTTTCGCCCAGCAATGCCGAGGCGATGCTGCAACTGCCAGGCTTCGCGGCGGTACAGCCATGACCACGCGCGGACCGCACTTCAGCGCGTCGCGGCTGTCGGCGCTGGGCCCGCAATCCACCCTGCAGTCGGGCCAGGTGCTGCGTGTGGCCACCTACAACATCCACAAGGGCGTGCGCGGGTTGGGTCCGCGCAAGCGGCTGGAGATCCACAACCTGGGGCTGGGCATCGAGGCGCTGGACGCTGACCTGGTCTGCCTGCAGGAGGTGCGGCTGTTCCACGTGCGCGAAGCGCTGCGTTTCGAGCGCACGCTGCTGGGCTGGCCCGATGGCGGCCAGGCCGATTTCCTGGCGCCCGACGGCTACGACGTGGCCTACCGCACCAATGCCACCACCCGCCATGGCGAACATGGCAATGCATTGCTGTCGCGCTGGCCGATCGGCGACATCGGCCACCACGATGTCAGTGACCACCGCTTCGAGCAGCGTGGTCTGCTGCATGTGCCGGTGGTCTGGCAAGGCGTGGAGGTGCATGCAGTGGTGGCACATTTCGGCCTGATCCACGCCAGCCGCGTGCGCCAGGTTGAACGCCTGGCGGCTTTCATCGATGCCGAGGTACCGCCCGGCGTGCCGCTGGTGGTGGCCGGTGATTTCAATGACTGGGGCGGCAAACTTGACGGCCCGATGCGCGACATCGGCCTGCAGCGTGCGTCGGCCGGCACCGAGCGGGCGCAGCGCACGTTTCCGTCGGCCGTGCCCTTGTTTGCGATGGATCGCGTCTATACCCGCCGCCTGCACTGCTTGTCGGCCAGCGTGCCGCGCTCCAGCGGCTGGGCCCGCATGTCGGATCACCTGCCGCTGTTGGTGGAATTGCAGCTGGACTGACGGCGCACAGCCCAGCCGTCACACCAACCGCCTCAGCCGACCGTCAGCCCGCCTGCCGATGCCGCCGCCGCCCGTCGACGACTCCGACCTGCAGCCCGAGCTGCCGCTGTTTCGCGGCGGCAACCAGGTCGGCTTGCTGGCCGGTGGCGACGAGCTGTTTCCGGCGATGTGCGAGGCCATCGCTGCGGCCCGCCACCAAGTCTGGCTGGCCACCTACATCTTCCACGACGATGCCGCAGCCCAAGGCGTTGCACAGGCGCTGGCGGCGGCGGCGCGGCGCGGTGTCTGGGTCGGTGTGGTGGTCGACGGCTTTGGCAGCAATGCCACGCTGCCGGTGCTGCGGCAGTGGCTGGAAGAGGCCGGCGTAAATCTGGCTGTTTTCCGCCCGCTGGACCGCTGGTGGCGGCTGCTGCAACCCGGTCAGTTGCGTCGCCTGCACCAAAAGCTGTGTGTGGTCGACAGTGAACACGGCTTCATCGGCGGCATCAACATGATTGACGACCGCAATGACCTGAACCACGGCTGGTCGGAAGCGCCACGGCTGGACTTTGCAGTGCGGCTGCAAGGCCCGGTAGTGGCCGACATGGAGCAAGCGGCGAAGGCGATGTGGAGCCGCGCCTCGCTGGGCGCCGACTGGCGCGATGAGTTGCGCTTGCTCGCCCAAAGCGCTGAGCCGCTGGCGCGCGCGCGCCGTGTGCTGTCGCGACTGCGCGTACAGCCTGGCCGCGAATCGCCCGCGCCCGCGCCGCTAGAGCCGGTGCGGGTGGCCTTTCTGGTGCGTGACAACCTGCGCCGGCGGCGAGCGATTGAACGCGCCTACATCGGTGCCATCAGTCAGGCCAGCAGCCATGTCGAGATCGTCTGCCCCTACTTCTATCCCGGTCGCGCCTTCCGCCGGGCGCTGCGTCGCGCCGCCCAGCGCGGCGTAAAGGTGCGCCTGCTGCTGCAGGGCAAGGCCGACTACCGCTTTGCCGCACTGGCCGCGCGCGTGCTCTATGACGAGTTGCTGAGCAGCGGTGTGCGCGTCTACGAGTACATGCCGGCCTTCCTGCATGCCAAGGTGGCGGTGGTCGACGGCGACTGGTCTACCGTGGGCAGCAGCAACATTGACCCGCTGTCGCTGCTGCTCAACCTAGAGGCCAACGTCATCGTGCGCGACACCGCGTTCACCGCTGAGCTGGCACTGCGCATCGAGTCCGGCTTGCTTGTTGCCGACGAAATCCTGCGCCCGCCCTTGGGCGCTGGATGGCTGGTCGTGTTGCGTCGAGGCTTCGTGGCCTGGGCGGCCTACTGGTTCTTGCGCCTGGCCGGCATGAACGGGCGCTACTGAGCGCCAATCAGAAAAAGGCGGTCTGTGCATCCAGCCCACCTGCTGCGAATGAGCCGCAAAGCAGCCATGTCAGCTGCGCCACAGTGGCCTGCAGGCATACCGACCCGATCCCAGACGCTCCCAGATGGCCGCGCGCGCTGCACCAGCGTGCATATTCGATGCATTTACCCCCCTTAGTTCGGGGGGTGCTTGCCGTTGCCGCCAAGCTGGCGTAAAAATCGAACCGAGAATGCGGCGAGCCAGACGCACACAGATGCCAGCTCAGACGAGCAGGGAATCGACTGCTTCGCCGCCCAAGCCCTTTGACGTTGGGGAGTTGCAGATGACTGATGCAAGGAAGCCGCGATGAGTTTGAGCACCCTGTTTGCCGCTTCAGTGCTGGGGCGGGCGATGAGCGGGCGGGTTCTGGTGCAAGATCCCCGCATCGATCTGTTGCCCGACGGGCCAGCCGGCCAGCGCCAGTTCAAGATCAAGCCCGCCGAGACAGAGGATCGACGTAGCCAGATCAACAGCCTGCTCAAGGATCGCTACGGCTGGCGTGGCTATAAACAGGTCAACCTGCCTACCGACCAGTCGGTTCACAAGTTCACCCTGAGCGCGGTCGAAGGCCTGGCCACGATCGGCACGATCACGGTCGCTTTCGACGGCCCTGATCGCCTTAGCGCTGACGACACTTTCGGTGCCGAAGTGGCGCAGTTGCGCCGCGATGGCCACCGTGTCTGCGAGTTCACCAAGCTGGCGGTCGATCCTGAACTCGGCACCAAGCGGGTGCTGGCGGCACTGTTCCACGTGGCCTACATCGTGGCGCATCGCCTCCGTGGCCACGACATGCTGCTGATCGAGGTAAACCCGCGGCACGCGCGCTATTACGAGCGCATGCTGGGTTTCAATTCTCTGACCGGTCAGCGCCACAACGCCAGCGTCAACGCACCGGCGGTGCTGCTGGGCGTGAGCTTCGCGTACGTGATGCAGCAGATTGGCGAATACGGCGGCCAGCCGGCGCGAACCTCCGAGGTGCGCTCGCTGTACCCGATATTCTTTTCGCTGCACGAGGAGGCTGTGGTGATCAGCCGCATGCTTGACAAGCAACTCATCGCCCAGCGCCGCGTCACCGACACCGGCAACCCGGGCGACACCGAGCCCAGATCCGGCAAGTCCGCTGCGAGCGACACTGCTGGCTACTGACGCGCACCGGCCGTAAAAAGGCCTGGGCTGTTCTGCGGCAGGGGATGGTGCCTCCGACAGGAATCGAACCTGTATCTAGCGCTTAGGAGGCGCTCGTTCTATCCATTGAACTACGGCGGCACGCGGGCAGGATTCTCGCATGCGGCCCCGTCAGATCCAGAGCCTGTCCAGGCCCGGCAGGCCCGGCTTCACCAGCGCCACGTCCAGATCACGTCTAACGCGTTGTCAGTGCCCGATTGCGCACGCAGCGTGAAGCGGCTGGCAACGCGGTATATCAGCTGCCAGGTGCCGGTGGCGGTATTGACGCTGCGCTCATAGCCCACATACCAGCGTTCGGACAACTGCTTGCCCAGCGTGATCACGGTGTCGCGTGAGTCGCCGTCGGTCTGGCTGACGCCAAAGTCGGTCAGGCCGATGGCGTTGACCACCTTGTCGGTGGCGCCCTCACCATTGCCGGACAGCGCCGCCATCGCCGCGCGCTGCAGCAGCGCGGTATCGGTGCGGCCCAGGCCGTCGGGCGCGCGGCCCAACATCAGCCACGAGAGCTTGTCGTAATCGGGCATGCTGGGTTCGCTGAACAGCCGCACCCGCGGCGCCAGCGCCGGGCCGCTGACGGAGACGCCGACGAGCACCTCCAGGTTGGGCCGCACCGCCAGCACATCGATGCGCGCGGCATCGGGCGCGCCATTGAAATCGAACTCGCCGCGCCGGATCTCCAGCTTCTGGCCGTAGGCGGCAAACTGGCCGCCATCGGTGCGGATGCTGCCGTGCAAGGCCAAGCGCCCGCCCGGGCTGCTGGCCACCAGTTTGCCGCGCAAGCCGGTGTTGATGCCGCGGCCCTTCAGCCGCAGTTGCTCGCCCAGGTCGATGCGCAGCGCCACCTGGGCCTTGCGCAGCGCAGCCGACGGTGCCGGTGGTGGCGCCGCAGTCTGCGCCGCGCCGCCGCCGCCGCCGTGGACATGGACATCGTCGTCCAGTGTCGGCGCGGCGCTGCGGCTGATGTCGATCAGGCCTTCGTCGATACGCAGGTCACCGTCGAGCTTGAGGCTGTCAGCGCCCAACAGCAGATCGGCCTGGCCGCTGGCGACCAGCCGCCGGTCAATGCGGCCGAGCAGGCGGAACTTGTCGGCCTTGAGTTGCAGCCTGGCCGATGGCGTCTCGCCCAGCGTGGCATCACCAGCCAGCGTCAGACTGCCGTCACCGCCCTTGAAGCTGAAGTGCTCGATCTTGGCGCGGTCGCCGTCGAGTGTGATCGCCAGGTTGCCGTCGCTCAGGTTGACGCCCAGCAGCACGTTGCGCAGCGCGATGCCGTCGCCGCGCATCTCGCCCAGCACCTGCGGCGCGCCCAATGTGCCTTTGAACGACGCGCCGGTCCGCAACTGCCCGGCCAGCCGCCAGCCGGGCGGCAGCCAGTTGCCCCAAGTGCCGAGGTTGGCCACCTGGGCCTCGATCACGCCCGACAGCGGCGCCTCGGGCGGTGGAAAGCGTCGATCGGCGCTGGTGCGCAGCACCTGGGCACCGGCCATCTGGCCGAAGCTGGAACCGGCCAGGCCCTGCGCAAACTGCCAGACGCCGTCATGTGCGCTCAAGGCCAGCCGCAGCTCGCTCAGGCCCAGTTGCAGGCGATTCTTTTCGTCGAGATCGTCGGGCAGCGAGAGGTCGCCGCCCAGGCGCTCGAGCACGACATCGGCATCAAATCGCGCGCCGCTGCGTACTTCGATACGCCCGCCCAGCGTCAGGTTGCCGGCCCAGCCGGTGTTGGGCTGCAGCTTGGCCAGCAGCTTGGCGACATCGATGGTCTCCAGCTGGGCCAGCAGCGTCAGCTGGCCCGGGCCGCTGCCATCGGCCAGCCACTGCGCCTCGCGCCAGGCCAGCGCGGTGCTCAGCAGCTGCAGCCGGCCGGGCGCCAGGCGCAGCAGCGTCGGCGCGAAGTTGGCGTCCAGCCTCAGCTCAAGCTCGGGCGTGCTGCCGCGCAGCCAGGGACCAGACTCGGCCGTGGACGTGCTGCCCGCTGCGGCCGCCGCGTTGGCGGTTTTCAGGCCGCGCGCGCCGCTTTGCAGATCCAGTTTCTGCACCAGCCAGCGGCCGCCCTCGGCATCGGCCAGGGTGCGGCCGCTGGCCGGCTCGGGCTGCCAACGGCCGTTCGCAGTGGCTGCCAGCCGGGTGCCGGTGCCGGTGGGGCCGAGCAGGTTTTCGGCCCAGACTGGCGGCCGCAGCGGGCTTTCGGCGCTGATCGTCAGCTTGTGCTCGCGCAGGCTGCCGTCGATCTTGGCTTGCAGCAGATCGAGTCGCTGTGCGCCCTGGACCAGTCCACGCAGATCCACCTGTAGCGCCAGCGGATCATCGAAGGCGGTGCCGGCGCGCCAGTTCAGCGTCGCCTGCTGCAGCGTGGCATCGGGGCTCGCCAGCTTGGCGAGTTCGAGCCGGCCCTGGCTGCGCATCGCCGGCCAGCGGCCATCCAACTGCAGATCGGCCTTGACGCTGCCAGCCGTGGGCCAATGGGCCAACAAGCCGGGGCTGGCATCAGCGAGCAAGCGGCCCAGCGGCGCCAGCGCCGCAAAGGTCGGTGTGTCGAGCGTCAGCGCGAAACGGTCGGCTGCCGCGTTCAGGCCGATGCGGCCTTGCAGGCCAAGCTGACTGCCCGCCAGCTTGAACGAGCCGTCGACGTTGTAGCGCGCGTCGCCGCTGCGCAGCGCCAGCTCGCCCGCCAACGGCATGCCGGCGAGCTGGCTGTCGGTCAGCCGCAGCGTGGCCTGGCCAGCAAAGGCGCGCAAGGCTTGCTCCAGCGTGCCACCGATGGCACCGGTCGCGCTGTGCCTGATGTGCAGATCGAGCGCCAACTGGCCATTGATCCGATGCGGGCCGCGGCGCCAGGCGCTGCCCGGCGGCCCGGCCCACCAGGGCAGCGGATCGAAGCGGTCAAGCGTGGTTTTGCCGCGAAGTTGCCAACCCGTGGCGTCGGCGCGGGCATCGAGCTCGGCGTCGGCGCGGGCCTTGCCTGCGCTGGCCTCGACCCGGCGCAGCAGCAGGTGCTTGGCGCTGGCCTCGCCGGCCAGTTGCAGTTTCACTGGCAGGCCACTGCCGTCGCGCGCACGGCCCGCCAGCTTGGCGTCGAAATCAAGCTGCGGCGCCGCGCCCTGCAGGCCACTGGCGCGCAGGCTCAGCGGGCCGCTGACATCGATCGGCGGCGCGCGGCGGTCCAGCCGCAGCGGCTGCAGGGCCTCCAGTTTCAGCGACAGCTCGGCGGCGTCGCCCTGCCAGCGGCCCTGGCCGCTGATGCGGCCGGCGTCGCCGCGCTCGTCGGCCAGTTGCAGGTTGAAGCGATCAAGCGCCAATTGGTCAGGGTGGCGCAGCTCGCCGCTGGCCACCAGGTTGATGCTGCGCAGCGGCAGCCGGCCGCTGTCCCAGCTGCCCGGCTGCGTGTTGACCAGTTCGGCTTCAACTTTGGCCGGCTGATCCAGCCCGCTGGACTGCAGCGTGGCGCGGCCGGCCAGCGCGGTGCGTGGCAGTTGTGACGACAGGCTGGACAGGTCAAGCTCACGCGTGCTCAGCGACAGCGCCTCCAGTGGCCAATTGGCCAGCGGCCGCAGCGTGGCCTGGGCCGACAGCGCGGGTGCCTTGCCGCCGGCCGGCGCATCGCCCTGCAGCCGGGCATCGGCGACCAGCCGATCCAGCGGCCCGGCCACCGTCAGGCTGGCAGTCCAGGCCGGTGCCTGGCTGCGCACGGCGTCGATCTTGGCGTCCAGCGCCAGCGGCGCATCGGCGTCCAGCGCCAGCCGGCCCTGCAGCCGGTTTTGCTCGAAGACCAGTGACAGGTCGTTGATGAGGTGGCGCGCGCCGCCGTCGGCGCCGATGTCCAGCGCGGCGCGCAAGTCGGTGACCAGGGGTTGCTGGTCGATCTGCACTTGGCCGATGTGCAGCGCGTCGATGCGCAGGGTCAGTGGCAGGCGCAGGCTGGTGGGCAGCGTAAGCGGCTGGCCTGAAGGCTTGCCGCTGGTCCACTGCAGGCGCGCGATGCTCAGCGCCTCGAAGTGCAGATCCAGCCAGATGCCGGGCTTGGGCCGGAACTGGTAGCCGCGGCGCTGCATCGCCAATTGCTCGATCTGCAGCCGGCCGCCGTCGTCGGGCAGGGTCAGGCTCAGTTTGGCGATACGCAGGTCGCCGCCGGCCACCGTGCCCTGCACACCTTCAGTCTGTACGCCGGGCACTTGGCTCAGCACCCAGGGCAAAGCGTCTGGCCGGTAGATCAGGTAGGCCAGGCCCAGCAGCAGCAGCGCGATCAACGTCAACGGCAAGGCGGCGGCGGCAAGCCACCAGCGGCGCCGGCTGCGGCGGGGCTGCGGGGCGCGCACCGGCTTTGGCGCCCGCGGTGTGGGCAGGGCGGGGTCGAGCATCAGAAAGCCACCCCCAGCGACAGGTGCAGGCGCAGCTTCTGTTCAGAGTGGCCCCAGGCCAGGTCGACGCGCAGTGCGCCGATCGGGCTGCGCCAGCGCACGCCGGCGCCATAGCCCAGCGAAGCCTTGTAGTCGGTCCAACTCTGCGCGGCACCGCCGGCATCGACAAACAACGCGCCCCAGACCGAGGGCAACGAGGCGATGATCGGCCGCGCCACCTCAACACTGCCGGTCAGCAACACCGGGCCGCTGATCAGCGCGCCACCGCTGTCTAGCGGTGCCAGCGTGCGGTAGGCATAGCCACGCACCGAATCGTCGCCACCGGCACGGAAGCCCAGCGCGTCGGGCACCAGCAGGCCAGTGCGCTTGATCACCTGACCGGCCTCGACGCGCGCCTGGCCGTACCAGCTGGCGCCCAGCGGCAGGTAGCCGGTGAGACGGCCGTACAAGCGGGTGAACGGACCGCTGCCGCTGCCGCTGCGGGCCTGGCCGACACCCCCTTGCAGCGCCAGGCTGAAGCCGCGCGTGGGCAGCAGCACGCTGTCGAGATCCCGCCAGACCAGCTGGTAGTTGAGGCTGAGCGCCTGGGCGCTGTCCGAGCCGTTGGCATCGCTGCGGCTGGAGCGCAGCAGTTCGGCGAAGTAGAGGCGCTCGACCCGCGTCGTGTCCTGCGAGCGGCCCAGCCGCAGGCGCTGCGAGGCCACCACGTCGGTATCGCCGCGCGTGCGCTCGTACTGCACGCCCAGCAGGTTGCGGCGGAAGCCCTCGGTCGGGTGGGTCTTGAAGTCGCCGCTCCAGAGTTGATGGTCGCGGCCCAGTTCAAACTTGTTGTGCGCCGTCACGGCCTGGCCCAGAAAGCGCCGGTGGGTGTAATCCAGCGTCGCACGCTCACCGGTGTTGGCGCTGATGCCCAGGCCCACCGTGGCCTGCTGCAGGGGCAACTCGCGCACGCGCACCTGCACCGGCGTGCCCACCGGCTTGGCCAATTCGGGGTCAAAGCGAACCAGCACCGATTCGAACAAGCCGGTTTTCTGCAGTCGTTCCTGGTAATCGAGCAGCGCGGACTCGGTCAGCGCCGCGCCGTCGCCCAGATCGGCCAGCGCCCGCACGGTGGACTCGTCATGCGCTTTCAGGCCCTCGATCTGCACCGCGCCGGCGGTGAACAGCGGCCCGCTGTCTACCACGACGCGCAGGCTGGCGCGCTGCGTCGAGGTGTCGATATCGGCGCGGCTGTCGACCAGACTGGCGGCGGCGTAGCCGGCACTGCGCAGCATCGACAGCAGGCCTTGCTTGGCATCGCTCCAGTCGGCGTTGCGGAAGGCCGAGCCGGGGCGCAGCGGCCCGGCTTTGCGCAGTGTGGTCAGCAGCCTCGCGGCATCGCTGTCGCCTTGCTCGCTGCGTTGGGCCAGTTCGCCCTTGGCCTCGACCTTCAGTTCGGCCACCTGGGTGCGCGGGCCGGGTGTCACCGTCACCCGCACCTCAGTGGGTTGGCTGCCAATGCGGCGCACGCTGACCTCGGCGTCGAAATAGCCCTCGGTTTGGAGCAGGTCGCGCGCCTGGGCGGGTGCGACGGCGATCAGCCGCGCCCATTCACCGGCATCCAGCGCATCGCTGCTGGGCAGGTTCTGCAAGGTGGCCAGGTCGAGGTATTCCCGCAGCAGCGCGCGCAGCGCCGTCGGCGCTTCAACTTCCAGCCTGATCTGGATGGCCGATGCAGCGGCGGCAGACGCCTGCGCCGCAGCGGCCGTGTCAGCGCGGCGTTCGGCGGCGCCCTGGGCAGCTTCGTCTTTGGGCAGCAGCGCGCAGCCACTCAACACCAGGGCCAGCGACAGGCTCAGCCCGCCCAGCCAGCGGCGCGGCGCGGTGCTCACTTGCTGAGCAGGCGCATGGCTCCCTCCAGCCCGGCCAAGGACAGCGGAAACATGCGCTGATTGACGAGTTGCTGGATCACCGAAATGCTCTGCCGGTACTGCCAGACGCCTTGCGGCTCGGGGTTGATCCAGGCGAACTTGGGAAAGGCGTTGGTCAGCCGCTGAATCCATTCAGCACCGGGTTCTTCATTGTTGTATTCCACGCTGCCGCCGGGCTGCAGGATCTCGTAGGGACTCATGGTTGCGTCACCGACGAAGATCAGTTTGTAGTCCTTGTTGTACTTGCGAATGATGTCCCAGGTGGCGGTCTTCTCGCTGAAGCGCCGCCGGTTGTTCTTCCACATGAAGTCATAGACGCAGTTGTGGAAGTAATAGAACTCGAGGTGCTTGAACTCGGTCTTGGTTGCCGAGAACAGCTCTTCGACGCGGTGGATGTGTTCATCCATGGTGCCGCCCACGTCCATCAGCAGCAGCACCTTGACCTTGTTGTGGCGCTCGGGCACCAGCTTGATGTCGAGGTAGCCAGCGTTGGCCGCAGTGCAGTGGATGGTGTCCTCCAGGTCCAGCTCTTCGGCCGCACCCTCGCGCGCAAAGCGGCGCAGGCGGCGCAGCGCCACCTTGATGTTGCGCGTGCCGAGTTCGAGGTTGTCGTCGTAGTCCTTGTAGGCGCGCTGGTCCCAGACCTTGACCGCGCTCTTGTTACGGCTCTTCTCCTGGCCGATGCGGATGCCTTGCGGGTTGCTGCCGTAGGCGCCAAACGGGCTGGTGCCACCGGTGCCAATCCATTTGCTGCCGCCCTCGTGGCGCTCTTTCTGCTCCTCGAAGCGTTTTTTGAGCGTCTCCATCAGCTCGTCCCAGCCCATCTTCTCGATCTTGGCTTTCTCCTCGGCGCTGAGTTCAAGCTCAAGGTTCTTGCGCAGCCAGTCCAGCGGCACTTCCTTGGTGAAGTCGGCCAGCATCTCCACGCCTTTGAAGTAGGCACCGAAGGCGCGATCAAACTTGTCGAAATGGGCCTCGTCCTTGACCAGCGTGGTGCGCGCCAGGTAATAGAACTGGTCGACCGAATGATCGATCACGCCCGCCTTCACGGCTTCAAGCAGGGTCAGGAATTCCTTGACCGAGACCGGCAGTTTGGCCGCGCGCAGCGTGTAGAAGAAGTTGATGAGCATGGGCGGGTCTCTCGCGGGCCGTGTTGGCACTGGCGTCAAGCATACCCACTTCCAGGGGGGGTCGCCGCGCGCCCCCAACGCAGCCGGCTGTGTTGCAATCCAAAGTAATGGAATTGCTCGCCTACTTGCTCAACGACTACAGCACCTCAGAGGTGGCGCTGCTGCTGGTGGCCTTGCAGTATGCGGTGCTGGGGCCGGCCTGGGTGGTGGCCTCGCTGGTGATGCCGGTGGAGCGCCGCACGGCGGGCTGGTGGGCCGCCTATGCCTGCGGCAGCGCGCTGGGCCTGCTGCTGATCGTCGTCGCCATGCACATCGGCCATGCGCCGATGCGGGCGCTGGGCAATGTGCTGGTGCTGGCCGCCACGCTGGCCCTGCAGCGCGGGCTCTGGTTGTTTGCCGGCCAGCGCTGCTGGACGGCGGTGCAACTGGCCGTGCTGGCAACCATCATCGGCCTGAACTGGCTGGCGCTGGAGCCGAGCTGGGTCTGGGCGCGCATCGCGTTTGGCTCGGCCCTGTGGGGCGCGGTCTACCTCTGGGCGGGTTTCGACATCTGGCGCCATGTGCGGCTGAACATGCAGCAACGCTGGGGCTTGCTGTATGCCACGCCGCTGCTGCTGGGCGGCCTGCTGCTCAGTGTGCGCGGCGTGCGGGGGCTGGTGGCGCCCGAGAGCGTGATCTACGAGGTTGAGCAGAACACCGTGCTCAGCGTCGGCTCGTCGCTCACCGGTCTGGTGGCGGCCTTGCTGCTGCAGATGATGCTGGTTGGCCTGCTGGTGTCGCGGCTGGTCGGCCGGCTCGAAAAGCTGTCGCGCCACGACCATGTCACCGGCCTGCTCAACCGGGGCGCCATGGTCGAGTTGCTGGATCAGGAAGTGCATCGGGTGCGCCGGCTGGGCGGCCCAGCCAGCGGCCAAGGCAGCAACCAGGACGGTGGCCGCATGGCGGTGCTGATGATCGACGTTGACTACTTCAAGCAGATCAACGATGACCATGGCCATGTGGCCGGTGACCGCGCGCTGCAGCACCTGGCCGCGGTGATGAGCGCGCAACTGCGCGAAGTGGATCATCTCGCGCGCTGGGGCGGCGACGAGTTCCTGGCCTTGCTGCCGGACAGTTCGCCCGACGATGCGCGGGTGCTGGCGCAGCGGCTGTGCGACCGTGTGCGCGAGCTGGCGCTGGTGATTGACGGCGAGCGACTGCCGCTCACCGTCAGCATCGGCGTGGCCGGCTGGCTGGGCCCGCAAGACAACGTGCTGGCGCTGCTCAACCGTGCCGACATCAATCTCTACCAGGGCAAGAACGACGGCCGCGGCCGTGTCGGCCCGCTGGCGCCGCCAGTCGGCCCGCGCCGAGCCGCCGCGCTGAAGTCAGTCTGAGCGCGAGGCAGGCGCTCAGCGGCGGCGGCGGCCCTTGGCTGTGGTGGGAGCTGCGGCGCCATGGCGCTGCAGCCAGCCAAAGAACTCGGCGTACCACAGCTTGCTGTTGCGCGGCTTGAGGATCCAGTGGTTTTCGTCGGGGAACCACAGCAGCCTGGCATCGACCTCGCGCGCTTTGAGCGTGTTGTAGTAGGCCAGGCCCTGGGTATCGGGCACGCGGTAGTCGAGCGCGCCGTGGATCACCAGGGTGGGCGTGTCCATGCTGGCGGCGAAGTTGTGCGGGCTCTGCGCATTGACACGCGCCAGGTCGTCCCAGTACCAGCCGCCAAGCTCTTTGGCATGCCAGGACCAGGCGTCGTCGGCAAACATCGCCGTCCAGTCGAAGCAGCCGGCATGGCAGACATAGGCGGCGTAGCGCCCGGCCGGCACATGGGCGTTCATCCAGGCCACCATGTAGCCGCCGTAACTGCCGCCCGAGGCATAAACCCGCGCCGGATCGATGCAGGGCCGACGCAGCAGCTCGGTGGTGGCGGCCTCGATGTCTTGCAATTCGAGCTGGCCCCAGCGGTGGGTGATGCTGTCGAGGAAGGCATGGCCGAAGCCGGATGAGCCGTGGTAGTTCACTGCCGCCACCACTTGGCCGCGGCCGCCGTCACCCTGGGCAGCGAGCAGCGGCGCGTTCCAGCGGTAATGCCAGCTGTCGCCCATGGCGGTATGCGGCCCGCCGTGGATCACGTGCAGCAGCGGATAGCGCTGCTTCTCGTCGAAGCCCGGCGGGTAGTACAGCCAGACCTGCACTGCATCACCCTGCGCACCGGTGATGCGGATGGCTTCATGGCGGCCCAGTTGCAGCCCGGCCATGAGCTCGTCGTTGAAGCTCTCGATGCGCAGCGGCTCGGCGCCCGGCAAGTGGGCATGGGCGCGGGCTGGATGGTCGGCAGCGTCGGCCACCGTCACCAGCGTGCCGGCAGACTTGTCAAAAGCCTGCACGTTGCCACCCTGCACCACAATCTCGGCGCGCCGCTCCGCCAGGCCGAAGCGCCAGACATGGCGCCGGCCCTGTTCTTCCGCCGCCAGCAGCACGGCCTGGCCATCGTCTTCCCACAGCAGCGGCGCGGCCACCTCGTGGTCCCATTCGGCGCTGACCACTTCAACCGGCTGGCCCGGCCTGACCAGCGCCAACTGGCCGGGCATGGTGTGGCGCAGCGCCTGGTGGCTGGCGATGCAGGCCACCTGGCTGCCGTCCGGGCTGTAGCGCGGCGCGCCAAAGTCCCAGCCCAGATCCTGCGCCAGCAGTTCGACGCGGCCGCCGCGCAGCGTCAGCTCGGCCAATGCACCGCGGCCGTCGATGCGCTGCTCGGGCGCGGGGTCGAAGGCGAAGACCAGGCGCTTGCCGTCGGGCGAGATGTCGAAGCCGTTGGCATCCGGATCGGCCCAGGCCAGCGCATAAGGGCTGCCCTCGAACAGGTCGCGCACCTTGCCACTGCGCGTATCCATCAGGT
The DNA here is from genome assembly GCA_038325945.1 of Burkholderiales bacterium. Lineage (GTDB taxonomy): Bacteria > Pseudomonadota > Gammaproteobacteria > Burkholderiales > Burkholderiaceae_C > Pseudaquabacterium. The sequence continues at coordinate 1,423 of JBBQJN010000038.1, read as the reverse complement.
GCAGGTGCGGCACCCGGCCCATCGGCAGCATGTGGTCCCAGTAGCGGTACTGGGCCTCGCTGGTAGCGATGCCGCTCTCTTTGCGCGCCTTGAACTCGGCCATCGCCTTGGCCTGGGCCTTGCCGCCCTTGAGGCCGGGCCAGACCCAGGAGATGAAGACGATGTGACGGCCGTCTGGGCACCAGCGGAACGAACCAACACCGGTGGCGACATCGCCGACGCGGCGGGCCTCGCCGCCGTCCACCGGGATCAGGTAGAACTGTGGTGCCTCGTCCTTGTGGCCCTGCTGTTCGCGCTGTGCGACGAAGCCCACCTGCTGGCCGTCGGGGCAAAAACGCGGTTGGCCGTCTTTATCGCCGCAATGGGTCAGCCGGCGCGGCGCGCCGCCCAGCGTCGACAGCAGCCACAGCGCGCTGCTGCTGCGGTTGTCCTCCATCGAACTGCTGGCCAGCGCGCACACCGCCTGCGTGCCGTCGGGCGACAGGCTGGGCGGGCCCAGGCGCTGCATTTGCCAAAGGTCGTCGAGGGTGATGCTTCGGGTGCGGGCCATGGCTGCGGGTGTCGGTGAGGGGGTGTCAGGGGGCGCGGCGTGTCAGCTGGAAGTCCAGGTGCGCGCGCACGGTGGGCCATTCATCGGCGGTGATGCTGTAGACCGCGGTGTCGCGCAGCGTGCCGTTGCTCGCGCGCTGGTGGTTGCGCAGCATGCCGTCAAACTGCGCGCCCAGGCGCTCGATGGCGCGCCGGCTCTGCTGGTTGAAGCGGTGGGTGCGGAACTCGACCGCAATGCACTGCAAGTGGTCGAAGGCATGGCTGAGCAGCAAGCGCTTGGCCTCGGTGTTGAGCGGCGTGCGCTGCACGCTGGCGGCGTACCAGGTGGAGCCGATCTCGACGCGCTGGTGCACGTTGTCGATGTTCATGTAGGTGGTCATGCCCACTGGCTGGCCGGCGGCGTCGAGCACCGCAAACGGCAGCATGGCGTGCGTGGCCAGCAGGCCCAGCCGGCGCTCGATCTCGGCCGCCATGGCCTCGGGCGAAGGGATGGCGGTGTACCAGAGTTGCCACAATTCGCCGTCGCGCGCCGCCTCGGCAAGCGCCGGCGCGTGCTCGGGTCGCAACGGCTCCAGTCGAACATGCTGGCCAGTCAAGGTCACTGGCTCGGTGATATGAGGGAGCCCCAAGTCAATTGCCCAAGGTGGCGCAAGGCAGCCTGAAGGGGTGAGGCGCAGTAAGCAAGCAGCCGCCGCGGAACCGGCTCTGCCGGGCCGCTGGCGGCCGCCCCCCTGGGGGCATACGCGCTAACTTAAGATTTATGTCCATTCAGCCTCACACTGATACTGGCGAAGTCGCCGTGGCTCGCGCAGGCTTGCGGCGATGTTGGCCCAATTGTTTATGCAGCCGCGCAGGGACAAGGCTGGATTGCAGG
>JBBQJN010000037.1:0-18984 GCA_038325945.1 Burkholderiales bacterium | reverse complement strand
GCTGCGGCTCGGGCGTGCGGTCAAAGTTTCGTTTCGCCTTGTAGGCCTGAAGGGGGTCGACCGGCCGCTGCAGCACTGACGCCCGGGCCTTGCTCACGGCGCCTCCTTGGCCGAATCTTGGCATTCAGTTCCTGATCGGTGATCAACTCGCGGCGCATATTTCGCCGCAGTATTTTTCCGTCTCGGACCAGACAGAGCCGCAGCGCCGCGGTGAAGCACTGGATCAGAGGGAGCCGGAAGCTCATGAAGTCGAGCATGAAGCTCCAGAACACCCGTGTCGCGATCAGCACCATGCCGCCCGTGGCCGATGTGGCACTGCCGATCATGCCGCTCTGCGCCGCGTCTGCGAGGATCACGACGAACAGGAAATCGCTGATGTAGCGGCCAGCGCGACTGTGACCGCCATCGAGATCGTGGCCAGCCTGATAGGTGTGTGCCAGCGCAGCAGGCTGAAGGGCACCGGCAGCTTGATGCCCGCGCCAACAATGAGATCAAAACCGGCACTTCGGTGGGGACTTCCAGCAGCGCCGACTCGCGCATTGGGTTGAAAAATCGGAACAGGTCAAGCCCCGCAGGCCCCGGCACCAGCCCCACGCCCAGGCAGTTGATGGCCGAGGTGACCGGCAGGCGCCTGAGCAAGGTCGACGACACGCCCGTGATCAGCAGCAGGTCACCAATCAGGACGAACCACTTGGCGTTGCTCATATCCGAAGGCTGCGGCGCGCTTGGCGGGAGTCACGGAGGTTAGGAGGGCGCTTGATTGAGGTCTGTGCGACAGCACACTCAACCGAATGCGGTGCGCGATGTACGGCGCCGCGTGCCACCTCCAGCCGCAGCGCGGCGGCTACCCGGCGTTCTACAGGCATCATCGTGATAAGCGCTGGCTGTACAGCTGCAGGGAGGACTGACATGGCGACCCGCACCGAACGCGATACCCTGGGCTCGATTGAGGTCCCGGCGCAGCACCTGTGGGGCGCGCAGACCCAGCGCTCACTGCAGTTCTTTGCAGTGTCGAGCGAACGGATGCCCACCGAGCTGGTGTTGGCGCTGGTGCGCGTCAAGCGCGCGGCGGTGCAGGTCAACGGTGAGCTCGGATTGCTCGACGCAGCCACGGCGCAAGCCATCCACATGGCCTGCGACGAGGTGCTCGCCGGGCGGCACGAGGCCGAGTTCCCGCTGTCGGTGTGGCAGACCGGCTCGGGCACCCAGACCAACATGAACGTCAACGAAGTGTTGGCCCATCGCGCCTCGGAACTGCTGGGAGGCGGGCGCGGCGCGAAGCGCTTGGTACACCCTAACGATGACGTCAATTATGGTCAGAGCAGCAACGACGTGTTTCCGACGGCGATGCACGTCGCCGTCGCCCTGGCGCTCGAACAACGGCTGCGCCAGCCGCTGGACGCGCTGCGTGCGACGCTGCAGGGCAGGGCCGATGCCTTTGCCGACATCGTCAAGATCGGCCGCACACACCTGCAGGACGCGACGCCGCTGACGCTCGGCCAGGAGTTCTCCGGCTACGTGGCACAGCTGGAGATCGCGCGCGCCGCGATCATCGCCGCACAGCCCGCGGTGCTGCAGCTGGCGATTGGCGGCACGGCGGTCGGCACCGGCTTGAACAGCCATGCCGAGTTCGGCCAGCGCGTCGCCAAACGACTCGCCGCCGAGACCGGGCTGGCGTTTGTCGTCGCCGCGAACAAGTTTGCTGCGCTGGCTGGGCACGAGCCGCTGCTGGCGCTGCACGGCGCGCTGAAGACGCTGGCTGCGGCGTTGAACAAGATCGCCAACGACGTGCGCTGGTTGGCCAGCGGGCCGCGCGCCGGCATCGGCGAGATCACGATTCCGGAGAACGAGCCAGGCTCGTCGATCATGCCGGGCAAGGTCAATCCGACCCAGTGCGAGATGCTGACGATGGTCGCAGCCCAGGTCTTCGGCAACGACGTGGCCGTGACCTTCGGCGCGGCCGGCGGCAATTTCGAGCTCAACGTCTACAAGCCGCTGATCGCGCACAACGTGCTGCAGTCGATCCGCCTGCTGGCCGACGGGATGGCGAGTTTCGATACGCACTGCGCGCAGGGCATCGAAGCCGAGCGCGAGCGCATCGCCGAGCTGCTGAGCCGTTCGCTGATGCTGGTCACCGCGCTGGCGCCGCACATCGGCTACGAGCCGGCCGCAGCGATCGCCAAGAAGGCACATACGGACGGCACGAGCCTGCGCGAGGCGGCCCTGGCACTGGGGGCAGTCACCCCCGAGCAGTTTGATGCGTGGGTGCAGCCGGCGAGGATGACCCGGCCGGATGCACCGCTACCGCTTGCCTGACGTGGCGCCTTTGCGCTTGGGCACAACGGGCGGCGTCTGCGCCGGCGGTTGCGGCGCCTCCACCCTGCCCGGCGGCGGCGCGCCTTCAGCGGTGAAGTCGTTCTTTTGCTCAACCAGGGTCTTGGCCTTGATGGGCCGCGGGTTTGCACGCTTGATCATCTTCTGTCCTGTCATTGGGTTGATACCACCATAGAAGCCGCCGTCGCACACCGAGATCAGGGTGTCGGGCACCAGGTCGCTGCCCAACTCGTCATGCTCCCCATCTCTATCCGTACCGCCCACGTTCAGGCGGTCATGCACTGCCCACAGGCATGCCGGCTCTGCGCCGATCACGTGCAGAAACAGCCTGGGAATGGCAACGCGGCAAGTTACCCAGGATTTGACAAGGTTCAGAGCGTGGCGCACTGAGCGACGATGCCCGCACGGCGCACAAGCGTCTGTGCGCCAGCGAACGATGCAGAGGCCCCTGTCAAGCGCCAATGCACACAGGGCAACTTTCCAGGCAGGCCTGGGCGGGGCGCCCAGATTGGCCGTTGAACTGAACCGCTGACCGAAACAGCTGATCTTCCTCGGCGGCCAAGGCCAGCAGGGTGTCGGCGTCGATCAGTTGGAGATTAGCCGTCTTCGATGGCACCCACCGGACGAGCCTCGTTTGCTAACGCCGCCGGCAGGTCGGCGTCGTCCGGCGCTTTCGAGGTTTCGGGTCCAGGCTTGCTTCGGCCACGGTCAGCATGCCGCCGGTGCCGCAGGCGTCATTGAACCGCAGGCAGGTGCCGGACTTGATTTGCTCTTCGTCCGGCAGGAACACCAGGTTGGCCATCAAGCGCACGGCGTTGCGGGGTGTCCAGTGCCCGCCAGCAGGCCTCGGCGGCGTGGCTGAACTGCTTTTCGCGGGCGACGGCGACGAGCTAGCGCAGTTCGGTGAGGGTCATGCGCAATTCACAGACCAATCAGCAGGCTTCCAGTCCGGGAGCATGGGGGTTCAGGCCTTCAGAAACTCCGCCCGCGTATCCAGCCAACGCGCCACATGCGCCCGCGCCGCCGCCGGGTGCTGGGCCAGCAGGCCGGGTGCGGCGGCGCGGGCGCGTTGCAGCAGCGGCGCGTCTTCGGCCAGGTCGGCAAAGCGCAGCAGGGCGTCGCCGCTCTGGCGCGCGCCCATGAACTCGCCTGGGCCGCGGATCTCCAGGTCGCGCCGCGCGATCTCGAAGCCGTCGCTGGTTTCGGTCATCGCGCGCAGCCGGTCGCGGCCGGTGGGCGACAGCGGGCCCTGGAACAGCAGCACGCAGACGCTGGCCGCCGCGCCGCGGCCCACGCGGCCGCGCAGCTGATGCAGTTGGCTCAAGCCAAAGCGCTCGGCATGTTCGATCACCATCAGGCTGGCGTTGGGTACGTCCACGCCTACCTCGATCACCGTGGTGGCCACCAGCACCGCCATCTGGCCGCCGGCAAACAAGGCCATCACCGCGCTCTTCTCGGCCGCCGGCATGCGCCCGTGCAACAGGCCGACCGTCAGTCCGGGCAGCGCGGCGGCCAGGCGGGCATGGGTCTCGGTTGCGTTCTGCAGGTCGATGTGCTCGCTTTCTTCGATCAGCGGGCAGACCCAGTAGACCTGGCGGCCACGCGCCACCTCGTCGGCGATGCGCGCCACCACCTCGGCGCGGCGCTCGTCGGCAAACAGCTTGGTCAGCACCGGCGTGCGCCCCGGTGGCAGCTCGTCAATGGTGGAGACATCCAGGTCGGCGTAATAGGTCATGGCCAGCGTGCGCGGGATGGGTGTGGCGCTCATCATCAGCAGATGCGGCTCGATCTGCGCTGGCGCGGTGGCCGACCCGCTCTGATCAACCAGCTTGCGGCGCAGCGCCAGCCGCTGCGCCACGCCAAAGCGGTGCTGCTCGTCGATTACCGCCAGCGCCAGCCGCTTGAAGTGCACATCGTGCTGGATCACCGCATGGGTGCCGACCACCAGCGCCGCCTCGCCGCTGGCCACGCGCTCGACCATCGCCTGGCGCGCCTTGCCCTTGCGGCTGCCGGTGAGCCAGGCGATCGACTGGCCGCGCGCGGCCAGCAGCGGCTCCAGCCACTGCACCAGTTTGCGGAAGTGCTGTTCGGCCAGCAGCTCGGTGGGCGCCATCAGCGCGCATTGCCAGCCGGCGTCGATGGCCACCGCGGCGGCCAGCGCCGCCACCACGGTCTTGCCCGAGCCGACATCGCCCTGCAGCAGGCGGTGCATCGGCACCGCGGCCAGCTCGCAGTCGTTGGCCTCGCCGGCTGTGCTGGCCAGGCTCGCATCGCTGGCCGGCTCGGCTTGGTTGGCCGGGTCGGTAGCGCCCGCCGCCGGCCGCGCCAGATCGCCGGCAATCTGCTCGCCCACCCGGCGCTGGGCGGCGGTGAGCTGAAACGGCAGCGCGGCCAGCAGCTGCTCATGCAGGCCGCCGGGCGCGGCGCGCAGCAGCGGCGCGCGAAGACGCTGGCGCTCACGCTGGGCGGTCAGCTGCGACAGCTGCTGGGCCAGCAGCTCCTCGAACTTCAGCCGCTGCCAGGCCGGATGGCTGCGGTCTTCCAGCGCCGCCAGCGGTTCGCCGGCGGGGGGATGGTGCAGGCGCTGCAGCGCTTCGCGCAGTGTCGGCAGGCCGGGCGGCACGCTGCCGGGCGGCAGCAGCTCGTCCAGCGGCACGCGGGCCAGCGCCGCCGCCACGGCCTTGCGCAAGTAGGCTTGCGGCAGTTGCGCACTGGTCGGGTAAACCGGTGTCAGGGCGCTGGCCAGCGGCGTTTGCTCGTCCACCGCCTTGAACACCGGGTGCACCATCTCGCGGCCGAAGAAGCCGTTGCGTGCCTCGCCGCGCACCCGCACCCGGGCGCCCACGGCCAGCGTTTTCTGGTGGCTGGGGTAGAAGTTGAGAAAGCGCAGCAGCAGCGAGTCGCTGGCGTCGGCAATGCGCACCAGCAGCTGGCGGCGGCCGCGCAGGTCGATGCGGCTTTCGCTGACCACGCCTTCGACCTGCACCGGCGCGCCGTCGGGCGCCTCGGCGATGCTGATGACCCGGGTTTCGTCCTCGTAGCGCAGGGGCAGGTGCAAGGCCAGATCGATGTCGCGCGCCAGCCCCAGCTTTTCCATCGCGCGCTGCGGGGCGGACTTTTCCCGCTGCGGGTTGGCGGACGTTGGCAGGGCCGGTGGCATGGCGCTGATTCTGCCGCGCCAGGCTGGGCAGCCTGCCCATAATCAGCGCCGGACCCACCGATCATGTCGCACGCCGCCGCCGCCCGCCTTCAACACCCCCGCCGCCACTTGCTGCGCGGCCTGTTGATCGCCGCCATCGGCGCGGCGATGCTGGCGGTGGCGCTGGGGGTGGCTGCGGTGGCCTGGTACGGGCCGCAGCTGCCCTCGCTGGATCCGGTTACAACTTACCAGCCGCGTCAGCCACTGCAGGTGTTTACCGCCGATGGCGTGGAGATCGCGCAATTTGGCGCCGAGCGCCGGCAGTTTGTGCCGATCGACAAGATCCCGCTGCTGCTGCAACAGGCCGTGCTGGCGGTTGAAGACGCGCGTTTTTACCAGCACAGCGGCATCGACCTGAAGAGCCTGGTGCGCGCCGTGCTGGCGCAGTTCACCGGCGGTCTGCGCCAGGGCGCGTCCACCATCACCCAGCAGGTGGCGCGCACTTTTTTCCTGTCGCAGCGCTTCACGCCCGAGCGCAAGATCAAGGAGGCGCTGCTGGCGCTGGAGATCGAGCGCCGGCTGTCCAAGCCTCAGATCCTTGAGCTGTACATGAACCAGATCTACCTCGGCCAGCGCAGCTATGGCTTTGCCGCCGCCGCCGAGGCTTATTTCGGCAAGCCCCTGGCCGAGTTGTCGATCGCCGAGGCGGCGATGCTGGCCGGCTTGCCGCAAAGCCCGCATTACGCCAACCCGCTGAGCAATTTGGCGCGTGCCACCCAGCGCCAGCGCATCGTGCTGGCGCGCATGGTGGCCACCGGCGCTATCAGCGTTGAGCAGCAGGCCGAGGCGCGCTCTGAAGTACTCAAGCTGCGTGGCGGCGGGCAAGCCCCGCTGCATGCCGAGCATGTGGCCGAGATGGCGCGCCGGGCGGTGGTTGATCGCTTTGGCACGCAGGCCTATGCGCAGGGGCTGCGCGTGGTCACGTCACTGCGTGCGGCCGACCAGCAGGCGGCCTGGGCGGCGTTGCGGCGCGGCGTGCTGGCCTATGACGCGCGCCAGCCCTGGCGCGGCCCCGAGGGCCAGGAGTCGCTGCCGGCGGCCGATCAGCCCGACTTGGAGGCCGCTGCTGCGCGGGCGTTGAAGGACTATCGCGACGACGAGGCACTGCGCGTGGCCATCGTGCTGCGCCTGGCGCCGGGTGAGCTGCGGGCCCAGCTGGCCAACGGGGAGCGCGTGACGGTGCGCGGCGACGGCCTGCGCCTGGGCCAGCCGGGCTTGCAAGCCAGGGCCAGCAGCGAGCTGGCGATCCGGGTCGGCTCGGTGCTGCGGCTGATGCGCGCACCGGCAACCCGGCCGAGCGGCGCGCCAGGCGACTGGCAGCTGGTGCAGTGGCCTGAGGTGGAGGCCGCGCTGGTCGCGCTGGACCCGGCCAGCGGCCGCGTGCGCGCGCTCGTCGGCGGCTTCGACTTCAGCCGCCAGCCCTTCAACCATGTCACCCAGGCGCGGCGCCAGCCGGGCTCGGCGTTCAAACCGATGCTCTATTCAGCTGCGCTGGAGGCCGGTGTGATGCCCACTACGCTGATCAACGATGCGCCATTTGCGGCCGCCGACGGCTGGGCGCCACAGAACAGCGATGGCCTGTTTGACGGCCCGATCACGCTGCGCGAGGCGTTGGTGCGCTCGAAAAACCTGGTCAGCATCCGCGTCCTGCAGTTCATCGGTATGGGCCCGGCGCGCCAATGGGCTGAACGTTTTGGCTTTGCCCGAGCCGACTTGCCCGACAACCTGACGCTGGCGCTGGGCGCCGGCAGCACCACGCCGCTGCGCCTGGCCCAGGCTTACGGCGTGCTGGCCAATGGCGGCTGGGCGCTGGCCCCGGTGGTCATCGAGCGCATCACCGACGCCCAGGGCCAACTGTTGTTTGAGGCGCCGCCGGCCGCGCCGCGTGACGAAGCCGGCCGCGCGCTGCCGGCGCGCAACGTGTTTGTTACCAACAGCTTGTTGGCCGACGTCACCCGCGTTGGCACCGCCGCACGGGCCCAGCAGCAACTCGGACGCGGCGACCTGTACGGCAAGACCGGCACCACCAATGACGCTGTCGATGCCTGGTTTGCCGGTTTCCAGGTCGGCGCAAGCAGCGGCCTGGTGGCGGTGGTGTGGATGGGCTATGACGAGCCGCGCAGCCTGGGCTCGCGCGAGTCGGGCGGCGGCCTGGCGCTGCCGATCTGGATCGACTACATGGCGCAGGCGCTCAAGGGGGTGGCGGTGGCGGCCGCGCCCGAGCCGCCCGCAGGCCTGCAGCGGCGCAACGACGACTGGATCTATGCCGAGTTGGCCGAAGGCGGTGCGGTGAGCGGTATTGGCCTCGACGAGCCGCAGGCCGCGCCGGCCGACCCAGTGCTCGCGCCACCGGCAACGGCAACGGCACCGGCAACGGCAACGGCAACGGCAACGGCAACGGCAACGGCACCAGCACCGGCAACGGCAACGGCAACGGCAACGGCACCAGCCACGCCGCCGCCCGCTGCACCGCCCGCCGCGCCCGCCACCCGCTGACGCTGCGCTGCACCGTGCGGCGAGAATGCCCCATCGCATCCCGCCACGAGTCAAGCCCACGCCATGCAACGTCGAACCCTGATAACCGCGGCCGTCGCCGCCCTGCTCTGCGTCTCGCTCAGCCCCGCCGCGCTGGCCCAGGCCTGGCCCAGCCAGCCGGTGAAGATCATCGTGCCCACCGGCGCCGGTAGTTCACTTGACCTGATCGTGCGGCTGATGAGCGACAAGCTGGCCGCCCGCTGGGGCCAGCCGGTGGTGGTGGAAAACCGCGCCGGCGCCGGCGGCATGCTGGGCGTGGACCTGGCGGCCAAGGCCACCGACGGCCACACCATCGCCATCGGTTTCAACGGCCCGCTGGCCTATGCGCCCTACCTGTATGCCAAGACGCCTTACGACCCGACCAAGGACCTGAAGGCCATCGTGATGACCACGATGCAGGCCAATGTGCTTGCGGTCAACGCCGAGAAAGTGCCGGCCAAGACCGTGGCTGAGTTCGTGACCTGGGCCAAGGCGCAGGGCGGCAAGCTCAACTACAGCTCACTCGGTCAGGGCAGCTCGGCGCATCTGACGATGGAGCTGTTCTTGTCCGAGGCCGGCCTGCAGGCGGTGCATGTGCCGTTCAACGGCTCGCCGCCGGCGGCGATGGCGTTGGCCCAGGGCACGGCCGACGCCACCTTCATGGTGGCGCCGGCGCTGCTGCCGTTTGTGCAATCGGGCAAGGTGCGGCTGCTGGCGGTCAGCGCCCAGGGCAAGCCCGACAGCCTGAAAGAGCTGCCCTCGCTGGCCGAAGCGGGTTACCCCAAGGTGGAGTCGCTGGCCTGGAACGGCCTGGTCGGCCCGGCCTCGCTGCCCGAGGCCACGGTGGCGCGCATCAATGCCGACGTCAACGAGTTGCTGGCCAAGGACGCGCCGCTGCGCGAAGCGATGGCACGCAGCGGCTTGAGCATCGTCGGCGGTAGCGCGGCCGAGTTTCGCCGCTTCATCGATGCCGACGTGGCGCGCTGGGGCCCGGTGATCACCCGTCTGGGCGTCAAGCTGAACTGATCTTCAGCAGCAGCAGCAGCAGCAGCAGCAGCAACCGATGTCGGACGACGCCCAGCCTCAGCCCCAGCCCCAGCCCGCCGGCGCGGCGCCTGATGCCGAGCCTGGCGCCGACCGCAGCCTGGACAAGATTGACCTGCGCATCCTGCGCGTGCTGCAGCAAGACGGCCGCATCAGCAACTTGAAGCTGGCCGAGGCCGTGCACTTGTCGCCCACCGCAGTGCTGGAGCGCGTCAAGCGGCTCAGCCGTGACGGCTACATCCTGGGTTACGAGGCGCGGCTGAACCCGGCCAAGCTGGGCGCCGGATTGTTGGTGTTTGTCGAGATCCTGCTCGACCGCACGGTGCAGGACGTGATGGACAACTTTCGCGCTGCGGTGCAGGTGCGTGACGAGATCCTGGAGTGCCATCTGGTGGCCGGCGGCTTTGATTACCTGCTCAAGACCCGGGTCGCCGACATGTCGGCCTACCGCGAGTTTGTTGGCAACGTGATCTGGACCCTGCCCGGCGTGCGCGAGACCCGTACCTATGTGGTGATGGAAGAGGTCAAGCACACCAACCAGCTGAAGATTTAGGCGCGGCCGCACACGGCGCCAGGGCGGCAATCGACCCTAACCGACCGCATCCGCCGGCATCAGCCTGGCATCAGGTCAGTTTCATACCTGCATCAAGCCGGCGCGCGTTGACCGAAGATCGCGGTACCTACGCGCACGATGGTGGCGCCTTCGGTCAGCGCGGCCTCCAGGTCAGTGCTCATGCCCATGCTCAGCGTATCGAGCGCCAGGCCCTGCGCGTTGAGCGCGGCCAGCAGGTCACGCAGCGCCCGGTGCGGCGCGCGCTGGGCCGCCAGGTTGCCCGCCGGCTCGGGGATGGCCATCAGCCCGCGCAGCCGCAGCTTGTCGGCCGGCAGCTCGGCCACCGCGCGCGCCAGCGCCGGCACATCGGCTGGCAGCAGCCCGCTCTTGCTGGCCTCACCGCTGATGTTGACCTGCAGGCAGACCTGCAGCGGCGCCAGAGCGGCCGGCCGCTGCTCGGCCAGGCGCTGCGCGATCTTCAGCCGGTCGACCGAGTGCACCCAGTCGAAGGCCTCGGCCACCACGCGCGTCTTGTTGCTCTGCAGCGGGCCGATCAAATGCCAGCTGATGGCGGGCCGCAGATCGGCCAGCGCATGGATCTTGTCCAGCGCCTCCTGCACATAGTTCTCGCCAAAATCGCGCTGGCCGGCGGCATGGGCATCGCGCACAGCGGCGGCGGGCTGGGTCTTGCTCACCGCCAGCAGCGTGACGCTGTCCACGCTTCGCCCGGCGGCCGCCAGTGCCTGGGAAATGCGGCTTTGGACTTGCTGCAAGTTGCCGATAACGGTCGTCATAATGATCTTTTTGCCTCTGTCGTCGATGCTTGCCGCCGGCCTGCCCCAAAGGGCTTCGGGCCTGCAATCTGCCCCGGCGATGCTGCGAGCCTAACCTCGACCGGTCTACCGCGAGCCCCCATGGACATCACCCAACTGCTGGCCTTCTCGGTCAAGAACAAGGCCTCCGACTTGCATTTGTCGGCCGGCTTGCCGCCGATGATCCGCGTCAACGGTGATGTTCGGCGCATCAACGTCGAGGCGCTGAACCAGTCGATGGTGCACGACATGGTGTACGACATCATGAACGACGCCCAGCGCAAGGCCTACGAGGACACGCTGGAATGCGACTTCTCGTTCGAGATCCAGGGCCTGGCGCGCTTTCGCGTCAACGCGTTCAACCAGAACCGCGGTGCCGGCGCGGTGTTCCGCACCATCCCGAGCAAGATCCTGACGCTGGAGCAGCTCAACGCGCCCAAGATCTTTGCCGATCTGGCGATGCGCCCGCGCGGCATGGTGCTGGTCACCGGCCCCACCGGATCGGGCAAGAGCACCACGCTGGCGGCGATGGTCAACCACCTCAATGAAAACGAGTACGGCCATGTGCTGACGGTGGAAGACCCGATCGAGTTTGTGCACGAGAGCAAGAAGTGCCTGATCAACCAGCGTGAGGTGGGCCCGCACACCCTGAGTTTTTCGAACGCACTGCGCTCGGCGCTGCGCGAGGACCCCGACGCGATCCTGGTGGGCGAGATGCGCGACCTCGAAACCATCCGCCTGGCGTTGACGGCGGCCGAGACCGGCCACCTGGTGTTTGGTACCTTGCACACCAGCAGCGCGGCCAAGACGGTGGACCGCATCGTTGACGTCTTCCCTGCGGCCGAGAAAGAGATGGTGCGGGCGATGCTCAGTGAATCGCTGGTGGCGGTGGTCTCGCAGACCTTGTGCAAGCTCAAGGACGGCAGCGGCCGCGCTGCGGCGCACGAGATCCTGATCGGCACGCCGGCGATCCGCAACCTGATCCGCGAGAACAAGGTGGCGCAGATGTACTCCTCGATCCAGACCGGCAGCAATCTGGGCATGCAGACGCTGGACCAGAACCTGGCCGATCTGGTGCGCCGCGGTGTTATCGCGCCGAGCGAGGCGCGATCCAAGGCCAAGATCCCGGAGAATTTCCCTGGATGAATGAGCGCCCCGCCGCGCATCGCGCAAGAGCCTGTCGCCTTGTAGGCGGCTGCAGCACAATTGGCACTCGTGTCTCGGGAGTTATCAGCTGATGGAACGCGACCAGGCCTCCAAGTTTGTCAACGATCTGCTGCGGCTGATGGCCGCGCGCAGTGGCTCGGACCTGTTTCTCACCGCCGATTTTCCGCCGGCCATCAAGGTGGACGGCAAGGTGACGCGGGTATCGCCGCAGCCATTGACCGGCCAGCACACCATGGCGCTGGCACGCGCGGTGATGAACGAGCGCCAGGCCGCCGAATTTGAGCGCACCAAAGAGTGCAACTTCGCGATCTCGCCGCTGGGCGTGGGGCGATTCCGCGTCAATGCCTTCATGCAGCAAGGCCATGTCGGCATGGTGATGCGCACCATTCCGCAGGTGCTGCCCACCATCGACGGGCTGGGCTTGCCGCCGGTGATGAAGGAAATCGCCATGACCAAGCGCGGTCTGGTGATCATGGTTGGCGCCACCGGCTCGGGCAAGAGCACCTCGTTGGCGGCATTGGTTGACCACCGCAACGAGAACAGCTACGGCCACATCATCACCATCGAAGACCCGGTGGAGTTTGTGCACGCGCACAAGAACTGCATCATCACCCAGCGCGAGGTGGGCATCGACACCGATGGCTGGGAGCAGGCGCTGAAGAACACGCTGCGCCAGGCGCCCGACGTGATCCTGATGGGCGAGATCCGCGACCGCGAGACCATGGAGCACGCGGTGGCCTTTGCCGAGACCGGCCATCTGTGCATCACCACCTTGCATGCCAACAGCGCCAACCAGGCGCTGGACCGCATCATCAACCTGTTCCCTGAAGAGCGCCGCCAGCAACTGCTGATGGATTTGTCGCTCAACCTCAAGGGCATCGTCTCGCAACGGCTGGTGGCGCGCGAAGAGGGCAAGGGCCGCATCGCGGCGGTGGAGATCTTGCTTAATACACCGCTTATCAGCGAGTTGATCTTCAAGGGCGAGGTGGCCGAGATCAAAGACCTGATGAAGCGCAGCCGTGAACTCGGCATGCAGACCTTCGACCAGGCGCTGTTCGACCTCTACGAATCCGGCCAGATCACGCTGGACGACGCGCTGCGCAACGCCGACTCACTGAACGACCTGCGCCTGCAGGTCAAGCTACACAGCAAGCGCGCGCGCAACCGCGATCTGTCCGCTGGCACCGAGAGCATGAGCATCATGTAGAACGTGTCTGCCCCCGGCGCCTGGCGCCGGCCCCCTAGGGGCTGACCGGACCCGACCGGGAGACCCGGATCGGGTCCGGCGGCTTCGATAGTCACCGCACCCCCTGGCCGCTGCGCGGCCTGTCCCCGTGGGGGGCAATGCCTCGGCGCAGGTCGGTCAGAATAGTTGACTTCTTCAACTGCCCGCGACGCCATGACCAAGAGCTACGACCCCATTTCAAGCTGCCGCGTGGCCTTTCTCGGCCTGGGCGTGATGGGTTATCCGATGGCCGGCCACCTGGTGCGCGCCGGCCACCAGGTCACGGTCTACAACCGCACTGCCGTCAAGGCGCAGGCCTGGGCCGCTGAATACGGCGGCCGCGCCGCGCCCACCCCGCGCGAGGCTGTCGGCGGCGCCGATTTCGTGTTTGCCTGCGTCGGCAACGACACCGATCTGCTGGACGTGACCCTTGGCGCAGCGCAGGGCGACGCGCAGCGCGCGGGCGACGGCGCCTTTGCCGGCATGAAGCAGGGCGCGGTGTTTGTCGATCACACCACCGCGTCGGCCGAGGTGGCACGTGCGTTGCATGCCGCGGCGCTGGCGCTGGACCTGAACTTCATTGACGCGCCGGTGTCGGGCGGCCAGGCCGGCGCCGCCAACGGCGCACTCACCGTGATGTGCGGCGGCGACGAGGCAGCGTTTGCTGCGATGCAGCCGGTGGCGATGGCCTTCGCCCGCGCTGTGACGCGGGTAGGCGGCGCGGGCGCCGGCCAGCTGGCCAAGATGGTCAACCAGATCTGCATCGCCGGGCTGGTGCAAGGCCTGTCCGAGGGCATCGCCTTCGGCCAGCGGGCCGGCCTGGACATGAAGCAGGTGCTCGATGTCATCGGCAAGGGCGCAGCGCAGAGCTGGCAGCTGGACAACCGTGGCAAGACCATGGTTGACGACCAGTTTGACTTCGGCTTTGCCGTCGACTGGATGCGCAAGGACCTGGGCCTGGTGCTCGACGAGGCCCGCCGCAACGGCGCCCGTGTGCCGGTGACGGCGCTGGTCGACCAGTTTTATGCCGACGTGCAGGCGCTGGGCGGCCAACGCTGGGACACCTCCAGCCTGATCAAGCGCCTGAAATAGGCCCACCCCCGAAGCGCCTTTGGCGCTCCCCCTCAAGGGGGCGACGCCAGCGGCCCGGCGGAGCCGGTTCCGCGGCGTCCGCTTGCTGGCGCTCGGCGGTAGGCGTTATTTCCGTTGCAGCTCGGCCAGTTCGGCCTCGCTGAGGATCTCGAACACCTTCACCACCTTGCCAACGCCGCCAACGCCGCGCGCCAGCTCGGCGGCACGGTTGGCCTCGCGCTCGCTGACGCGGCCCATCAGGTAGACGGTGCCGCGCTCGGCCACCACTTTCACCGCATTGGCCTGCAAATCCTTGGCGTCAATGTAGGACGCCTTGACCTTGCTGGTGATGATGGTGTCGCTGCTGCGCGCGGTGAGTGAGCTGGTGCCCATCACCGCCAGCTCGTTGACGGTGGCGCGCACGTTCTCGATGCGCGCAATCGTCTGCTCGGCGGCGTCGCGGTCGGCCTGCGCCGGCACCTCACCGGTGATCAACACCGTGCGGTTGAAGCTGGTGACGTTGATGTGGCCGCGCCCGCCCAGGGCGTCGCGCAGCCGGCCGATCGATTTCAGCTCGATCGCCTCGTCCTCAAGCTGCGCACCCGAGGTGCGGCGGTCGCTCACCGACAGCGCGGTGCCCACCATCACGCCGCCCAGCAGCAGCGGCGCGCAGGCGCCCAGCAAAGTGGTGGTGGCCAGCGCCGCAGCCAGCAGGCCGATGCGGGGCAGTGAAGTGAAGTGATGAAGTTTTGTCATGCAGGATCCTGTTCGCCCAGCAGTTGCAGATCGATCGCGTCACACAAGCAGTGCAGCACCAGCAGCTGGGTCTCGAGCACCCGCACCCGGCGCTCATGCGGCACCGCCACCAGCACGTCGGTTTCGCTCAGCAGCGTGCGCAGCGCGCCACCTGTGCGCCCGGTGAGCGCGATCACGGTCATGTCCTTGGCTTGCGCGGCCGCCGCAGCTGCCAGCAGCGCGGGATGGTCGCCCAGGCTGTCGATCAGCAGCAGCATGTCGCCCGGCTGGCCCAAGGTATCGACCTGGCGCGCCAGCACCGATTCAAGCCCCTCGCCGCCGGGCAGCGCCGCCAGCGCCGACAACAGCGAGCCATCGCCGCCCAGCGCCAGCGCCGCCAAGCCGGGCCGCTCGCGCTCAAAGCTGCCCATCAACTCGGTGGCCACCAACTGCGCCAGGCTGGCCGAGGCCCCGAGGCCCGCCACCAGCAAGCGCCCGCCCGCCGTGAGCCCAGCCACCAGCGCGGTGGCGGCTTGTTCGATCGGACGGCTCAATACCTCGGCCGACTGGTATTTGAGGTCGGCGCTTTCGAAGAACTGTTGCTGTATGCGCTGCTCAAGCATGGCAGCGCATCATAAAGGAGGGGCGCAGGGGTGACCGGCGCGTCACCCCTGCGACTCAAACCATGGCACTGCAGGCCGGGTCAGTATCCGTTGGCGCCGCCGGCGCGGCGCGGATCGGCGGCGCCACGCAACTGCGGGAAGCCGTTGATGTCGTAGCCCACTGCGATGCCGGCCAGCCCGCTGGTCAGCCCGATCTCGCTGAGCGTGGTCGTGGTGTAGCCGAAGCTGCTGCGCATGCCCGGAATCAGCTGCACGATCGGCTTGCCGGACTCGAACTGCGCCACCGAGGTGGTCACGCCCTGGCCTGTCCAGTTGTCGGTGTTGATCGCCGCCTGGATGTCCATACCGTAGACCAGGTTGCCGAGGAAGGTTTTGACGATGTAGTCGGGGATAGGGCCGCCGCCGGCCGAACCCCACACCAGCCGCACGCGGCCCTGTCCATCGAAGGCGATCGACGGCGCAATCGAACTGCGCGGGCGCTTGTTGGCCGCGTAGCCGTTGACGTCGCTGCCGGGGCTGCTGGCCGAGAAGTTTGACATCGCGTTGTTCAACATCATGCCGCCGGCCTCAATGTGCGCGCCCCAGTGCGTGTTGATGGTGGTTGTCATCGCCAGCGCGTTGCCGTACCCGTCGACGATGGCCAGGCTGCTGGTGGTGTTCCAGTCCTCGTCTTGTTCAGCGCGGACGCGCGCCAGGGTGGAAGTCGGGTCCGGCCGCTTCGCCATCATGGTGGCACGCGCGCCCGCTGGAGCGGCCAGCAAGGCCATCGGATCGTAGCCCGCCGGGTTGGTGGCCGCGAAAGCCGGTATGCCGTTGCCCGTGCCGCCCGCCGCCACCGTGCCCAGCGCCGTGCCGTTGATCAGCAAGGCGCGCTGCTCCAGGTAGGCCGGCGACAGCAGCGCCGACACGCGTGTGTTGACGTTGGAGAAGGCCGGATCGCCAACGATGTTGCGGCGGTCGGCGTTGGCCAGCCGGCTGGCTTCGGCCGCGCGGTAGAGGAAGTCCGCACTGCCCCAGGCTTGCGCCGCCAGGCTCTTGCGCTCCAGCAGCCCTAGCGAATACAGCGTGACGACGCCGCCAAACAGCGGCGCCGGCTGCGTGTGGATCGTGTGACCAAAGGCGCTGCCGACCAGCGGCTTGCGCTCGACCGCACGGTAATTCTGGAAGTCGGCAGCCGTCATCAGGCTGGGAATGCGTGCCGGCGTGATGTTCAAGTTATTGGCGCTCGGCTGGGCGCCGTCATAGGTAGCGCCCGTAGGAAGCAGGACGTAACAACTGCTCGCGTCAGAGGCGAAGCGCGCCAGGATCTTGGGCACGATGCTGCCCGCCGGGTCATAGAACGCGGCCGCGCCGCCGTTGCGCACGCTGCGCAGCGTGGCGGCCAGATCGGGGTTGCGAATGTTCGTGCCAATCGGCAGCGGCAACTCGCGCTTCGCGTCGCTCGGGTTGCAGTAACGCGACGCAATGTCGGCATAGCGGCAGCGCGTCGCGCCCCAGCGGTCGCGCGCGGTGGTCCACCAGGCCTTGACGCCGCCGGCATTCAGCGGCTCGCCGGTATCGTCGTCAAACTCGGTGCCGGCGCTGTACAGCGTGGCGTACATGTACTTGGTCATCGGGAAGCCGTTGTCGGCCAGGCCGATAGCGTCGTCCCACAAGCTGTTCCAGGCCGAGCGGCCGTGGTTACCGTGTACCAGGTCGAGCAGCTTGACGGTGCCGGGCACGCCGGTGGCGCGGCCCGAGATGTTGGTATTGCCTTGCTGCGCCGACAGGCTGGTGACGCCGAGCGTGCCGGTGCGACACGACTGGTCTGCGTTCACCGCCATCTGGTAAACCGTGGTCGCCGTGCCGATGGTGGCCGGCGACGACGCCAGCCCGTCATAGGTGCGCACCTTCTGGGTTGCCGCGTCGTAGTACGTGACAACGGCGCCGCCGGCCAGGCCCGACGCGAAAGGCTCGACCACGCCGAGCACCGCTTGCACCGCCACCGCCGCATCCGCCGCTGAGCCGCCGCCGGCCAGCACTTTGCAACCGGCGGCCGATGCCTGCACGTCGGCCGAAGCGACCATCACATTGGTGCCGGCAATGCCGACCGTCTGCGTGTAAGGCGCGCCGGCCTGCGGCTGGCACAGCGCCGGGTCGAAGGTGACGGTGCGCACCGGCGTGCCGGCGACCGCCCACACCAGTCCCCCAAGGTCGAACGGCTTCGAACGGTCGACGCGCAGGGTGACGAGGTCGCCAGCCGGGGTGGCCGAGCCACCCGCCGCCAGATCGCCGATCAACGCGCGGTCGTCGAGCACGGTGGTGCCGGCGCCTGCACCGGTGATGCGCGCGACGATGCCCGACTGCGCGATGGCGCCGTTGCTTACCGTGACGCGGAAGTCGTAGTCGAACATCGTGCGGGTGACGCGACGCTCGGCGACTTGCGTCAGCGCGGTCACGCTGGCGCGGGGCACAACCGCTTCGTTGGCCGAGAGGGCGTACGCGCGGCCGGGCGCCGTCGCGTCCTGCGCGCTGGCGTCGCCGGTGCCGCCAGCGCCGCCGCCGCAGGCGGGCAGCAGCGCTGCGCCAGCGAGCAGCGGCAGCAGTCGAAGCGCCGCAGCACGTGCAAGCACGAGAGGCCGACGCGCGGTCATGCGACCTCCGCTTCGGCAGCCACGCGGCCGCGCCGTAACAACGTCAGTGCGCTCAGGCCGAACGTCGCCAGCCAGAACGTCCCGAGCTCCGGCACAACCTGGACCGCCACGCTGCCGCTGCCGAGCGGCACGAACCCGCCGTTGGCGTCGAGCTCGTAGAACTCGAACGGCAGCGTTCCCGGCGCACCTGCGCCGAGGTAATCGAACTGCAGCGAGAAGCCGCCTATCGACTGCCCAGGCAGCAGTGCGTCGGCCGGGCCGAGCACATAGGCGTCGAACACGCCGTCGGAGGAGATGGACGGCAAGGGCCGGAACAGCAGCGGATCCCAGCCAGCGGGCGCAGCGGGCGCCGCGAGGTTGGTGAACAGCGTGTGGTCGAAATAGACGCTGAAGCCGGGGATCTGGGCCGGCGAGCCGCCGTTCGCCACAGTCAGTGAGAGCTGCCATTGACTGCCAACCAGCGGCATGTAAACACCGAGGATGTTTGAACCCGACGCCGAGGCCGCAGTTGATGCCGTCACGCAAACGGCGGTGGCTAGCAAACGAAGAATCAGATTCATGAAGAAGCGCTCCAGTAAGGGCTGGGCAGGCTGCGCGTAACGGATCGCGCCGCCGACGATGGCAGCCAAGGTCGACAAAATGAGGAGTCAGAGGCTGAGAGGCCATCGGATGCACCCGCGCCGGGGTGGCCAAGGGCCCTGAGCAAGGCGCGGCGCGCAGCCCGGACTCACATCCGGGCAAGCGATGCAACGCCGCGCAGGGCCCTTGGGTACCCCGGCCCTTCGGGTAAGCCCCCAAAACAGCCTCACTCGTCGTTGCAAATGCTCGTTGGGTCCCAAACCCAACTCCGCTTTGCGCCTAGTTTGGGGCTGTTTTGGGGGCTTACGCGGGTGCATCCGATTGCCTCTCAGCCTCATGAGAAACAAAACAGGTTGATGGCCGGTTTTACGCCGGAACCGGGTTTGGGTTGATCTGGAAGCCAAGCGCAGCGGCACGGCGTTTGAGCGCGGCGACGCTGCGCTCGCGTTGCTGTTCTTCGTATCGCTGCTGGCCCTGATCGACGAACGCCTCACC
>JBBQJN010000036.1:0-19021 GCA_038325945.1 Burkholderiales bacterium | reverse complement strand
GGCTGTGCAGCACGGGTTGCATGGTGGCGAAGTCGACGACGGGAGCGGTCAAGAAACCAAGGCCAGCAGTATAGGATTGCGGGCCATTACCCCCGGCGCCGGCGCCCCAGGGGCGCGGTGGCCTGGCCCGCAGCGCGGCTGGGCTTGCCGCCCGCGCTGAGCCTGCCCGGTCAGAAAGTGCCCGGGTACGCGCCGCCATCCATCAAGATGTTCTGGCCGGTGATGTAGCCGGCGTGGGCGCTGCACAAAAAGGCGCAGGTCGCGCCAAATTCATCGGCCGTGCCAAAACGCTGGGTCGGGTTGAGCAAGCGGCGTGCCGCCAGCAAGTCCTCAATCGGTTGGCCCGACTTCAAGGCCGCGCCGGCCATCGTGCCGCGCAACCGGTCGGTGTCAAAAGGCCCCGGCAGCAGCCCGTTGATCGTGACATTGCGCGAGGCCAGCGCGGTCTGGCGCGCCACGCCCGCCACAAACCCGGTCAGCCCCGACCGTGCGCCGTTGCTCAGGCCCAGGATGTCGATGGGCGCCTTGACGGCGGCCGAGGTGATGTTGACGATGCGGCCAAAACCCCGCCCGGCCATCGCGTCCACCGTGGCCTTGATCAGCTCGATCGGCGTGAGCATGTTGGCGTCCAGCGCCTTGAGCCAGGCCTCTCGGTCCCAGGCGCGGAAGTCACCCGGCGGCGGGCCACCAGCGTTGTTGACCAGGATGTCGACCTGCGGGCAGGCTGCCAACGCCGCGGCGCGACCCTCTGGCGTGGTGATGTCGCCGACGACCGCCAACACCTGGACCGCAGGGTTCAGGGCGCGCAACTCGGCGGCTGTTGCCTGCAGCGCTTCGGCGCCACGGGCGGTGATCACGACGTTGACCCCCTCGCGCACCAGCGCCGCAGCGCAGCCCTTGCCCAAGCCCTTGCTGGCGGCACAGACCAGCGCCCACTTGTCTGAAATGCCGAGATCCATGCGTTTTGCTCCGTGGTTTTTGGCAGTATGCCGCCTGCTGCCGGCGGGCCGCCCGAAGCTGTCTCGTCCCTTTGACTGTGGCCCACGCCGGCGCGCAGCCTCAGCGCCCGAAGTAGTGCTCGGTGGTGAACGGCGCGGCGTCGCTGGACCGTACCTCGAAGCAGATCGACTCGCGCCGCGGCAGCACCACGCTGGCCGGCGTGGCCAGGGGCTGGTCGGTCAGCGATCTGACGTCGGTCGATACCACGAGCTGCCAGCCGTCGGCTTGCGTCTCCTCGGTCACGCGCATGATGCGGCCATCGCAGAGCGCTGCATCCCACACGCGCCGCGGTATCTGGCTGCGGCGCCGTCGGGCCTCGGTGAGCCAGCCGTCGATGTCGGGCGTGTCGATGCGCAAGCCATGCCGGTGCTGGTGGGCGGCGCGCAGGATGTCGTCCCAGGTCAGCGCGCCGCCGGCGCCGCCGCAGTGCAGGTCGACAAAGCTGTGGTTGGCAAAGACCAGCCGCTCTTGGGGGTCGAACAGCGCAATCGCCAGCGTCGAGTGCTGCAAGCCTTCGAGCAGTTGCTCCACGGTGGCGTCGTCGGCGGGTTGCACGGCTCCCTGCGCAGCCACGCCGGCATGGGGCCGCGCGGCCATCCAGCGCAGCGTCTCGTCGGCCACCAGCGGCTTGGCAAAGAGGTAGCCCTGCCCCTTGTCGCATTGCAGCCGCGCCAGCACGTCGGCCTGGCCGGCGGTCTCGATGCCTTCGGCCACCGTCCCCATGCCCAGGCTGCGCGCCACGCGCACCGTGGCAGCGATCAGCACCCGGTGGTGCGCGCTGGTCTCTGACTGACTGACAAACGATCGGTCGATCTTCACCACGTCCACCGGCAACAGGTGCAGGCTGGCCAGTGACGAGTAACCCGTGCCGAAGTCGTCGAGTGCCAGCGTCAGCCCCAGCGCCTTCAGCTCGTGCAGCCTGATCTGCACGTTGGGGTCTTGCGCCGCCAGCGTCTCGGTCACCTCCAGCTGAAGGTGTGCGGCCGGCATGCCGCTGGCGCGCAGCGCCTGGGCCACCTGGCTGACCAACGCCGGGTTGGCGAGCTGGGCGCGCGACAGGTTGACCGACAGGGTGCGTGGTGCGCGGTCCCCCAACACGCGCTGCCAGCGCACAAACTCACGGCAGGCCTCATTCAGCACAAATTCGCCAAGCGGGCCTATCAGGCCGGTCTCCTCGGCCACCTCGATGAACTCCACCGGTGGCACGATGCCCCGGCTCGGGTGGCGCCAGCGCACCAGCGCCTCGGCCGCGACGCAGTCCCCGCTGGCCAGGTCGACGATGGGTTGGTAGACGACAAACAGCTCGCCTTCGAGCAACGCCCGGCGCAGCCCGCTCTCGACGTTGCCCCGCCGTTCCGCGCGATCCTTCATCGACGTCTCGAAGACGTTGTAGCGGGCGCCACCGTCGCGCTTGGCCTCGCGCATCGCGATGCTCGCATCCTGCAACAGCGAATCGGCGTCGGCACCGGACTGGGCGCGCAGCACCACGCCCATGCTGGCGCTGGCATGCACCAGCTGCCCGCCGATGCTGTAGGGCTTGCACAGCGCATCGAGCAGGCGCTGTGCGATGTGCTGCGCATCGTCGGCATGGCGCAGCCCTTCGAGCACGACGACAAACTCGTCCCCACCCAGACGCGCTGCGGTTCGCTGCGTCTCCGCCGGCCGGCCCACCGCGTCGCCGGCCCGCACGGTGCCGTTCAAGCGTCCGGCCAGCAGCCTCAGCAGTTGGTCACCGACGTCCTGGCCGAGCGTGACATTGACGCCGTTGAAGCGGTCGCAGTTGATGAACATGACCGCAAACGCATAGCCGGGATCGCCGCGCGCCGCGGTCAACGCGTGCTCGATGCGTTCCAGCACCACGGCGCGGTTCGGCAGCGCTGTCAGGCTGTCGGTGCGGTTGGCGTCGCGCAGTTGCAGGTCCAGGCGCTGTTGTTCCTGCTGCACTGCCAGCGTGGCGTCGCTGAGGCTGACCATCAACGACCCGTCGTCGAGTTTCAGCAAGCTCAGCTCCAGCGTCTGGGCCGGCGCGCCACGCGCAGCACCGGCCGGCAGCGCGATCCTCAGCGCTTCGCAGACGACGCCAGTTGGCGCCGAAAAGCCGGCGGCCATGGCGCGCAGCTGCGGCGCCGCGGACTCCAGCACGTCGAACAGGTTGAGCAGGTTGCCGTCAGGCACCAGTGGCATCAGCAGTTGCGCCGACATCGGGTTGATCATCGTGATCTCACCGCCAGGCGTCACCTGCATCAGGCCGATCGGCGCCTGGTACAGGAACTGCATGAGCGCCTCATGGGATGGAGTGGAATCCGGTTTCATGGCGGGGTCAGACGTCAGCAGCGGGTGCAGGCGCAGCCAGCTCGGCGCGCCAGCGCTCCGCGCGGTTGCGGCCCTGCGCCTTGGCGGCGTACATCGCGGTGTCGGCGCGTTTGAGCAGGTCTGCGACGCCGGCCACGGTGCTGTCCATCGTGGCCACGCCAGCGCTGACGGTGTAGCGGATCGACTTGCCATCGACCTCTACCGCATGCTCGGCGATGCGCTGGCACAAGCGCGACGCGACGGCGCAGGCGCCCTCGAGCGCGGTGTCGGGCAACAGCACGACAAACTCTTCGCCGCCGATCCGCGCCACCACGTCCATGGCCCGGAAGGTGGCGCTCAGGCCTGCTGCCAGGTGGCGCAGCACCGCGTCGCCCGCGGCATGGCCGTGGCAATCGTTGACGTTCTTGAAGTGGTCGGCATCGACCATCACGATGGACAGCGGCCGCGGCTGCCGTTGCCAGCGCTGCACTTCGAGCTCGGCCGCCTCGAAGAATGCGCGCCGGTTCACCAGCCCGGTGAGGTGGTCGCAGCTGGTGACATTGCGCAGTGATTCGTTGGCTTCGCGGCGGTCGCTGATGTCGCGCACGATCAGGCTGTAGGCGCGCACTTCGGGCGGCGCTTCTTCGTCGGCCAGCAGCGGCGCGATCAGGCAGCTGCCCCAGAATCCCGAGCCGTCGGCGCGGCGCAGCCAGCCTTCGTCGAGGCTCCAGCCACTGTGGTCGGCTTCATGCAGGCGGTCCAGCACACGCTGCCCCGGCATGGCGTCTCGGGGGTAGAACAGGGCATAGGGCTGGCCGATCACCGCGTCAGCCGCAAACCCGGTCAGGCGGGCGACGCCGGGGTTCCAGTCGGTGGCGCGGCCGGCGGCGTCCAGCGTCATCAGGGCGAAGTCGGTGATGCCGGCCACGATGGTGCTGATCCAGGCCTGGCTGAGCCGCAGTTCACGTTCACGCTTCACCGCCAACGACACATCGCTGAGCACGGCCATCAGTCGGGTTTCGTCGAGCTTGAGCAAGGTCAACGACAGCACTTGCGCGTCCTTGGTGCCGGGTTGGCCCGCGTCCACCTGCATCTGCAAGCCTTCGCACACCATGCCGTGGCTGGCGTCAAACGTTTGCGCGCGGTGCAGCAGATCGGGCGCAACCGGTCGCAGCGCCGTGAACAGGTTGTCGAGATTGCCATCGACTGAGAGCGGCATCAGCAACTGCGCGCACAACGGGTTGGCCATCACGATCTCGCCGTCCAGTCGCGTCTGCACGATACCGATCGGGGCCATGTAGAGGAACTGGAGCAGCGCCTCGTGTTCGTCGTCAGGGGTCGCAGGCACGGCGGGTGCCGCTCAGACGGGGCGGTGCACCAGCACCCAGCGGATGCTCGCGTCGGGGATGGCCAGCAAGCGCAGCTTCACCTTGACCGGCCGCATGCGCAGCGTCAACACGTAGTCGATGGTTGCGTCGAGCGAGCCGCCGCTGGCCATGGCGTCCTCGAAGCGCTGGGCCACGAGAAAGTTGTTCATGCACGGCGCCACCACGGTGAACAGCGGGTGGCCGAGCACCCGCGCGGCCGACAGACCGGCCGCCGTGGCCTCGAAGCGGTTGTAGCGGCAGACGACGCCAACAGCGTCGATGCCGATGGTGCCGAAGTCGAGCGTGTCGAGATCGGCGTCGCTGGCCTGGGCCAGCCAGCGGAGCAGATCGGTGTCGGTGAAGGCGATAGCGGCGGCAGTGGCTTGATCGGCGGACATGGAAGCTCCAGGAATAAATCGGCGCGCATGGGTTTGGCGGTGCGCGGGTTCCTGATGACATCGGCAGTTTCGGCCGGATCTTGACGGCCGACCTGTCGAGCCCGCCAACCCGAAAGCGCAAGGGGTCGTCAAATGAGTTCGCGATCCTGCAAAGCGGTGGGGATCTGCCCCAGCGGCAAGGACGGGGTACAGGTTTGGCGCAGCGGTCGCAAAAACCAGGGTTGCTCGGGCAGCCAACCTGGCATGCGACGGCTCAGAGCTCGAAGTCGTAGTCGATCGTCAGCGGCGCATGGTCGCTGAAGCGCTGGTCGAGGTAGATCGCCTCGCGCTTGGCGGTGGCCGCGATGCCGGGCGTTGCCAGGTGGTAGTCAATGCGACATAAAACCAACGCTCTGAAGCGACGACAGATGGCGGTTTCGATCAAGTTCGTCATGGCCTTTGCACTCCCTTCCAATCCTTGTGGCGCGACGCCGGGACAGAAATTGCGCATGGGGGAGCGGCGGCTCGGGTCGATTCGACCTTCGCGATCTTGGCTTCAAGCTTTTCTACACGCGTGCAGGCGCGACAGATCGGCCGAAAACTCGGCCTGCTGGAACGTGCCCTTGAGCACATCCCCGTGTGAAACGGCGACCTCTCGCCAAGACCCCGCCTCATTCTTCTTGCCCGGTGGCTGCGGCGAAGATCGTCAGCTTCAGTTCGCTGTCATCGCTAAGTTGGTATACCGGGCGCTTGCCCGACAGGCGTTCACTCGACTCCAGGACGATGGACACGCCCTCGCCACGTTTGTCCATGATGTGCTGGCGGTGAGCCGCCAGTGTGTCGTCGGCGATCGGGCAGCGCGCCAGCAGGCTGGTCAGTGCCTCGTTGCGGGCCGCTTGCCGGAACGGTAGGCTTTCGGGTGTCATCGTGTTCGGCAGCATGCCTGGCGAATACAACTCCAGCCGGTCGTCGAACAGGCGCAAGCGTACCTTTGCGCCCGCCATCGAGTAGTCACGGTGCGCCACCGCGTTGGTCACGGCCTCGAATACTGCCAACATGTCGAATTGGGGAAGATCCTCGCGCCCACCTTGCGCAAGTTTGCGCGCAGCCATCTGCATGTTCTTGCGCACGAACGCGCAGGCGTCGAGGATCTGCTGGTCCAACGGCCCCACGATGTCCTGAGCATCGCGCTGATACGCCCCCTCGCCGGTGGGCACCACATTCTTGCCTTGATAAGCCACAGCCTGGATGAACGCACCAGGCAAGAACTGCTGGGCAACCGAACTGCCAAGCAGGAGGCCAGCGACAGTTGGGCGCCACTCGCCTTGCCCGTCACGGGCAGCCATCGCCAGCTTGCTCATCAGCACCTCGGGCGCATCACTACTGCGCGGAGGCGCAAAACGCCTCCACAGCGCGTCGCTCAAGTCGCCTAAGGTGGCCCGGGGGACCGGCGTTTCATCGAAGCGAATCAAGCGGGATTGGCTGCGCTGCTGGAACAGCCTCGCCAGCTGATCCGGCGCAATCGGGCGCTTGGATGAACCGACTCGATGCATATAGCCACCAGGGCTTTGATGCACAAACAGGCTGCGCTCAATCGCCAGCCGAATGACCGGCTGGTCCACACCGCCGCCATCGGGCAAGGTCATGCGTTCGATGATGGGTGCCAACGGGGGCTTGATGGACTGCTCACACGCCTGCCGGACAAGTTGTTCCACATCATCGAGTTTGTCTACCGGGATGCCAAGTACCTCGCGGCTCGTGTCTTCCACGCCGAGCAGCAGCACGCCGCCCGAACTGTTGGCAAAGGCGGCCAATTCGTCAGCCAATCCGTCTTGCGACGGACCTCTGACTTTCCCCCCCGCGAACTTCACCTCTTTGAGTTCGAGGAAGGTGTCCTCACCGAGCCTGATTTTTTCCAGCAGCTCACTGCGTGTTGCGAACATGTCAAACCTCCCGGCCAAGCCGCTTCCAGCGGCGTTCGAAGGCATCGCGGCCTCCTTCCATCACACGGCAGACTTCATCTCGTACCGCCTTGTCCTGCAGGGCGCCGCTTTGATGCACAAAACATTGCCCTCGGCCGAACTCCATAACGTGCACCAGCTCGGCGTCCCCGTTCACCACCACGTTCGGGTTGTGGGTCACGATGATCAGCTGACGTCGCAGCTTGTTTTCCCTGATCTGTTGAACGATCAGTTCGTAGATCAAGTGGTTGTCCAAGTCGTCCTCGGGCTGGTCCAGCACGATGGGTTCTTCGCCGAAGGCCAGGAGGAAGGCCAATAGTGCAGCCGAGCGCTGCCCTTGTGATCCCTGGCTGATGGCGCTCCAGCGGCCATCGCGCTGATACTCGATTCGCAAGTCGTCCTCGGGTGACCAGGTCGATAAGCGATCAGCAAACTCCGGCTTCTCATGCTGCCGTTGCAGATAGTTGCGCAGGCGGCCGCCCAGGTCAGCATCTGTCGTCAGCAAGCGCTGACGGACCGATCCGACCACCTGAGCCCTGGCCGCGTCGTCAGCCTGCGCCAGCTCGAACGCCATCCCGCCCGACGCGTCGTCGCTCAGAATGTCATCGGCGAATCGGTCATCGGTAACGTCGATAAGCTCCCGCAGCTCACGTTCGAGTTGCTTGGCCTCGTAGCCGAATGGAACGACGGAAATCCGTACATACGGGTTCCGGTCCAGAGCCTGCTGGACAAATGCTCCTCGGGCCTGTGTCACGGCCTGCCGCTTCTCACCGAACAATTCGAGTTGCGCATCAATCTGCGCCACCAAGACCTGACGGTCACCTTGCATCTGCTGCAACGTCTTGCGTTGCACTTCCAATTGCTGGCGCTCTTGAGTCAAGCGGGCAAAGGCCTGCGGATCGCTGACACCTTGCGCTGCAAGTTGCTGTTGAAGTGCCGAGTGCGCTTGCTGGGCCGCCTGCACACGCCCCCGCCACTGCACATACCGGTCATCAGTCTGCGCAGTCTCGACGACCGCCGCAAGTTTGCGAGCGCGCTCCAGCAACTCGATGCAAACCTGTTCAAGCTGCGCATCAATGCCCTGGCGCCAGGACAGCAGATCTGCATCCTGCTCGGTGAAGTGCTGTTTCGACCAGTCATCCAACACCAGATGCTGTGGCAAGTCGGCAATGCGCTTGGTAGCGGCTTGCAACTGTTCGAGCACCCCCCTCACCTCACGGGCTTGATGTTGGGCCTGGGCGTAGGCGCGAAGAACGGCAGCGTGATCAGCCTGCGAGAGGGCGGCCAGTTTCCGCCCCGACTCCTCCAACTTCCGGTCCACTTCAGCCAGCCCAGCCAGCTTGCCGTCCATCTCCCGTAAGCGCGCGCGCTGGGTGAAGTAGGTGCGCCGGGCCTCCTCGACCGCCTGCCGCAAGGGCTCGATCTGGGCTGCCTCGTCAATGATGCCCAGCAAGGTCTGCCGCCCACCGCCGGCGAGGGCTGCAATCTGCCCCTGAGAAAAGATGCGCAGGGGGAACCGTGCTGCATTGACGCTCTGGCTGGGCGAGGGCTCCCATCGACCACCGCGCCACTCTTCCACCACTGTGCCCTGACCATCGGCCCGCCACAGCAGCCGCAGGCGATCCGCTTCGTGTTGCCATTCGACGCGAATCACCGTGGTGGCACGAACCGCCCCCTTGTCATCACGGCCATTGGCCACCTTCCGAAACGCCTCAAACTGTGTGCGCGGTTCGCTGCCTGCCGGCAATGCGGCCAGCTCCTGATCTCGACGCGCGGCCAGACGCAGCGCGTGTACCACCGTGGATTTGCCCGTGCCGCGGCCTCCCACTATTGCGTTGAAGAACGGAGAGCAGGCCAACCGGGCCGGCAGCCCGTTGCCCATGAAGCGGGCGTGCTCGACTTCAATGGCCGTGACCAGGTGTGCCGGCACGCGAAACGGATCGAAGGCGCCTTCGTCGCTACGACGAATAGACACGCCATTGCCGTCAAGCAGTGCCAGTCTCAGCCCTTCAAGCTTGGGGCTTCCCATCTTGACCCAGGTGTAGCGGCTGCCCGGGATCCCAGGGCCCTGGAAGGTGTGGCAGTCGCTGCCAAGAACCCGCGCCAGCCGGTCCACCTGCGCCTGCACGCAAGCCGGCGGATTTCGCGTCATGTCTTCCCATTCCACCGCGAGCAACTGGGCGCTGTCGAAGATGCCCCGGAGCGTGTTCGCATCCAATCGACTCGCGTTGCCGTTGCTACGCCGCGCCAAGAGGCCTTTACCAGCGTCGTCGGGCCGGTCCGCGTGTGCGGGTATGGGAACGCCTCCTGCAGCCAAGACGGCCTGGAAGACACCCTCTGGCCCCTCTCTCGTCACGCCGTCGCTGTCTCCATCTGTGCCTTGATAGCGAACAGCAGCCAGCAAGTCGATGATGGTGCGCGTTGTCTGGGTGGGGTCGAAAACGGCCAGCAGGTGGAATCCGCCACTGACCGAGATCTCCACGCCAGGAAACAGCGTCAGCTCACGGAAGCCGGCAGGCGCTTGCCCGCTGTCGGCCAGTGCCTTTATCTCGGCGTAAGCCGCCTTCAGCGGGTCGATCCAGGCGCCGCTGTTGTGGTCAGTAACGGCCACGCAATCGATACCGGCCGCCATGTACTTCAGCAGCCAGTCCTGCGGCGTCAGCGTCAAATCGTTGCGATGCCACGGCGTGTCTGTGGAAGCCGGCGTATGTGTGTGGAAGTCGAACTTCCACCAGCGCGAACCGGGATAGGGCCAGGCGGCTTCCTGCATAGCGTGTCCTCCTTCAGATGTCCAACTGCGACGGCGCGCCGATCAGACCAGCCTCGGTGGCGGCATTCTCGATGGCACCCCAGGTGGTGACGAACCCGTTGTAGGGCGCCCAACAGGGCAAGTGACAAGTATTCTCAGTCCTTGCAGGGGGATACGCTGCTGCCGGGCCGCAGCGTGCCTACAAGCTGAAGTCGTAGTCGATCGTCAGCGGCGCATGGTCGCTGAAGCGCTGGTCGAGGTAGATCGCCTCGCGCTTGGCGGTGGCCGCGATGCCGGGCGTTGCCAGGTGGTAGTCCAGCCGCCAGCCCACGTTGTTGGCCCGGGCTTGGCCGCGGTTGCTCCACCAGGTGTATTGCTCGGGATGGGGGTTGAGCTGCCGGAACACGTCCACCAGCCCGGCCTCGTCCAGCAGCCTGCTCATCCAGTTGCGCTCCTCGGGCAGAAAGCCGGAGTTCTTGCGGTTGCCCTTCCAGTTCTTGAGGTCGATCTCCTTGTGCGCGATGTTGATGTCGCCGACCAGGATGAACTCGCGCTCGGCCTTGAGCGCCAGCAGATGCGGGTAGACATGGTCAAGAAACCGGAACTTGACCGCCTGGCGCTCGTCGCCCGACGACCCGCTGGGGAAGTAGCAGCTGATGATGCTGAGCTTGCGGCCGGCGCTGTCGAACCGGGTCTCGATGTAGCGACCCTCGGCGTCGAAGTCGGCGTTGCCCAGGCCCACAATGACGGCGCTGGGGGTCTTGCGGCTGTAGATGCCGACACCGGAATAGCCTTTTTTCTCGGCGAAGTGAAAATGGCCCTGCAGACCGGCCACGGCATCGAAGCGGCCGGCGATGTCGTGGGCCTGGGCCTTGACCTCCTGCACCCCCATACAATCCGCGCCCGCCAGCGCGGCCCACTCCACAAACCCCTTGTTGGCCGCTGATCGGATGCCGTTCAGGTTGAGCGTGACGAGTCGAAAAGCCAAGAGATCTCCATGAACAAAAGCGCCGCTGACGGCAAAAGCACGGATGCCAGCCGGCTGGCGCAGGATTTTGTGCAGTTTGCAGTCGAGGCAGGGGTGTTGCGCTTCGGCGAGTTCCAGACCAAGGCCGGGCGCCTGTCGCCGTATTTTTTCAATGCCGGCCTGTTCGACGATGGGGCCAAACTGGGCCGGCTGGCCGGATTCTATGCACGCCGCCTGCTGGACTCGGGGCTGCAGTTCGACCTGCTGTTCGGCCCGGCCTACAAGGGCATCGCGCTGGCCGCAGCGGTGGCCGTCGAGCTGGCACGGCTGGGCCGCAACGTGCCGTTTGCCTACAACCGCAAGGAGGCCAAGGACCACGGCGAGGGCGGCACGCTGGTGGGCGCACCGGTGCGCGGCCGGGTGCTGATCATCGACGACGTGATCTCGGCCGGCACCTCGGTGCGCGAGTCGATTGCGATGATCGCGGCGGCCGGCGCCACGCCTGCTGCGGTGGTGATCGCGCTGGACCGGCAAGAACGGGCCAGCGAGGGCGGCACCGACATGCCCTGGTCCGCCGTGCAATACGTCCGGGATCAACTGAAACTGGATGTAGCGTCGATTGCCACCTTGCAAGACCTGTTGCAGTATCTGCAATCCTCCGGTGCTGCCGAGTTGGCGCCGCACCTGCAGCGCGTCGCAGCCTACCGCGATCACTATGGAGTTTGACTTGAGACAGGGGCGGCGGCAGGGCTGGGCGGTACGGGCGTGCAAGGCGGGTGGATGCCCGCGGACTGCACCTGCCGCGTCGCCGGGGCTGAACGGTCGGGTGTCCGGGTGGGTTTGGGCAGTGCTGCTGGCCGGCGCGGCGCCCCTCGGCGCCTGGGCACAAACCGGGCCGTCGGGTGCGTCGGCCGCGGCCGGTATCTACACCTGTGTCGATGGCCAGGGCCGCAAGCTCACCTCCGACCGTCCCATCGCCGACTGCGTGGCGCGCGAGCAGCGGGTGCTGAACCGCGACGGGTCGGTGCAGCGGGTGATCCCGCCGACATTGACCGCCGAGGAGCGCGCCGAGCGCGACGCCGCCGAGCGCCGCGCTGAGTTGGCCCGCGCCGGCCAGGCCGACGCCGTGCGGCGCGATCGCAACCTGGTGGCCCGATTTCCGAACGAGGCGGCGCACCGCAAGTCCCGTGAGGCCGCGCTCGATACGGTGCGCCTGGCGACCAAGGCCACCGAGAATCGGCTCAAGGAATTGGCCGCCGAGCGAAAACCGCTGCTGGAAGAGGCCGAGTTCTACAAGGGCCGGCAGATCCCGTTGCGCCTGAAGCAGCAACTCGATGCCAACGACGCCGGCGTCGAGGCCCAGCGCTCGGCCGCGGCCAACCAGGAGGCCGAGCTGATCCGCATCAACAGGCTGCACGATGTGGAACTGGACCGCCTGCGCCGCCTGTGGGCGGGTGCACCGGCCGGCTCGCTGCCGCCAGTGGCGGCAGTGGCGGCAGTGCCGGCCGCGCCGGCCGTGGGCAATGGAGCGTCCGCTGTGCCCCGCACTGCCCAGGCGCCGTCTACGCTGCGCAGTATCGCGCCCTGAGCGGCGGCGCCCGCAGGGGGCATCAAGCCAGGCGCTTTTTCAGCACCTCGTTGACCTGGGCCGGATTGGCCTTGCCCTTGGACAGCTTCATCACCTGGCCGACCAGCGCGTTGAAGGCCTTGTCCTTGCCGGCGCGCACCTCGTCGACCAACTTCGGGTTGGCGGCCAGCACCTGATCGACGATGGCCTCCAGCGCCCCGCTGTCGTTCATCTGCTTCAGGCCCTTGGCCTCGATCAGCGCATCGACCCGCTGTGCACCAGCGTCAACCTGCGCCGCCTCGCCAGCCCACAGTGCGTCGAACACCTGGCGCGCCGCGTTGTGGCTGACCGTGCCGTCGCCGATGCGCGCGATCAGCGCAGCCAGCGTGGCGGCGTCCACCGGGCTTTGCGCCAGCGGCTTGTCCTCGGCATTGAGCCGGCGCGAAAAATCACCCATCAGCCAGTTGGCGACCAGCTTGGGGCTGCCGCAGGCGTTGCGCGCGGTCTCGTAGAACCGGGCGAAGTCCAGGTTCTGCGTCATCACTGCCGCGTCGTCCAGCGACAGGCCGTCCTGCTGCTGGAAGCGCTGCGCCATCGCCGCCGGCAACTCGGGCAGGCTGGCCCGCACTTGCGCTATCCACTCGGGCGAGATCACCAGCGGCGGCAGGTCCGGGTCGGGGAAGTAGCGGTAGTCGTGTGCGTCTTCCTTGCTGCGCATGGCGCGCGTCTCACCGGTGTCGGGGTTGAACAGCACGGTGGCCTGGTGCACCGCCAAGCCGTCCTCGATCTGGTCGATCTGCCAGTTGATCTCGAAGTTGATGGCCTGGGCCATGTTGCGGAACGAGTTCAGGTTCTTGATCTCGCGCCGGGTGCCCAGCGCCGCACCGGGCCGCCGCACCGACACGTTGGCATCGCAGCGGAAGCTGCCTTCTTGCATGTTGCCGTCGCAAATGCCCAGCCACATCACCAGCGCGTGCAGCGCCTTGGCGTATTCCACGGCCTCGGCGCCCGAGCGCATGTCGGGCTCGGTGACGATCTCCAGCAACGGCGTGCCGGCGCGGTTCAGGTCGATGCCGCTGCAGGGCCGGCCGTCCTCACCGTGGTAGCTCTCGTGCAGGCTCTTGCCGGCGTCTTCTTCGAGGTGGGCGCGGGTCAGGCGCACGCTGCGCGGCTGGCCGTCCAGCACAAAGCCCACGCTGCCGCCCTGCACCACCGGTGTTTCGTACTGGCTGATCTGGTAGCCCTTGGGCAGGTCGGGGTAGAAGTAGTTCTTGCGCGCAAAGATCGACACCGGCGCCACCTTGGCGCCCACCGCCAGGCCCAGGCGGATGGCGCGGTCAACAGCCGCGCGGTTCATCACCGGCAGCGTGCCGGGCAGCGCCAGGTCCACCGCGCAGGCCTGGGTGTTGGGCGCGGCGCCAAAGGCGGTGCTGGCGCCTGAAAAAATCTTGCTCAGCGTGGACAGCTGGGCATGGGTTTCAAGGCCGATGACAACCTCGTAGCCGCGGATCAGGGGAGAGATGTTCATTGGGCAAGCTTCGTACTTCGTACTGCGGTGTTTCGCCCTTCGGATCGGCCGGGCGGGCTCATCGGTATCAAATCCCGGCCGGTGCCAAGGCATGCCAGTCGGTGGCTTGTTGCAGGGCGTGGGCGGCGTGCAGCAACTGGCCCTCCGTAAAGTAGTTGCCGATCAGTTGCAGGCCCACCGGCATGCCGTGCGCGCCCAGGCCGGCCGGCAGGCTCATGCCGGGCAAGCCGGCCAGGCTGGCGGGCAAGGTGAAGATGTCGGCCAGGTAGGTCTGGATCGGGTCGTTGCCTTTTTCGCCCAGCTTCCAGGCCACGCTGGGTGCAACCGGGCCGGCGATCAGGTCGCAATCGGCAAAACAGCGCTGGAAGTCGTCGGCGATCATGCGGCGCAGCTTTTGTGCTTGCAGGTAGTAGGCGTCGTAGTAGCCGTGGCTCAGCACATAGGTGCCGATCATGATGCGGCGCTTGACCTCTTTGCCAAAGCCCTCGGCGCGGCTTTTTTTGTACATGTCGTTCAGGTCGCCGTAGACCGCCGCGCGGTGGCCGAACTTGACGCCGTCGAAGCGGCTCAGGTTGGAGCTGGCCTCGGCCGGCGCGATGATGTAGTAGACCGGGATCGACAGCTCGGTGCGCGGCAGGCTGACATCGACCAGCGAGGCGCCGAGTTTTTCCAGCTCGGCCAGCGCATTGCGCACCGCTGCGGCCACGTCGGCGGCCAAGGTGTCGGGGAAAAACTCTGCCGGCAGGCCAATGCGCAAGCCAGCCAGCGGTTTGCCGGGGCTGGCCGCCTCACGCGGTTGGCGCATTTGCGCCGCAAAGTCTTGCGGCGGGCGCTGGGCGCTGGTGGCGTCGCGCACGTCAAACCCGCTCATGGCCGACAGCAGCAAGGCGCAGTCCTCGGCCGACCGGGCCAGCGGGCCGGCCTGGTCCAGGCTGGAGGCGAAGGCGATCATGCCGTAGCGGCTGCACACGCCGTAGGTCGGCTTGATGCCGGTGATGCCGGTAAAGCTGGCCGGCTGGCGGATCGAGCCGCCGGTGTCCGTGCCGGTGGCCGCCGGCAAAAGCCGCGCTGCCACCGCCGCGGCCGAGCCGCCGGACGAGCCGCCCGGCACGCGGCTATGGTCCCAGGGGTTGAGCACCGGGCCGTAAGCCGAGTTTTCGTTGGACGAGCCCATCGCAAACTCATCGCAATTGAGCTTGCCCAGGCTGATCGCGCCGGCACCGGGGTGGCCGACATCGCCTGGCAGGCCGCCCAGCGCCGGATCGCCGTCGCCCAGCCGCGCCACCACGGTGGCATCAAACGGGCTGTGGTAGCCGGCCAGCATCTTCGAGCCCGCGGTGGTGGGCATCGCGGCGGTGACAAAGATGTCCTTGTGCGCTATCGGGATGCCCAGCAACGGCGCGCTATCGCCGGCGGCGCGGCGCCGATCGGCGGCCTGCGCTGCGGCGGTGGCGCCTTCGACGTCCACCTGCAAAAACGCACCCAAGCCCTGCTGGGCCTCGATGCGGGTCAGCAGGTGGCGGGTGATCTCGGTGCTTGACACCGTTTTGGCGGCCAGCGCGCGGGCCAGGTCGGCCACGCCCATCATGTGCAAACTCGTGTGCAAACTCGTGTGCAAAGTCATGGCGGGCTTACTCGATGACCTTGGGCACGAGGAACAATCCGTCCTCGACCGATGGCGCACTGCGCTGGTTGGCCTCGCGCTGGTTGACCTCCGTCACCACGTCGTCACGCAGTCGCAGCGTGACCGCCTGGATGGCTGAGAGCGGGGTGTAAAGCGGCTCGACGCCGGCGGTGTCCACCGCACTCATCTGCTCGACCACGCGGAAAAAATCGTTCAGCGAAGCCAGCATCTCGGGCGCTTCGGTGGGGGAGAGTTCAAGGCGGGCCAGCTGCGCAATGCGGCTGGCGTCCTGGGGGGTCAAGGCCATGGGGCGTGGTGTCCGGCAGCGGGCTTCCATCGGGGAAACACCGGGGTGATGGGGTATTATCTATGGTTATCCACAAGCCACGGTACGCCGCCACCGGCCGCTTTGGCGTCCACATCGCCAGCAACCCCGATGCTGACCTTCAGGCCGAGGCCTCTCCCAGAATTCTTGTTCATTTGCTGCCCGGTGCGTGCTTTTGCCGCGCCTGCCGGGCCCGCCCCAGACCACTGACCTGCACCAAGCTGCCGCCACGCCACCTTGCGGCGCCAGCCCGACGCTTGTCCTGACCGCCCGACAGTCTCCCATGTACGGATTCCTGCGCAGCTACTTCTCTACCGATCTTGCGATCGACCTCGGCACCGCCAACACGCTGATTTATGTGCGTGGCAAGGGCATCGTGCTCGACGAACCGTCGGTCGTCTCCATCCGCCACGAGGGCGGGCCCCAGGGCAAGAAGACGATCCAGGCCGTTGGCAAGGAGGCCAAGGCCATGCTGGGCAAGGTGCCCGGCAACATCGAGGCCATCCGGCCGATGAAGGACGGCGTGATCGCCGACTTCACCGTCACCGAGCAGATGCTCAAGCAATTCATCAAGATGGTGCACCCGCAATCCATCCTTCGCCCGAGCCCGCGCATCATCATCTGCGTGCCTTGCGGCAGCACCCAGGTCGAGCGCCGCGCCATCCGTGAATCGGCGCTGGGCGCCGGTGCATCCGATGTCTACTTGATCGAGGAGCCGATGGCTGCGGCCATCGGTGCCGGCCTGCCGGTCAGCGAGGCGTCGGGCTCGATGGTGGTCGACATCGGCGGTGGCACCACCGAGGTGGGCGTCATCAGCCTGGGCGGCATGGTCTACAAGGGCTCGGTCCGCGTCGGCGGCGACAAGTTCGACGAAGCCATCATCAACTACATCCGCCGCAACTACGGCATGCTGATCGGAGAGCCCACCGCCGAGCTGATCAAGAAGAACATCGGCAGCGCCTTCCCCGGCAGCGAGGTCAAGGAGATCGAGGTCAAGGGCCGCAACCTGAGTGAAGGTGTGCCGCGCAGCTTCACCATCAGCAGCAACGAGATCCTCGAAGCCCTGACCGACCCGTTAAACCAGATCGTCAGCGCCGTCAAGAACGCGCTCGAGCAGACACCGCCCGAGCTGGGCGCCGACATCGCCGAGCGCGGCATGATGCTCACCGGCGGCGGCGCGCTGCTGCGCGACCTCGACCGTCTGCTGGCTGAAGAAACCGGCCTGCCGGTGCTGGTGGCCGAAGACCCGCTGACCTGCGTGGTGCGCGGCTGCGGCATGGCGCTGGAGCGCATGGAAGGCCGCGGCTCGATCTTCACCTCCGAGTGATCGGTGATGGACTGTTCCCGGGCCGGCGCGTCGCAGATGCAGCCGGCCTTTGTGTTTCAGCCCGACCGCTGAGCTGCAATGGCCCTGGGCACCTTCGACCGCACGCCACCGCCGTTCTTCCGGCAGGGGCCGTCTGCGCTGACCAAACTGGCGCTGTTTTCGGCGCTGGCCATCTTCCTGAGGGCCGCTGACACCCGCTGGCAGCTGACCTTGCCACTGCGCAGCGCGGTGGCCACGGCCCTGCTGCCGCTGCAGCAGACGCTGCAGGTGCCGGTGGCCTTGTTGGAGAACGGCCAGAGCTACCTGCAAGGCATCAAGGACGCGCAGGCCCGCGAGGCCGCCGCCCGCACCCAGTTGGCGCGCCAGAGCGAGCGCGCCGCCCGCACCGAGCAGCTGGCCGCCGAGAACGAGCGCCTGCGCGCGCTGCTGAACTTGCAACCCGCGCTGCAGGTGCGCAGCGTGGCGGCCGAGCTGCTGTACGAGGCGGGCGACCCCTACTCGCGCAAGATCTTCATCAACCGCGGCGCGCGCCAGGGCGTGGCGGCCGGGGCGCCGGTGGTCAACGAGGCAGGCGTGCTGGGCCAGGTGACCGAGGTCTACCCGCTGAGCGCGGTGGTCACCCTGCTGACCGACCGCGACGCGGCGATTCCCGTGCTCAACACCCGCACCCAGCAACGCGGCGCAGCATTCGGCGGCGCCGAAGGTGGCACGGCGCTGGAACTGCGCTTCATGGCCGGCAATGCCGACGTGCAGGCTGGTGATGCGCTGACCACCAGTGGCGTGGATGGCGTCTACCCGCCCGGCCTGCCGGTGGCGCGGGTGACGCGGGTCGACCGGCGGTCGGATGCCGGTTTTGCACGCATCCTGCTGACGCCGGTGGCGCCACTGGACAACCTGCGCCACATGCTGGTGCTGGAGTCGTTGTCGCTGCAGATGCCGCCGCGGCCGGCGGCGCTTTCTGCATCGGCGCCCGGTGGCGCCAAGGGTGGTGGCCGGGCCAGTGAGGTGGGTCGACCGGGTGTCCCGGCGTCTGGCCAGGAGCTGACGCGATGATCATGGCGCGTGGCACTGACCAGCTGCTGCTGCCGGTCAACCCGTTTTTCATCGCATTCACGCTGCTGGGCGCGTTGCTGCTGGCGATGTTGCCTGGCGGCCCCCAACCGGCCGCCCCCGACTTGCTGGCCCTGGTGCTGGTGTTCTGGAACGTGCACCAGCCGCGCCGGGTCGGCGTGGGCGTTGCCTTCGCCTTCGGCCTGGTGGTGGACGTGCACCAGGGCGCGGTGCTCGGCCAGCATGCACTGGCCTACACCTTGCTGAGCTACCTGGCCATCACCGTGCACCGCCGGGTGCTGTGGTTCAGCCTGCCGGCCCAGGCGCTGCATGTGCTGCCGGTGTTCTTTGCCGCGCATGCAGTGGCCATGGTGGCACGGCTGGCCGCCGGCGGCATGTTCCCGGGCTGGACCGTGCTGCTGGCACCGGTGTTCGAGGCCCTGCTGTGGCCGCTGGCGGTGCTGCTGCTGCTGGCGCCGCAACGCCGTGCTCCGGATCCGGACAAGAATCGGCCCTTGTGATGCCACAAAACCCAGTCGGAGCGGCGCGGAGCCAGCGCCAGGCCGCTCCCAAGCGGCTCCGCACTCCTGCGGGGGGTGGCTCGGCGTACCCGCCGAGCCCGGGGTCGAAGGTCGCATGGCAGAGTTGAAGAACCTCGAACGCGACCTCGACCGGTTCAACACCCGGTTGCTGGTGGCGGCGCTGTTCGTGCTGCTGTGCTTCGGCCTGCTGGGCTGGCGCCTGGTGGTGCTGCAGGTGGTGCGCCATGAAGAGCTGGCGCTGCAGGCCGAGGCCAACCGCATCGCGGTGCTGCCGGTGGTGCCCAACCGCGGGCTGATCGTCGACCGCAACGGCGTGGTGTTGGCCACCAACTACTCGGCCTACACG